>CAILKP010000062.1 GCA_903834785.1 uncultured bacterium
GGTACGCGTGTCACTGCATCAGCTTTGACTATGGCCAGCGGCATCGGTGGGAGCTTGCCGCGGCGGAGGTGGTGGCCCGGGCCCACGCGGCGGCAACGTTCCGCGTGGTGTCGCTGGATCTGCGGGCCATCGGCGGCTCGGCCCTGACGGCGGACATCGCCGTGCCCAAGGACCGCGATGAAGCGGCCATGAGCGGCAGCATCCCCGTCACCTACGTCCCCGCACGCAACCTGGTCTTCCTCTCCCTGGCGGCAGGCCTGGCGGAGGTCGTCGGGGCCCGCGACATCTTCATCGGCGTCAACGCGGTGGACTACTCGGGCTATCCGGATTGCCGGCCCGAGTTCCTGGCCAGCTTCCAGCGCACGGTGAACCTTGCGACCAAGGTTGGTGTCGAGCACACCGGCGAAGCGGGCCTGCAGATCCACGCACCGATCGTGCACATGACCAAGGCCGAGATCATCCGCACCGGCACAGCGCTGGGGGTGAACTACGGCCTCACCCACTCGTGCTATGACCCGATGGTGAGCACTGACTCCGGCCCGCGACCGACAGCACCTGCTTCTTCCTCTTCTTCCCTCGCGACTCCTTCTCTCTCCGCCTGCGGCCACTGCGACAGCTGCATCCTCCGCCGCCAAGGCTTTGCGGATGCGGGGATCGCCGATCCAACAATCTACGCCACCAACAACTAAGCCCGCCCCTCCCCCGCGTGGCATCGCCCTTCCGGGCGATGTGCCTTCATGCCTTTTCTCCCCGCCCTTTCTCCTCGCCTTTCCTGCCTTCTGCCTCTTCTCTTTCCACTTTCATCTTTCATCTTCTCCCTCCCTCGCGACTCCTTCCCCCTCCCCCATGTCACACCCCACCGATCGCCAACTCTCCCTCCGCGTCATGACGATGCCGAAGGACACCAACCAGTACGGCACCATCTTCGGTGGCGTGATCCTCTCGCTGATCGACCAAGCCGGTTTCGCCGAGGCCCGGCGGCACGGGCGGCACCGGTGGGTCACTGTGGCCGTTGATCGCGTCGAGTTCAAGCAGCCCGTACACCTGGGTGATGTCGTCGAATGCTGGACGCAGGTGGAGCGTGCCGGCCGCACCAGCATCACCATTAGTGTGGATGTGTGCGCCCGCCGCTACGAGAGCGACCAGACCGTGCAGGTGACCACGGCCAAGCTGACGATGGTCAGCGTGGATGCCAAGGGCACCGCGATTCCGTATAGCTCACCGCCGACTGTGGGTGTGTGAACGCCTTGCACAGCGCAGTGCCTCCCCGCGTGCCATCGCCCTTCCGGGCGATGTGCCTTGTTTGCCTGGAACTTCACCCGCCTCCGTGCACGCGATCAGTTGCCCGCACGCAGCATCACCCACCACCCCCTGCCTTCCGGCAGGGGCTCTTATCTCGCGACTCGCGACTCACCCCTCGCGACTTCCCTCACCCGCGCCCGCCCCACTCCATCATCGCCTTCACCACCTCCAGCTTGTCCGCGTTATCGCGGCACAGCGGGGCCAGTTCGCGCAGCATCGCATCGGCCACACCCGCATCCACCGGGCTCACCGCGGCCTGACGGTTGATCTTGCCGTGCGCGGTCGCCACCAGTTGCTCCTTGGCGTAGGCGAGCTGCTCGTGGAGCTTCTCACCGGGACGCGCACCGGTCAGTTCAATCGCCACGGTCGGGCCCACGGCGTCCTCGCCGATACCCAGCGACGCCTCCAGCACGTGCCAGCCGCCCAGTTCGGCCACGGCCGCCTCCAGTTGCTCCAGCCGCCGGGCGTGCTCGCCATCTCCTGCCGCGGCGTGGGGCCGCTGCAGCACCGGCACCGCGTTGTGCATGCGGATGAACCGGCACGCCAGGTCCAGAATGCGGATCGGCTGGCCCATGTCCAGCACGAAGATGGGCGACTGCCCGGCATCCTCGTGCAGCGTGCCCGCCTGCACGACCAGGCTCGCGGCCTCGGGGATCGTCATGAAGTACCGCGTCATCCGCGGGTCGGTCACCGTGATCGGCGTGCCATCGGCCAGTTGCTGCAGCCACAGCGGCACCACGGAACCCGCCGAGGCCAGCACATTGCCGAATCGCACCGATGAGAACAGCGTGCCCCTTCCGCCGTTCCCGCCAGCACCCGCCGCACTCGCGCGGCTGGCAATCAGCAGTTCCGCCAGGCGCTTGCTGGCACCCATCGCGCTGCTGGGGTTCACGGCCTTATCGGTTGAAATCAGCACGAACCGCTCGGCACCCGCCGCCGCCGCGGCATCGGCAATCGCCGCGGTGCCAAAGAGGTTGTTGGCCAGCGCCAGCCCGGGGTGGTCCTCCATCAGCGGGACATGCTTGTGCGCCGCGGCATGGAACACGATGTCGGGCTTGATGTCCTGAACAATCCGGCGCGTCGCCTCGGCCTGCACCACATCGTGCAGCACCGCCCGCCGCACCAGCTTGCGCTCGCGCCGGGCCAGCAGCCCGTCGATCTGAAACAGCGCGTTCTCCGAACGCTCCATCATCACCAGCCGCGACGGGCCAAAGCCCGCGACAATCTGACACAACTGCGAGCCGATGGACCCGCCCGCACCGGTGATCAGCACCGTCTTGCCCGCGATGACCGAGCCCACCTTGGCCGAGTCAATCGTCACGCCGCGGCGGCCGATCAGCGTGACAGGGTCCAGTTCCTCCGGCAGCATCGGGCGCACCGCGGGGCGGCGTCGCAGCCCGTGCGGCTCCACCGGGGCCGTCGCCACCGGCTTGGGCTCACCCAGGATGAGCTGATCGGGCGTGGGCACAAAGCGGAATGGCAGATCCAACTGCCCGAAGAGCGATTCCAGTCTCGAGCGCATCACTGCTGCCTCATCGGCCGTGGCCAGGTCCGCGGCAAGATCATCCGTCGGTTCGGGCAGGCACACCAGCGCAAAGCGGAACTGATACCGCGCGTGGAGCATCAGGAAGTCATCGATCGTCCCCAGCTTCGGCGGCAGGATGCCAAAGCTCGTGGCCAGTGCACCATCGCCGCCCACACCACTGCTGGTGCGCGAGTCATCCAGCGGCGAGAGCAGCACGCACCCCGCCGGCACCGCCGGGTGCGAGAGTGACGAGAGCTGCCCGGCCAAGTGCCTGCACGTGGCCCGCGTGCCGACAAGAACGATGCCGGTGGCAGGAAGCGTGCTGTGTGTCACGGTGGGCATGGGTGGCTTGGCAAACCGGCGGACGAAGAACGAACTGGACGACCGCACCCAGGCCAAGCCCGAGCGCACTCCAACGATGAAGGACATCGGCCCGCGGCACGGGGCAGGGCGATGGGGTGATTGCCGTGAAGCCCGCGCGCTGCCGCGGCTTGGGTCGCTGCGAGGGCACGCCGGTGCGAGCGAGCGACGAATGCGCTAACTCACGCCCCCCGCATACACACCCCGTCCACATAGTCCGAATAAACGGTACATGTGCGATGAACCCGGGTACTTTCCCCTGCGGTTTGGGCATCTTCAGGCGGGCCGCTTGCTAGAGTTATCCACGTTTCCAAACCCGCCGCGGCCCGCGGCGAGGGTGTCATTTTCGCTCGTCGGTTTTCACGCGATCCGTTCGGTCGCGGCCGAACGTGCGGCGGTGCCATCTTCGTCTTACTCGTCGGCTGGTTTGGCTGTCTTCACGCACCCCAATGCGGGCCGAAAGGTTCATAGCACATGATCGATGGAAACCTGATCGCCTCACTCAACATGGACGCTCTCCTGGAAAAGGAAGCGCAGGCGATGCTGGCCGGGCTCGGCAAGGAAGTCGAGTCGGGCAATATGGAAACTCTGGTTGGTGACCGCGTCACCGACATGTCCAGCGGCACGATCCGCGAGGGCGTGATCGTCGGCTTCGCCGGTGACGATGTCGTCATCGAGCTGGGCCTCAAGAGCGAGGGCATGATCCCCCGCGACGAGTTCGACGGCGCCGACATCAAGCTGGGCGACAAGGTCAAGATCCTCGTCGAGAAGCTCGACGGCACCGACGGCCAGATCGAAGTGTCCAAGCGCAAGGCCGACCGGATGCTCAACTGGCAGCGTCTGATCGACACCACCCGCGAGGGCGACGTGATCGAGGGCAAGGTCACCAAGAAGATCAAGGGCGGCCTGCTGGTGGACATCGGCGTTCCGGTGTTCCTCCCGGCCAGCCAGGTCGACGTCCGCCGCCCGGCGGACATCGGCGAGTTCATCAACCGCACGATCCGCGCCTCGGTGCTCAAGATCGATCAGGAGCGTCGCAACATCGTCATCAGCCGCCGCAAGCTGATCGAAGAAGAGCGCGAAATGGCCAAGAAGCGCCTCCTCGAGACGCTCAAGGAAGGCCAGATGGCCACCGGCGAGGTCAAGAACATCGCCGACTTCGGCGCGTTCATCGACCTGGGCGGCATCGACGGCCTCCTGCACATCACCGACATGTCCTGGGGCCGCATCAACCACCCCAGCGAGCTGCTCAAGCTCGGCCAGAAGATCGAAGTCAAGGTCCTCAACATCGACCGCGACAAGGAAAAGATCGCCCTGGGCCTCAAGCAGAAGGAAGTCTCCCCCTGGGAGGAGATCGAGCAGAAGTACCCCGTCGGCTCGCGCGTCCACGGCTCCGTTGTCAACCTCATGTCCTACGGCGCGTTCGTGCGGCTTGAGGACGGCATCGAGGGCCTGGTCCACATCTCCGAGATGTCCTGGACCCGCCGCGTCAACCACCCGTCGGAACTGGTCAACGTCAACGACCCGGTCGATGTCGTGATCCTCGAGATCAACAAGGAGAAGCAGGAGATCTCGCTGGGCATGAAGCAGATCGAGGTCAACCCCTGGGAGCTCGTCAGCGAGAAGTACCCCCCGGGTACGGTCATCGAGGGCGCGGTCCGCAACCTGGCCAACTACGGCGCGTTCGTCGAGATCGAGCCGGGCATCGACGGCCTGCTCCACGTCAGCGACATCAGCTGGACCAAGAAGGTCACGCACCCCAACGAGGTCTTCAAGAAGGGCGACAAGATCCGCTGCGTCGTGCTCGATGTCGACCGCGACAAGCAGCGCATCGGCCTGGGTGTCAAGCAGCTGACCGAGGATCCGTGGGTTGCCGCCATCCCCGAGCACTACAAGCCCGGCATGGTCGTCCGCGGCAAGGTCACCAAGATCACCAACTTCGGCGTCTTCGTCGAGCTGGAAAGCGATCTTGAGGGTCTGCTGCACATCTCCGAACTGGCCGACCACAAGGTCGAGAACCCGCAGGACGTTGTCAAGATCGACGACGAGGTCGATGTCAAGATCCTCCGCGTCGACACCTCCGATCGCAAGATCGGCCTGTCGCTCAAGCGTGCCCAGTGGGGCGACACCACCGGCACCGGCGCTGTGGGCTCCGGCACCGGCGGCCAGAACCCCGACGAGGGCAAGTCCAAGCGCGGCGAGCGCTCCCCCACCAAGGGTGGTATGGACAGCCACGGCGCCATGGGTACCGACAAGATCGTCTTCAAGAAGGACTGATCGCCTCGGTCGCTCAGATGAGCGGCGGTTGATGCAGTGTTGATCCCAAGCCCCGGCCACCTGGCCGGGGCTTTTTCGTTTTGGTTTGCACGCAGGTGCGGAACCTGTTAGGTTCTGCATACAGTGCATCGGCGTCGTAGCACGTCCGCCTCGGAGCGTCTTTTTACCGACCACGCAGATGTACCCGCAGTTTCCTAAAAGCATATAGTTTCCGGATCCGCAAACTAGTCGATATAAGGAATCATGATCCTCGAACGTGACATCCTGGAGCCGGCGAGGCTTCACCTTGAACAACTGCTCAAACGCCCAGTGAAGGCGAAGGCGGCTCGTGGCCAGCATGACGGACCCGACGCGATCTTCCACGCCGGCGATCTCGTGTTCGTTGTCGAGGCCAGAGCCTCCAACCGGCTCGCCGTTATTCGTCAGGCCTGCGAGCAGGCGCGACGCTGCGCCACCGCCGGAGGACCGGGGACCATTGCCCTCGTTGCGGTCCCGTTCATGGGTCCGACCGGTCGTCAGGCGTGTGCCGAAGCGGACATCAGCTTCATCGATGCAGCCGGGAACGCCCGCATCGAGACCCCAGCGCTGCTCGTGCACGTTCAAGGCCGGCCGAACACCTCATCGGTTCGCGGTCGCCCGTCAAGCGTCTTCGCTCCGCGAAGCTCGCGCGTAACACGGCTTGTTCTGCTTGATCCCGAGCGTTGGTGGCAGCAAAAGGATCTCGCCGCGGAGGCGGGCATCGGTCGCGGAACCGTCAGCAAGATTGTCGCCCGACTCCGCGGCAACGGCCTGCTGGAAGCGAACAACGGCCTGGTGCGCCCGAGCGATCCTTCCCTCCTGCTGGACGCGTGGAAAGACGAGTACGACTTCAGCCGCCATCGGATCGTCGCCGGTCACGTCGACGCACGATCAGGCGAAGAACTGGCGGACCGCTTCGCTCAGGCCGCGCGGCAGCACAGTGTGGAGTACGGCTTCACCGGCTTTCCCGCAGCAGACCGGCTCGCACCTTTCGCCGGCTTCCGACTCGTTGCCGCATACCTCCGCCGCCCGCCCCAGGAGATGCTGCTCCAATCACTCGGCTTCCACAACGAGGACAAAGGGGCCAACCTCTGGCTCATGATCCCCGACGATGACGGCGTGTTCGCCGGCTCGAAGGACATCGCCGGTCGCCCCTGCGTCTCAGCCGTTCAGACCTACCTCGATCTGCTGAACATGCCCGAACGTGCGAAAGAGACCGCCGATCAACTTCGCAAGGTGTGCCTCTCATGGCGCTAAACGACAAACCCGCCCATGCCGCCGGGTACGACCGCAACCGCACGGCGATCATCCGCGAGGCCTGTCTCGAAGTCGCTACCAGACTTCACGACTTCAGGGATGACGTGTGCATCGTCGGCGGCCTCGTCCCGGGGCTCCTGATCGACATCGCCCGGCTTCCAGCAGGCGTTCAGGCCCACATCGGCACGAACGATCTCGACCTCGGCTTATCACTTGCCATCTTCGACGGGCACAAGTACGAGCAGATCGCCCGGCGGCTCAGGCAGGCCGGGTTCAAGCGGGATGTCAACGAGCACGGCAACCCCACCTCACAGCGTTGGCACCTCGCCAGAGGTGTCCTCATCGACTTTCTGATCCAGCCCTCATCAGTCACGGACAGGGGCGGCAGCCTGAGGAACCTGGAGCCCGACTTTGCAGCCGTGATCACCCCCGGGCTTCATCTGGCGTTCCAGGACTCCGAAGAGGTCCGACTCGAGGGCGAAGTGCTGACCGGTGGCCAGGCCGTCCGAACCGCCCGCGTCTGCGGCCCGGGGGCCTTCATCGTTCTCAAGGCGCTCGCCTTCCGAGGCCGCGGCGAGAACAAAGATGCCTACGACCTCTGGTACGTGCTCCAGCACCGCGCCGACACCATCAGCCGCATGAAGTCACTCGCCGGCGACCCTCAGACGCAGCGTGCCATCAGCATTCTTCAGGAGGACTTCGCCACAGCCCGCAGTGTTGGCCCCGCACGAGTTGCTCAGTTTCTCTACCAGCAGCCCGATGAGAATCTCCAGGCCGATGTTGCGGGCCTGGTCCGCAGCCTGCTCACCGCCGTCCGAGCCACATGATCGATTCAGCAGGGTGCATCAAGCGAGATGGTCGCCTGTCGTTGCTCTACCCCGCAGAGCATCTACCACCCCCGGCGCTGCACACGCCAGGCCCAACCCGCCGCAGAGCAACGCCGCAGCGAACGCAAACCTGCTGGGAAGCATCTCCATCCCGCACAGCTCGTTGCGGACGGAGAACTCGTAGACCACCCCCTCCGGTGCCTCGTGCGGCCGCGTCAGCAGCACCCGCAGCCGATACAGCCCGGCATCGCCGAGGATCGGGCGGGTCAGCATCACGCCGTGATCCGGATTCGCTCCATCCAGAAGCTCGGCACACGCAAAGGGCTCGGCGAACTTCTGCGGCAAGGCACCGTCGATCCGTTCGGTCGACACAACCGCATGAAGCTGCTCCGGCCACGCAGCCGGCGGTGCCACCGCACCATCAGCGGTCAGCACCCGCAGCAGGATCTGCTGGCCGTGGGCCACCTCGCATGTGTGCTCCATGATGGCCGCAACCTCCTGCGTGCTTGATGGCGCAACCGTCAGCCGGGCGAGGACTTCGGTGTTCCAGACCTCATATCGCTGCCGCCAGTCGCCTGAGTACCACCACGCGTACGCGGCGACTGCCAGCAGCACGATGCCGGCGATCAGACCGAGGCGGCGAATGTCAGCCCAGTCAGCCATGCTTCAGGTTACGGCAATGGCGGTGGATGAGTTGCGGTGATCCGCCGCGAAGCGTCGCCCTTGGATCTCGTGAGACCTGTGAGAACCCCCAGTTGCCCCATGGCCGATGTGCGTCTCGCAGCGATTCGGCGGCAATTCCAGCAAAGCCGGTGAACCCTGCCGCCACTGGCCGCCTTCATGGTCACCACGGCCCACGGACGGGCGGTGGCCAACCGCCGTTCCCGGACCAGTTCCGGACCAGCCCGCAAGCACCCACCCATGTCATTTACCCCTGCACGCACCCTCCCGCTCACCCTCGCACTGGTCGCTCTGGCGTCCTGCCCGCTGTCAAGCACGCTTCTGGCCGCACCCGCGGCAGAACCCAAGCCGGCACCCGCAGGCAAACGCGCGGCACAACCCAAGCCCGCCCCCAGCACCGATGACCTCATCCGCGCCATGCCCAAGGCCGGTGATGAGTACAAGCCGCTGGCCGATGGCACCCCCGGCCCGCCGATCGCCTGCGACCATCTGCGGGCACGCATCATCAATGGTGAGCTGACCGACCAGCAGTGGACCGACCTGCTGACGGCCCCGCGGCTGCTGAAGTACCGCAAGCAGCAGATCCCCGGCACGCCGCTGGTCGTCGAACTGCACAACCCCGCCTGGCTCGGTGCGGCCGTGGCCATCCGGGCCACGCCGCGGCTAGACAAGCCAGTCACCCTGCACGCCGGCCGCACCTGGGCCGGCAATGAGCCCAGCACGTGGCGGTCCCTGGCCCAACGTGCCCCCGCCGGCGACTCATTACCCAGCAGCAACATCGTCGGCACCGTGCCCAAGGGCGAGAAGAAGGTCGTCTTCGACATCGAGATCCGCACCGGCCTCAAGACAGCGGAAACACCCACGGTCATGAGCCACTTCGAGGAGCACGAACTCTTCGGCTCGACGGCATCAGCCTCGAGCACCTACTGGAATGACGCCCGTGTCGTGCGCAAACAGGCGGTGACGATGTACATCGAGCCCGTCACCGGCCCGACGCTGACCGCCGCCGAGAACATGAGCCCGCGCTCGTTCCTGCAGACCACCATGACCGGCCAGCCCCAGCCCGGCGGCGGAACGACCAACCTGCTGGTAATGTGGTGGAAGCCGGCAAAGGACGATGCGGATCTTGGCCTTGGGCTGAAGGTGGACCTGCTCCGCGACGGCCACGTCATCGAGACGGCGATGATGCCGGCGAACAACTACCGAGCCTCGACCGATGATGCAATGGTCGTCCGCAACGGCATCACCTTTGCCTCCCTGCCGACCCCGTTCGATCCCATGATGGCAAATGCCGCCGAGGTCGCACGCTACGAACTCGTCTTCCGTGGCGATGAGACCGCCGCGGCAACCGCGTGGGATGCCAAGCGGTGGTGGTCCGGCACGCTGCGGCGGCCGCTGACAGACTGCATCGCCCCCGACTGGCGATTCCAGAGCGAGAAAGCCGCGGCCGTCCGGTCCGGGAAGCAGTAAGCCGCTGCGGCAGAACTTTGCGGGAGCTCACAGGGCCAAGCGCCGGGGCTCACCCTGGCGGCTGGCATGCTGTTTGGGTCATGCCGTCCCACACGCCGCGGAGGAACTGCGAGCCCTCGACAGCACGCAGCCCGTTTCCGAGACGGCCGATGCGGCCCTGACACCGAATCCTCACGGACCTTGCGCCGATCGCGGCCTCCGACCATGAGCGTCTCGAAGGCAAGGGCTACTACCGCAGGCTTGATGCCTCCCAGCTCTGCACCTCCGCCCGCACCTTGACCGGTGCTGACATCTACTCAGCCCTGTGCAGCTTCCTCAACAAGAGCGGCTACAAAACAACATCGCTGGCCGCCTGATCAGAGACGAGAGTGCGGCGTTCGCAGGCTCTTGTGGCAGGCAAGCGCAAAGAAAGCGGCCCCGGAAACATGTTCCGGAGCCGCTGAGACGATCAGCTTAGAAGATCTTCAGACTGCAATCACACGTGGCGGCGGCGACGGACGATGCCCGCGCCGGCAACCGCCAGCATGGTCGCACCGCCGGCCCAGACGCCCGCGGGGAGCGGCACGAGCCGAACGTTGAAGTCCACACCGGTGGAATCGTAAAACAGATCAGGGTTTGGTCCGCTTCCGTACCCGACCGCCGCATCAATCGTGCCACCAGCCGCGAGGAAGATGTTATAGACGCCGCTGGAAACCGTGCTGGGAATTCCGAACCCGTTGACATTGCTGCCCCACCACGAAACGCCGTTCACCTGCAGGTGCACATCCGTCGTGGTTCCGGTGCCGCTCGGACGGCCAACAAAGTCCAGACCCATGAAGCTTGCGCTGAAGCTGTACGTGCCGGCGACCGGTGCGGTGAAGCGGGCAATGGAATACTCCCCAAACACGCCGGGGTGCAGCGAGAGTTGGCCAGCGCCGATGGTGACCGTGCCGTTGGTAATCGAATTGGGTGTGCCGTTGTGACCCGCGCCGGGCAGTTGTGTGTAGTCAGGGTTAGTGTTGCTGACCCAGCGGTCAATACCACCGCTCGATCCACTCACGGTAAACGGTGTGAAGGCCCCGCCGAGTGTCGCGGTGGACCCGAACGTCCAGGTGCCGGTGTTGGATGAAGGCGAAAAGTTCGCCGCGGCGGTGTCGGCCTGAGCCAACCCGGCAGCGCCGCCGACCGCAAGGCCGGTGGCAAGAACCAAGGTACGAAGAACGGTGGGCATCTCAAATCTCCTGTAGGCCGCGAATAACGAGGTGCGGAAGGTTAAGAAAAGCAGAGCGACAGTGTCGCTTCGTATCATAGGTAGTTTACCGCCCCTGAAGTGGAATGCGACGGAAACTTGTCCAGACCGATCCAAACGGATGACAACACGGACTTATCCGCAGTGAAGCAGGCACCTTCAAACCACCCAAGTTCACATTTTCCGGGCCGGTGCTCGCTGCTCCCTCGCGCAGGCCTCGGCAGTGAATCTCATCAGCCTGCTCATCGCACCGGCTTCAAACCAACGCCGTTTTCCACTGGTCCGGGTCGTCTGACCCTTCGCCGCTGCATTGGCAGTGCTCCGAACTCGTCGTCCGAGGCGACCGTGCCCTTGCGATGACGGACTGAGCACTCGCGCGATACTGGTCCAGCTCCATTCGTCGACCGCCCAAACCCCGTCTCGCGGTTCGACGACAAGGGCTGTGACCGAAGCCGCGCCGGGGACGAGACCATCTTGCTGACGGCTTAGAAAAGTCGCGAGTCACGAGTCGCAAAGCGCAACGCGATCGCCTCCCCTCGCCCCCGCAAAAAGCACAAACCGCCACCGGCTGTCCATAGCCAGGTGGCGGCTCATTGCACTCGTCCATGAGTCGGGGTTGCTCGCATGCCTCCGGCCGCGGAACAACCTTGTTGGGTCAGAAAGGGAAAGAGAAACCCAGGCCTCAGGCGGCCTTCTTGGCGGCCTTGGTGCGGGGCTTGCCCACAGTCCGCTGGGCGGCGTCGGCCTTGCGGCCGGGTTCATCGATCAGCACCTGGGCCATCTCAACGGGGTCCTTGGCCCACAGATCCGCACCGATCTCCTCGGCCAGGCCATCGGCCCGGTTGAACACGCCGCCGCCGACGGCGAACTGCATGTTCGGGCAGGCGCCGATCTCGCGGACAGTGTCGATCAGGGCGCGGATGTTGGGCAGGTCGGTCGGGGCTGAGGCAAACATCAGCAGCACATCGGGCTTGTTCTCGTTGACGCGGGCGAGGATCTCGTCGTTGGCGATGCCGCTGCCGGCAAAGCACACAGTGAATCCGTTGGCCTCCAGGACATCGACGGCCATCTGGGCCGCCAGTTCCTCCTGCTCGCTGCCGCCGCAGAACGCCAGGACGCGCTTGCCGCGGCTCGGGCCGACCTGCATGCCCGCGGCACACTGGTCGATCAGCACACGCAGCAGGCGCGTGGCCATGTGGTGGCTCATCGTGCTGATCTGGTCGGCACGACGGAGCTTCTCCAGCGACTGGTGGGTGGGCCAGAAGAGTTCGAGGATCATGGACTCGCCATCAAGGCCGGCCTCCTTGGCCTTGGCGACAACGGTGCGTGCCGCGGGGCGGTCACCGGTGACAAGGGTTTCAAAGAAGCGTTCGAGAAGGGCCTGGTGGTTCATGGTCATCGTCATGGATTCGCTCCGCCAAATCAGGTTGGGCACGTGGCGAGTTCCACTCGACAATGGCCGTTGTTCGGTCCGGCTTCTTGCTGGCTGCGATCTCCGTCGCGGCCACAGCGTGCAGCGGGTATCGAACAACTGGCGTGCCGGAACAAGCGGGGCGGAAACGGCGGGTTCAAGTGGGGTGATCCACCCAGCGGCGGGGCCCGGCGATGCGACTTTCCGGCCGCCAATTCCCCCGCACGCCGTGAAAATCCGGCACCATCTGCAGCAATCACCCGCCCGGCCGCAGCATCTGCCCGAACCGCGCTTGCAGCAGGCAGGAACAGCCCGCCTCAAGCCCCGGCAAGCGCCTGCGCAACATTCAACGCCTGCCGGCACGGGCCGACCTCGTGAACGCGAAAGAACCGCGCCCCGCGCAGGTCGTGCAGCACCGTCAGGGCCAGCGTGCCCGCCGCCCGGTCGCGGGGAGCACTCTCCGGCGGCAAGCCAGAGACCGCCGCCACAAAGCTCTTGCGTGACAACGCCGAGAGGATCGGGCGTCCCAGCGACTGGATCGCCGCCGTCGCTTCAATCAGCCCGAGGTTCTGGCTCACCGTTTTGCCGAATCCCAGCCCCGGATCCAGCAGGATGGCCTCGGGCATAACCCCCGCCGCCGTAGCCGCGGCAAACATGGCCGCCAGTTCCGCCCGGACGGTGCCGGCAACGTCACCCGCAACCGGCTGCGGCGCAGAACCGGAGCCATAACTCGTCGAGTACACGTCCTGCTCGGGCGGACGCAGCCGGTGCATCAGGATAAGCCCGGCCCGCCGCTCCGCAGCCAATGACAGAATGGACGCATCCTCCCGACCGCCGGAAACATCGTTGATGACATCGGCCCCGGCATCCAGCGCAGCACCGGCCACCGCCGCCAGCGTGGTATCAATACTCAGCACAACACCCGGCAGCGCAGCCCGAACGGCCGCGATCGCCGGCACCACCCGCCGGATCTGCTCATCAGCCGGAATCCGGGCCGCACCGGGGCGGGTGCTTTCACCACCGATGTCCAGCCCGTCCGCCCCCTGCACCACCATCGCCCGTGCTGCCTCAACGGCCGCGGCAACCGTCGGCAGGTCGCCACCATCGGAGAAACTGTCGGGCGTGAGGTTCAGAATCCCCAGGATCCAGCGGCAGCTGGGATCCCACCGCAGCCCGGCACGCGGGGTCCACACCATCACGCCGCTCACGAGCCCGCTCCGCCAGGACCGTCGGCGTAGATCACAAACCGGTGGCCCCGGAGTTTCAGCCCGCGCTGGCGGCACACCGCCGCGGCAAGCGCATCAAGCTCTGGCAGTTCAATCTGCTCGGTCTGTTCGTTGTCGCCCCGCACCAGCGTGGCCACCGGCCCGCGGCCATAAGCAAGCTGGTAGTGTGCGTGCTCGCTGTCCACCAGCACCTGCTGGAGAATGCCCGCCTCCAGCAGCAGCTTGATGGTGCGGTATGCCGTGGCCTTGCTGATGCGCATCACCCCGCCCGGAAACCGCGGTCCGTTGCCGCCGGATGCCCGCCCGCCCGGCCGCAGTGCGGCCAGCAGCGACTCGGCATCAAACGTGCCGGGCATGGAGATCACCGCATCAAGGATGTACGCCCGCTCGGGCGTGTACTTCAGCCCCTCGATCTTGAGCTTGCGGCGAAACACCGCGCACAGTGGCTCGGTGATGCGCAGGTCAGCAGATTGGGAGGGTCCGGAAGGCATGGAAGATGTGGAAGATGTGGATCGGAGCATCACTGCGTGGCCAGCGTGACCATGGCCTCAATGCCCACCGGCAGCGCATCATCATTGAAGTCGAACGTCGGCTGGTGCAGCGTGGGGTACGTGTCTCGCCCGGCGGGCCGCAGGCCCAGGCAATAAAACACCGCCGGCGCGTGCTGGCCGTAGTACGAGAAGTCCTCGCCACCCATCACCGGGTTCTCGACGGTGACAATGTTGCCCGCACCGAAGGTCTCCCGCGCGGTCTGGAACCACTTCTCCGTCAGCGCCGGGTCGTTGTACGTCACCGGGTAGCCGGGCTCCAGCTTCACCTCGGCCCTGCAGCTGAACGATGCCGCGACGGCGGTGCAAATCTCCGTGATGCGCCGGCGTGCGAACTCACGCGTCTCGGCCTTGAGCGTCCTCAGCGTTCCGACGAACTCCGCCGTCTCCGGCAGCACGTTTCGCGCCGTGCCCGCCTTGAGGATGCAGATCGACAGCACCACGCTGTCCAGCGGACTGACATTGCGGCTGGCAATCTGCTGCAGCGCGGTGATGCAGTGGGCCACGCACAGCACGCTGTCGCTGCTGTACTGCGGGTACGCCGCGTGGCTCTGCCGGCCGTGGATGATCACCCGCACTTCATCAGTGCTGGCCAGCAGCGGCCCGGGCCGCGAGCCCAGCGTGCCGACGGGAAGCTCCGGCCAGCCGTGCAGGCCGTACATCGTGGCGATGCGCGGGCCGATGATCTTCCCGTCCATGAGCCCCTGCTTGCACAGCAGTTCGCCGCCGCCGCCGCCTTCCTCCGCCGGCTGGAAGACAAACGTCACCGGCCGCGGCCGCTTCATGTTCTTCAGCACGCGCGCCGCGCCCAGCAGCACAGTCGTGTGCCCGTCATGCCCGCAGGCGTGCATGCGCCCGGCAATGGTCGAGGCGTGCGGCAGGCCGGTCTGCTCCTCAATCGGCAGGGCATCGATATCCGCCCGCAGTCCCACCGCCGGCTGCGACTCGCCGCCGGGCTCGGTCGCCGGCAGGTATCCCACCACGCCCGTGCCCGGCTCGCCCTCTGGCGTCCGCGGGCCCTTTGCCAGCCCGGCAACGAACGAAATGCCCAGCTTCGTCAGCTCACGCTGAATGACCGAGCTCGTCCGATGCTCGGTAAAGGCGATCTCCGGGTGCCGGTGCAGATCGTGCCGGATCGCCCGAAGCTCCGGCAGCTCACGCTCAATGGCTTGACGCAGAGCAGAGCCGGCAGCACCGCTGGCGGCGGAGTTGGACGGAACGGACGACACGGAAGGGGCGGCGGCCATACCGCATGGTTGGCCAGTGCCAGCAAGGAGAGCAGACCGGGAGCAAAAATGCCACCCGAAAGGCCCTTCCAAGCCGCCGGAACGGGGCTGCCCCGCCGCACTAGGGTCAGGCAGCCTCAGCGAGCCATCAGAAACGCCGCCGCGGCACCAGCAACCAGCAGAATCCCCCCGGAAATCAGCACAACCTTCAGCCAGGGTGTGCCGCCGGCACGGGCCTCAAAGCTCGGCGTCGGGATTCGCTCGGGGTCGGGGGCACCCACCGGCAACAGGTACGGCACCGCGGCAAGCTGCTCGGGCGACGGGCCGACACTGACCCGGGCCGACGCATCGACCAAAGCCGCCTCGGCGGATGCGCTTTCCAAGGGTTCGGCCACCGGCTGCATCCGCGGCCGGGTGATGCTGGTCGTCGCGGCCCGCGGGTCACGGGTAATCGGCGGCACAATCAGCGCCGGTGCCGGGGTGTCCAGGGCAAGGTCGATGGAGTCCGCATCATCACTGGCGGCATCCACCAGCGACGGCAGACCCGCAAACGGCGACGTGGTGCGCTCGGGATCCAGGAATGACTGGTTGAGCTCTGATCCGACCAGCCGCTGCGGCTTGCCGCGGACCGACTCAGCCAGCAGCATCATCTGACGCAGCGAAAGCGCCAGTTGCTCGCGCGCACGGTCCCGCTCCTGGCGGTGCCGCTCCACGCAACCGCTGCACGATGCCGTGTACTTGCCCGGATGCGTAGTCGAGGGCCGGTACCGCTTCAGCGGAAGCGATCGCTCACAGCCGCGGCAGGTGATGGTCCCGTCGCCTCCGGGGCGAACAACCGCCACGGCCCCAAGCTGCGGACGGAGCTGCTCAAACGCGTCAGCCGGGAACGTGATGTTGGACTCTTCCAGCACCAGCAAGTGCTGGCTGGTGACGATGCCGTGCTGGGCAAGGGCCAGGATCTCGTTCCACGTCAGCAGCCCGCTGATGCGCCCGACATCGCGGTAGCGCCAGTGAAACAACGCAGGATTGGCCGTTGGCGTCTCGGTGGCGTTGTCGCTAGCAAGCTCAATCTCGGTGGTCATCACAAACCCCTGGACGATGAATAGTGCCGCAGACTCTTCGGACAGATACGCCCGGACGGCACGTCCGGGTTCTTCAATCCGCCGGCATCGCCACGACTTCGCGGCCTGTGAACACCGGTTCCGGGGCCTCGGCCTCATCAGGTGCCGCGGCATGGGCAGCATCGGCATTCTGCGTGCCCGACCCAAAGGGCCACAACTGGAACCCACCCTTATTGGCCGGGGAGTCGTGCGGAATATGCCAAAGACCCCAGATGCCGTGCTTCACTTCTGCCGTGCCGTCATACTCGACGGTCCAGCGGCCCGGGTACCGCTTGGTGATCCGCGTCCGTCCCGTCTCCGTGTTGTACGTACCGGAGATGGCAAACCAGCCGACCGGGTCATCGCCGCCGCCTTCAATCAGTCCGTCCGAGAATACCAGCCACAGCTCCTGCTTGCTGCGGCGGCCAGACTGAATGTACTGGCCCACCCAGCGGCCCGTCGGAAAGCGAGGGTCCGACTCGGTGGCCTCCGACCCACGGTCGGTCGGCGGTTTCGGTTGGTTGGGGCGAGGTTCAGCCATGATCACGCTCGCAAAGGACCAGCAGGGCGCAGGTTGCCAGAGCGGCAACGGAGAAACCCTAGGCCCGGCGGGAACCGGACCTGCTGAACATGCCGGATTGTAACGGACGGAACATCTTGCGCGATGGGGCTACCCGGCACCCGGGCAACGGTTCAACCATGACCGATCCCACCGCGTTGGGCGGCCGATGGACACCAGCGTCCTGCACCCGCCGCGGCGGCCGAATCGCTCGGGAAAAGGGCTTTGGGCCCCGCCCCGTCTCATAAGATCCGGCACGTTCCGGATACCGGAAGATGGGTAAGCGGGGGAAGGAAGGCAAGGGGATGGGGCGTTACAGCCCTGGGTCGGCCCGTGCCGCCCCGCAGCCAAGTGCCGGAACAGTCCGAAGTCTCGCGTCCTACCAGAGAGTCAATCACCATGTGCGGAATCGTCGCCTATCTCGGAAACAAGCCCGCCAAGCACCTGCTGCTCGAGGGCCTCAAGCGGCTTGAGTATCGCGGCTACGACTCGGCGGGCATCGCCATCATGAACGGCAAGCTCAACGTCGCCCGCGCCGTCGGCCGCGTGGCGATGCTCGAGGAAAAACTCGAGGGCCTCGAAGGCTTCGACGGCTCACTTGGCCTCTGCCACACCCGCTGGGCCACCCACGGCTCCGTGACGGAGCACAACGCCCACCCCCACCGCGACGACAAGCACGGCATCGCCCTGGTGCACAACGGCATCATCGAGAACTATGCCGCCCTGAAGACCTACCTCCAGGACAAGGGCCACACCTTCACCAGCCAGACCGACACCGAAGTGCTGGCCATGCTCATCGGCGAGCTCTACGAAGGCGACCTGGAAAAGGCCGTGCAGGCCGCGCTGCGTGAGGTCACCGGCGCGTACGCCATCTGCGTCGTCTGCGAGAAGGAGCCGGGCGTGCTGGTTGTCGCCCGCAAGGGCTCACCGCTGATGGTCGGCATCGGCAGCAACAACGACTACGTCGTGGCCTCCGACGGCGCCGCCATCATCAGCCACACCTCACGCGTCTTCATGCTCGATGACTACAACGTCGTCAAGCTCACCCGCGAGGGCTTCCGCACCACCGACGTGAACAACGTCGCGGTCAACCCCAAGGTCCAGCAGCTGGAAATCGACCTCGAGCAGATCGAGCTCGGCGGCTACCCGCACTTCATGCTCAAGGAGATCTTCGAGCAGCCCAAGGCCCTGCGGGCCTGCATGAGCGGCCGCATGGACCTTCGCGAGGGCCGCGTGGTCCTCGGCGGGCTCTCCACCTTCGGCAAGGAAATCACCCGCGCCAAGCGCGTCATCCTCACCGCCCAGGGCACCGCCCTGCACGCGGCGATGATCGGCCGCTACCTGCTCGAGGACCTGGCCAAGCTCCCCAGCCAGACCGAGTACGCCAGCGAGTTCCGCTACCGCAACCCCACCATTGAGGAAGGCACCGTCGTCGTGGCCGTCAGCCAGTCCGGCGAAACCGCCGACACCCTGGCCGCCCTGCACGAGGCCAAGGAGCGCGGCGCGCTGGCCCTGGGCGTCATCAACGTCGTCGGTTCCACCATCTCGCGTGACACCGATGCCGGCGTCTACCTCCGCGTGGGCCCCGAAATCGGCGTGGCCAGCACCAAGGCCTTCACCGGCCAGGTCGCCGTGCTCACCCTGATCTCCCTGTTCATGGCCCGCCGCCGCATCATGGGCGCCGGCGACTGCGGCGACCTCCTCCGCGAGATGGAACGCATCCCCGAGAAGATCGAGCGCATCCTCGAGCAGGCCCCCATCATCAAGAAGGTCACCGAGAAGTACGTCGACCGCGAGAACTGGCTCTTCCTAGGCCGCGGCTACAACTACCCCACCGCACTGGAAGGTGCCCTCAAGCTCAAGGAAATCTCGTACATCCACGCCGAGGGCATGCCCGCGGCCGAGATGAAGCACGGCCCCATCGCCCTGATCAACGAGGGCATGCCCGCGGTCTTCATCGCCAACCGCGGCCGCCAGTACGAGAAGGTCATGAGCAACATTCAGGAAGTCCGCTCCCGCGGCGGCCACGTCATCGCCGTGGCCACCGAGGGTGACGAACAGATCAAGAAGCACGTTCAGGATGTCCTCTACATCCCCGATGTCCCCGAACCGCTCAGCCCCCTGCTGACGGTCATCCCCCTGCAGCTCATGGCCTACTACGCCGCCGTGGCCCGCGGCCACGATGTCGACAAGCCACGCAACCTGGCCAAGAGCGTCACCGTCGAGTAATCTTCGGGACTGACAACCAAGCACTCACCAGCACGCCGGGCCGCCCCGGCGTGCTGTCCATTTTGACTTCATCACTTCCCTCCCCCCGCCGACTCAATCCCTCGGCCGCCCCACCGCAAAGATCATCGACCCCGCTCCGTTCTTCCGCAGCGTCAGCCGGGCCGACCACACCTTGGCCAGCTCGCGCCGCAGCCAGAACATCGGGTAGTTCCTCCCCATCTCCTCCTTGACGTGGTCCGCAAAATTCCACGCCGCCTTCACATCCACCGGCTTGCGGTACTTCGGCAGCCGCGAGCGAATCGAGTTCTCCAGCGGCGTGTACGACCACACGCCCTCGACCTTCAGCCCCGCACGCCGCATCGTCTCAGTCAGCGTCTCAGGGCCGAAGTGGTTCACGTGCGTGTGCGGAATCCACTTGGGGAACCGCGCCCCCATCCGCTGTACCACCGGCGACTCAAAGTTGTCCGTTCCCACAATCACAAACCCGCCCGGCCGGATGTGCGCCGCCATCGAGCGCACAAACTCCACCGGCCGCGGCACATGCTCAATGACCTCAAAGCTTGCCACCGCATCAAACCAGCCCGTCGGCATGCCCACCTGCTCCAGCATCCCCGTCCGCACCTCCAGCCCCAGCTGCGTCCGGGCAAACTCGCTCTCGCCCTTGCTCACCTCCACACCCATCGGCCGCTTGCCCGCATCCTTGAGCATCCGCGGCAGGTACCCGTACCCGCAGCCCACATCCAGCACCGTATTGACCTCGCGCAGCGGCACCAGCTTGCTCAAGGCCACAAAGTTCACCTCCGCGTTGATCATCTGCCCCTTGCGATGAAACTCCGAGCCGAACACGTCCTGGTAGTACTTGGCAGTTCCCGAGGCCGACATGATCCGCGCCGAGTGCATCAGCCCGCACGCCTTGCACCGCCGCACCGGGATCACATCAAAGTCGTGCACCGTCGCAAACGCGTCCTTGCCCGCCGCCCCGCACAGCGGACACGCCCCGCGGTCCTGAAAATCCGTCGGCGCCAGCACCGTGGCGGCGGGAGACACTGCAGGTTGCTTGGCTGGCTGTGACATAGTTATCCAGGCAAAGAGACGCAAAGCACACAACACCCGTCGAACCCGCCCCTCACCGGCCGCTCGCAGCCAACCGCACCGCGGCCATCTGTTCAACCACTTCAAGCCCGATCCGCTGCATCATCGCCACACCGGACGCCGACTTGTGATCCAGCGTATCCGAATCCCGGCGAACCTGCACGGCATCCGCCCCGCGCAGGAACGGCCCCACCCTGGCCAGATCCGTCGGGCCGTACAGCGCCACCAGCGGCCGGTCAAACCCCGCGGCCATGTGCACCGCCGCCGAGTCATTGGCCACCACCAGTGCCGCACCGCGGATCACCGCCATCAACTGCCCGATGCTCGTCCGCCCGACCAGATCCACCACCCGCGGATCCGCCGCCGCCCGCTCTAGCAGCGGCCGGCACTGGGCCTGCTCACCCGGCCCCCCCACCACCAGCACCCGCTCGCACAGCCCCCGGCCCAGCAGCCGCGCTGCGAGGGCATCAAACCGCTCGATCGGCCACGCCTTGGCCGCCCAGCGCGAGGTCGGCGCCAGCACCACATTCCGCCCATCACCCGCCGCCCACGGCTGCTCCGCCGCCCACGCCAGCGCCTCGGCCGGGCACGCCAGTTGCCACGCCGCCGGCAACCGGCCCGTGGTGCCGCCAGCCGGCATCACCCGTCCCAGCGGCTCCAGCAACGAGAGCATGTGATCCACCGTGTGCACCCACCGCCGCGGCACGGCATGGGTGTACCCCAGCCAGCCGCACTCCCGGGCATCGCCATGGCCGATGCGCACCGCCGCCCCCGTCGCCCACGCCATCAGGCCTGACCGCAGCAGCCCCTGCGCATCAACCACCAGGTCGTACCTGGCCTCACGCAGCGTCCGCCGCAGGTCGCGCACCACCGTCCGCTTGGCCCCAAGCCCGTCCTTGAGCCGGTTCCGGGCAAACAGCACCACCCGATCGACCGCCGGATGAGCCCGCACCGCATCGGCAAACGAGTCCTGCACCAGCCAGTCCAGCTTCGCCGCGGGAAACAGCGCCTTGAGTTCCGCCGCCACCGGCACGGAGCGGCACACATCCCCCAGCGCACTGGGGCGAATCAGCAGCATCCGCTTCGGGTTGATCTCAACGGCAGGCACGGGGCCGCAGGTTAGTCGCCCGCGGCCAACGGATGGTTCCGCGCCCGCACACCACACGGGATAGTCCGCCCCGGCAACCCGCCGCCCGCCGGCTGCGAACAATCCTGTCGTGGAGGCACCCGATCCCACAACCCGGGTCCCGTCGCGGCACAAAGTCGCCCGCGTCAACGGTGTCCTCGTTGACCTCTACGCCGAGGCCATGGCCTACCGCGTGCTCGGCGTGTCCGTGGCGATCGGGATGCTCACGCTGTTCTGCGCGATCGCGCTCATGTCATCGCGAAACTCGACGCTCGCGATGATCGCTTTCTCCAGCGGTCAGGGCCTCACCGGCCTGATGGTTGGCTACGGGCTCTACCTCCGTCACACCCCGGTCATCCTGCCCCCTCCGACAAGCAGTGATGCGCCACCACCACAGCCCGCCATCGGATCGCCCGGGTCCGCTCACGCACCGCAGGCACGCTGGCGCTGGCTGTACACCTTTGGATATGGTTTAGTTGCCCTTGTTCCGCTCTTGGGCATCCTCCCCGCAGCACAGATCTGCGGTGAGATCCACCGCATCTTCAACGCCCTCGGCCTGCCGATCGGCCACTACGGACCGACAAAGGCCGCCATCGACGCCCTCCACCTGGGCGCATGCCACCGCTGCGGCTACGACATCCGCGAACAGGCAAGCAACACCTGCCCCGAGTGCGGCGAGGATGTCGCCGGCGACAAGCCCGAAAGCCAAAGCCAGCTCCGCCTCGTCGAGATTGACCGGCAGGCAGCGAGCCGCGCCAGCCGCAGCACCATGTCCGTCGGCCTGCTCGGCCTGGTCGTCGGCATCGCGCAACTCGCGGCCTTGTTCGCCGTCAGTCGTCACGACACCGGCGCACTCCTGCTGATCTGGAGCGCATCGGTTCCCATGGTCCTCCTCGGCGGGGTGATCGCCGGCCGCGGAAAGAAAGTGCTCGCCGCCAGCGGCACCGTCGACGACCTGGCCGTGGTGCTGGCCATGCTCATCTGGCCGGTGCTCGGCGGCGTTCTGCTCATGAAAATGTCAAACCGACTCAGAGAAGCCGCAGCCTCTGGCCGCAACTGGTAGCCCAGCGAGGCTCGCCTCCTCCGCCAGCCCCGCCTTTGCGACTGCGTCCATCTTCATCCCGCTCTGGCGGCAGCTCGCGACCCGGCTTGCGCAGCACGCGAGTACTCCACCGCAGAGGTCCGTCCCGCACCACGGACCCTGCGAATAATCCCCGCGTGGAGGAACACTCGCCCATACGCCGCCTGCTGCTGCACCACAAGGTCGTCATAATCGACGGCGCCATGGTCAACCTCTACGCCGCAGCAAGGGCGTACTGCACCGTGAACTGGTCTGTGCTGGTCAGCGGGCTCGCACTTGTGGCCGCGATCTTCTGTCTCTACAACCGAAACCAGACACTGGCCATCATCGTGCTCTCAGCCGGTCAGCTGCTCAGCGGCGGATTGGCCGCTCTGGCATCCTACCAGTACTCCGCACCGGTTCAGTTGCCGTTCGCCGTGCAGCGCAAGCTCCCCAGCACCCGTGAACCGGATTCCACCGAGCAGCGCGCCCTCAATGCCGCCGTGGCCGGACTCATCGCGCTGATCCCCCTGATCGGCGTCAGCTTCACATCGTTCCGGGGCACCAGGATCCGGATGGAGTTCATCGCTCTCCGCCTGCCCGTCGGCATGTTCGGCCCGGGCACCGCCGACATCGACGCCCTGTCCCCGGCCGTTTGCCCCCAGTGCGGCGGCGACTTCGACCAGCAGCACGGCACCGTCTGCCCCATCTGCCTGAGCGATGTCTCTGACCAGCACCGCGACATCCTAATCAGCAGCAACGCCGCACCGGCTCACCCCGGCCAACGCCGGCTCGACCGCTCCGCCGCCTACCAGTCCCGCACCCACTGCGCCGTGCTCGCCTCCATCAGCTTCATCATCGCCGCGGCACAACTCATCGCACTGGCCACC
>CAILKP010000063.1 GCA_903834785.1 uncultured bacterium
GGCCCGCTTCCAGCGGGATGGCCTGACCGCATGGACCTTCGGCCCGCTGCCGGATCAGGTGGAGGGAGACGGGGAGGGCGAAGGCGACGAAGGCGCAGCAGCCGGTGTCACGCGCACCGCTGTCATCCGCTATCCGGCACTCGTCGATGCCGGCGAGAGCGTCTCGCTGACACTGGCCGAGACCGCCGCCGCAGCAACCCACCTCACCCGCGGCGGTGTGCGGCGGCTACTGGCCATCGCCATGGCCGGTGAGATCCCCCACCACCTCGATGCGCTGCCGCAGTTAGAGGAGCTGGTCCGCGGCTTCAAGCCCTTCGGCCCCGAGGCTGAGCTACGCGACACCATCGCGCTGATGGTGGCCGAGCGCACGTTCATGGCCGGGCAGGGACCGATCCGCGATGCCGAGACCTTCGAGCAGCGAACCAGCATCTACTGGGGCCGCATCGCCACCAACACCAAGGACATCGCCGAACTGCTGGCCCGCTGCCTCGATGCCCGCGGCAAGATCGCCCATCGCCTCAGCGGCGGAACCAACCGCAACTGGGTGGCCTCGGTGACCGACCTGCGGGAGCATCTGGCATACCTGACGCCGCCGGGCTGCTTTACCGCAGTCCCGCCGGAGCGGCTGGAGCACATGCCCCGATACCTGGAAGCCGCCCGCCAGCGCCTGCTGAACCTGCGTGAGGACGGCTCCGGCGCTGAGGCCGCCACGCTGCCGCTGATCACGGCCCGGTTCAAAAAGCTCACCGGCTACATCGCGCGGCACCATGCCGAGCTGGTCAAGGCCCAGCACGCCGCGGCAGAAGCCAGCAGCGCCACCTCCGCCCAAGGCAAGCCGTCGGCCGGTGCCAAGGCCGCAGTGATCCCCGCCTCCCGCCGCCACACCGTCCGCATCAACGCCGATGCAGCAACCTGGGCCATCCAGCCCGGCTCACTGCCCGCCTGGCTCGACCGCTACCGCTGGCTGCTGGAGGACCTCCGCGTCGCCAGCTTTGCCCCGGACATGATCCGCGGCAAGCCGGTCACGCTAGCCGATGTGGATGCCGCCTGGCAGGAGGAGACGGGGACAGAGCAGGCGGGTAAAGGCAGGAAGAAGTAACCGCCAGAGCCGGCCGCGATGCGAGCTCAGGCCAGTGAGCGATTCGGCGCGGAGTTATCGATCAGAAATCGACCATTTTTGATCGATAACAGCCGGCGAAGATCGGCATCCGCGGCAGAACGACACGCGGAAGCGATATCGATCAGAATTTGTCCGAATCTGATCGATATCCCGCGCTGTTTTCCATCGCTTCGCGCGTTGAGATGCGATCCAGGAAGACCTCCCCCTCCAAAAACACACCCGTCCGCCGCGGCATGGCCGGGGCGGACGGGTGGGGTGTCACAATCCAAACGGGATCGTCCGGACCAGCACTCCGATGCCGCTGCCGTCGCAGCGAGACATCGGCTTACTTGTCCTTGGGGTCGATGCCCATGCCCGAGCGGTTCGGGCTCGCCGGGCGGGTCGGCCGCTTGTAGCCGCTGGTCTTGATCTCCTCGAGCAGCGTCGAGATGGCCACATCCAGCTGCGGGTCGCCGCCGTCCTGCATCTTGCTGGGGTCATCAAGCACCATGATGTCAGGGTCGACACCGTGGCCCTCGATACCCCAGGTGCCGTCGGTCTCGTAGAAGCCGAAGGTCGGCACGGCGATGGTGCCGCCGTCGATCAGCCCGGGGTTGCCGGAGATGCCGACAAGGCCACCCCACGTGCGGGTGCCGATGAGCTTGCCGAGCTTGTTGTGCTTGAACAGCCAGGGGAACATGTCACCGCCGGAACCGGCCAGACCGTTGATGAGCATGGCCTTGGGGCCATTGTGCGCATCGGGCGGCCAAGTCCAGTCGGCCTTTTCACCGCCGCGGCGGGCCCAGTAGTTGGTCACCGGGCGGTTGAGCATCTCGATGAAGCGGGTGGGGATCTGCCCGCCGCCGTTCCAGCGATCATCGATGATCAGCGCATCCAGGCCGCGCTGGCCGATGAACTGGCGGACCAGATCGTCCTGACCGTCAACACCGGTGTTGGGCACGTAGATGTAGCCGATCTTGCCCTCGGACTTCTCGAAGATGTACTTCCGCTTGGCCTCGATCCATGCGCGGTAGCGGAGGTTGCTCTCTGAACCAACGGGCCGGACGAGCACTTCCTTCTCCGAGCCGTCGAGCACGGGCTTGTCGCTGACGGTGATGGAGATCGTCCGGCCAGCGGTAGCGATGAAGCTGGCGTAGATGTCCTTGCTGGTATCGATGGGCGTGCCGTTGACCGCCAGAATGAACTGGCCGGCCTTGACGTCCACACCGGGGATCGACAGCGGGCCCTTGGCGTCGGCATCCC
>CAILKP010000064.1 GCA_903834785.1 uncultured bacterium
CCCGGGACAAGGAGCATGGAACTGTTTCATGAAGGCCCCGGGGGTACCCAGAAGCAGGCTGGCCGCGTATGATGACCCCCCGCATCTTGCGGGTGTGTTTATTTGCATATCCAGGCCAAACCCATGTCTACCACCTACGTCGCTTCCGCCCCTGATCTGCTCAAGCCCGTGCCCACCCGCGAGGGCACCCGCCTTATCCAGTTCCGCGAGGCCCTCCGCGAGGCCATGACCGAGGAGATGCGCCGCGATGACCGCATCTTCCTCATGGGTGAGGAAGTCGCGTACTACAACGGCGCGTACAAGGTCAGCCAGGGCATGCTCGAGGAGTTCGGGCCCCGCCGCATCATCGACACGCCCATCAGCGAGAACGGCTTCGCCGGTCTGGCCGTGGGTGCCGCCATGTACGGCCTGCGGCCCATCGTCGAGTTCATGAGCTGGAGCTTCTCGCTGGTGGCCGCCGACCAGATCCTCAACAACGTGCCCAAGATGCTGTACATGTCCGGCGGCCAGTGGGGCTGCCCCATCGTCTTCCGCGGCAACAACGGCGCCGGTGGCCAGCTCGGCAGCACCCACAGCTGGTGCGTCGAAGCCCTGTACTCCAACGTGCCGGGCATGAAGATCGCTATCCCCAGCTGCCCGTTCGATGCCAAGGGCCTGCTCAAGACGGCCATCGTCGACAACGACCCCGTGTTCTTCCTGGAGTCCGAGCGCATGCTCGCCGACAAGGGCCACGTGCCCGAGGAGGAGTACTACGTGCCCTTCGGCCAGGCCGCCCTCCGCAGCGAAGGCAGCGATGTCACGCTGGTGAGCTTCGGCCGCCCCGTGAACTTCTGCCTCGAGGCCGTCAAGGAACTCGAGAAGGAAGGCATCACCGCCGATGTGCTGGACATGCGGACCATCCGCCCGCTGGACATCGGCGCGGTCATCCGCTCGGTCAAGAAGACCAACCGGCTGGTTGTGGTCGATCAGTCCTGGCCGTTCGCGTCCATCGCCACCGAGGTCATCACCCAGACCTGCGAGAAGGCGTTTGACTATCTCGATGCCAACCCGCTGCGCGTGAACACCGAGGATGTCCCCACGCCGTACGCCAAGAACCTGGAGGCTGAATATCTGCCGCACAAGGGCAAGATCATTCAGGCTGTGAAGGCCTCGCTGCACCGGCTGTAAGGTGTAAAGGCCCGTACAGGGCCGGTCCCCGCCGCCCTCGCTGACTGTCCGTTCATCTCGTTTCGTTCCCCCGCCTCCGTTCCTTTGCCCCCTCCCCGCGCCGCCGCGGCTGCTCGCTTCTCCCGGATCCCCACGCCATGGCTACCAACCTGACAATGCCCCGCCTCTCCGACACCATGGAAGTGGGCACGATCGTCAAGTGGCACATCAAGCCCGGTTCCAAGGTCAAGAGCGGCGATGTCATCGCCGACATCGAAACCGACAAGGCCACGATGGAACTGCAGACCTTCGAGGACGGCTCCGTCTCGGAACTGGTCATCAAGGAAGGTCAGCCCACCCCGGTCGGCACCACCATCCTCCGCTGGGACGGCGGCACTGACGGCCCCGGCGCAAAGGGTGCCAAGCCCACCAGCGCGGCTGAGGCCAAGCCCGATGCCGCGGCACACGCCTCGGCCAACGGCCACGGACACAGCAACGGCACCGGCAGCGAGCGCATCTTCGCCTCGCCCCTGGCCCGCAAGATCGCCGCGGACTCGGGCATCGGCCTGGCCGGCATCACCGGCACCGGCCCCAGCGGCCGCATCACCCGCCGCGATGTCGAGGCCGTGCTGGCCAGCGGCGGCGCAACCCTCGCCGTGACCGCCGCCGCCCCGACCTACGCCCCCGCGGCAGTTGCCCCGGTTGCTGCCCCGGCACCAAAGGTCGCTCCCGCCCCGGCCCCGCTCATGGTCCCCGTGGCCTCGGGCCTCAAGCGCCAGACCATCGCCCTGAGCAACATGCGTCGCACCATCGCGGCCCGCCTGGTCGAGAGCAAGACAACCATCCCCCACTACCAGGTCACTGTCGCCATCCGCGTCGATGCACTCATGGCCCTTCGCAGCCAGCTCAACGAGCAGCTCGCCGGCCAGGGCGTCAAGCTCTCGGTCAACGACTTCATCGTCCGCGCCTGCGCTTTGGCCATGCACCAGCACCCGTTTGTCAACTCCCGCTGGATCGGCACCAAGGGCCAGGAAGCCATCGCGATCATGGACCAGGTCAACGTGGGTGTGGCCATCTCGCTGCCGCAGGACAAGGGCGGCGGCCTGGTCGTCGCCACACTGCGTCAGGCCGATGCCAAGGGCCTCCGCCAGCTCTCCGCCGAGACCAAAGCCCTGGCCGACAAGGCCCGCACCAAGGGCCTGACCATCGACGAGATGGGCGACAGCACCTTCACGATCAGCAACCTGGGCATGTTCGGTGTCGAGCACTTCACGGCGATCATCAACCCGCCCAACGCGGCCATCCTGGCCGTCGGCGGCGCGGTCAAGAAGCCGGTTGTCGAGACCAAGAACGGGGTCGACTCGATCGTCGTCGGCCACGAGATGCAGATGACACTCTCCAGCGACCACCGCATCATCGACGGTGCGATGGCCGCTGCGTACCTCTCGACGGTCAAGCAGTACCTCGAGAAGCCCGCCACGCTGCTGGTGTAAAGCCGGCGTTTGAGCCGCCGACATCGCCACAGTCCCGCCAGGAAAACTCAAAAGCAACTGCGGCCTCGGAGCATGCTCCGAGGCCGCGTCGTTTTCAAATCAAACCTCACCCTCGCTTCACGCCGTGGCCTTGGCCTTGACGCGCAGCTCGGGCAGCTTGCGGCGGCGGCTCACGTCGATCTCGTCGATGACGTACTCCGCGCCCTTGACGGCCTGTTCGGGCAGGTCGTACACAAGGTCGATCATCATCTCCTCCATCACCGCACGCAGGCCGCGGGCACCCGTCTTGCGCTTCAGCGCCTTGTGGGCAATGGCCCGCATCGCGCCCTCGGTGAAGGTCAGCGAGGCACCTTCGTTGGAGAAGTGGTGCTGGTACTGCTTGACCAGCGCGTTCTTCGGCTCGGTGAGGATCGAGATCAGCACATCCTCAGTCAGCGGGGCCAGCGGCGCGATCACGGGCAGGCGGCCGATGAACTCGGGGATCATGCCGAACTCCACCAGGTCATCGGGCTGAACCTGCTGGAGCAGCTTGTAGCTGTTCTCACCGTCGGTCGTCACGGCCTCGCCGCCCTCGCTAAAGCCGATGCGGCTCTTGCCGGTGCGGCGGCGGATGATGTCCTCAAGCCCCACAAACGTTCCGCCGCAGACGAACAGGATGTTGCTCGTGTCCAGCTGGATGTACTGCTGCTCGGGGTGCTTGCGACCGCCCTGCGGCGGCACGTTGGCCACGGTTCCCTCGAGCATCTTGAGCAGGGCCTGCTGCACGCCCTCGCCCGAGACGTCGCGGGTGATGCTCACGTTGCTGCTGGTCTTGCCGATCTTGTCGATCTCGTCGATGTAGATGATGCCGCGCTGGGCCGACTCGAGGTCGAAGTCAGCGTTCTGCATCAGCTTGAGCAGCAGGTTCTCGACGTCCTCGCCGACGTAGCCGGCCTCAGTCAGCGTGGTCGCATCACCGATGGCAAACGGCACCTTGAGGATGCGTGCCAGCGTGCGGGCCAGCAGCGTCTTGCCCGAACCCGTCGGCCCGATGAGCAGGATGTTGGACTTGTCAAGCTCGATGTTCGTGTCGTCGCGTTCCAGGTGCTGCAGACGCTTGTAGTGCGTGTACACCGCAACAGCCAGCCCTCGCTTGGCGGTGTCCTGGCCGATGACGTACTGATCCAGGAACTCCTTGATCTGCCGCGGCGTCGGAACCTCGGTAAACAGCGGGGTCGCGCTGCCCACACGCTTGCGTTCCTGCTTGAAGATGTTCTGGCACAGATCCGTGCAGTGCTGGCAGATGTAAACGTCGTTTGGTCCCTCCACCATCGGGCCTACTTCGCGGCTCGTCTTGCCGCAGAACGAACACGTCGTCAGCCGACGACCCTTAAAACCTTGCTTGCTGTCACCGTCTTGCGTCGTGTTGGCCATATGGCGGCGTCTTTGCTCAGGATTGTGGCGAGCCGTGCGACGCCGCCGGAGCCGACAATGACTCCGGAGGTATCGAGCAACCGCCGTGTGGAGTGTATCGACCGGCTACGTTCCCGGCTAGATGGGAAACTGGGCAGAACCCCAGCTTATACGGACGCTGCAAGCACCTTTTCTGCCCCGCGAACCGGTTTCAACGCCGCGAAGCCGCCCCTTCCATCGCTTCACATGTTCCCGCCGGACCGCGTGATAGCTTCGCTTGTGAGTTTGGGGATTTTGGGTTATCTGGTACAACGCTGGGGCATTCGCCTGACAATCATTTGTCAATGGTCGCCCAGCCTGACGCTGGCGACCGCCGCGTCGAGGGAACCCAGCCACATGACCTGGCCGCAGACAATCGATCAGCGCTACCGCATCCAGGGCGACGAGCCCTTGGGCAGCGGCGGCATGGGCGAGGTCCACCTCTATTTCGACCTCAAGCTCTCACGCCCCGTCGCGATCAAACGGCTGAGCGCCAATGTTCTCGGCCGCGAGGACGCCGTCGAGCGTTTCCTGCGCGAGGCACGCATGCTCGCCTCGATCAGCGATGTCAACGTCGTCGCGGTGTATGACCTGGTCACCCTTGACTCTCAGTTCTACCTGATCACCGAGTACGTGCCCGGCCGCACGCTCGCCAAGGAGATCCGCTCAGCACCCGGCGGCCGCCTCACTGCAGAGCAGGCCTGCGGCATCATGGCGGCTGTTTCCTCGGGCCTGGCCTCGGCCCACCGATTGGGGATCGTCCATCGCGACATCAAGCCCGGCAACGTCCTTATCCGTACTGACGGCACCGTCAAGATCTGCGACTTCGGCATCGGCAAGCTCATCAGCGATGCCACCGGCAGCAGCACCGGCCCCCAGGCCACGGTGCTTTCCCCGGAGTTGACCGCCGCGGATCACGTCACTGCACTGACCGTGACGGGCGGCTTCATCGGCACGCCGGGCTACGCAAGCCCGGAGCAAGTCAGCGGCCGGCTCGACCTCAGCGAATCCTCCGACCTCTTTGCGGTCGGCTCGTGCTTGTTTGAAGCACTTGCTGGCTCACCCGCGTTCCCCGGTCACGCCGGTGAGCGGCGCGAGCGGACCATCAAGGGTGATGCCAACTGGCCCGCCCTGCCCAAAGACCTGCCCACCCGCGTCACTGTGCTGCTTGCGGCCGCTCTGGCTCGCTCGCCGGAGCATCGGGCCGTCGATGGTCAGCCATTGACCGCCGCCACGCTCGCTCGTGAACTGGCCAGCCGCCAGACCGTCACCACCCGCCCTGTTCGCGGCAACCGCCTTCCGCGACCGCTCACGCGGTTCATCGGCCGGCAGAAGGACCTGCGCGAGCTTGTTGCGCTGCTGGCAGCACCGCCCGAAGCCGGTAGCCCACCGGCGGTCATCACTCTTCACGGCGCCGGCGGCATCGGCAAAACCCGCCTGGCCATCGCCGCGGCAGAGGCGGCATGCCGCGCAGCAGAACAGGCCGGCGGCCAGCCCCCCGCCATCTGCTTCGCCGACCTGAGTCTGATCACACCAGCCGACGGCGGCAACGCCACCGCCGCCCACGCAGCAGCGGAACAAGCCCTCATCGCGGCACTCGCCGCTGATGGTCGCTCTATCGCCGCCGACCTGACCGATGCCCTGCTGACCCGCACGGCCGACCGCCCCGTGCTGCTGGTTATTGACAACTGCGAGACCGCACCCGCCGCGGTGCGCACCATGCTCACCGCAGCGATGGGTGAACTCGATGCATCGTGGCTGACAGTGCTGACGACAAGCCGCGAAGCCATCGGCGTGCCCGGTGAACACCTCTTTGCTGTCCGGCCGCTGCCGCTACCGCCGGAGGTGCCGCTCGCCGACGAATCAGCCGATGCAACCCGCGACCCCAAGTGTTCGTTACCAAGCGACCCGTCCCCCACCGTGCTGCGTGAGATCACCGGCTCGGAAGCCGTGGAACTCTTCTGTGCGCGGGCCCGCCTCAACGACCGCACCTTCGATCTGACCGGCGGTAACGCCGGTCTGGTCGCGGCCATCTGCCGCCGCGTTGATGGCATCCCACTGGCCATTGAGTGGGCCGCCGCGCTGATCGCGGTCATGGACCTGCGGGCGATCCTCGAAACACTCCGTGATGCAACCCAGGGCCCGCCGCCGGACTTGGCGGTGACGATGAACGCCGGCCAGCGAACGCTTGAAACGCTCGTCGGCTCATCACTGCAGAAACTCCCCGCTCCGCTGCTGGACCTGCTGCACCGTCTTTCGGTGCTCACGACGCACTTCAGTATGGATGCCGCCCGAGCCCTCGCGCCTGACTGGCCCGATCTGGTAGCCGATCTCTCCCGGCTCTGGGCCCGCTCGCTGGTGATGCTCGACCGCTCGGACTCTGCCACGCGGTACCTCGTTCCCGCGACAGTGCGGGACTATTGCCGCCGGACCGCCCCGGCCCGACGCCTGGCCACCGCCCGGGCGCACAAGATCACCTGGTGCCTGGCCTTGGCCGAGCGAACCGCCCCACTGCTGGCCCGGGGCGACTACGACGCGGCAGATGCCGTGCTGCGCCCGGAAATGCCGCACCTTCGCGAGGCCTGGACGCTGCTGGACCCCCAGCACGCCCGGAGCATGTTCACCCTCGCCCGCCAGAGCGAGCCGCCCGATTCCCGGGCCCGGCTGGCCATCGCCCTGCACCGGTACTTCTACATGTACGGTCCGCGGCAGCTTGGCATCGACTGGGCCGTCATCGCCGCCGAGGCACGCACGCCCGCCACAGCACCCGACCGCCTCCTCGCCGAGTTGTACCGCGCCGCCGGCGTCATCGCCCACGGGGCCGAGCGCTGGCCAGAGGCCGAACGCTTCGCCCGGCTTGCCTTGCCGATCTTCCGCGATCTGGGTGACTCGCTGGGCGTGGCCCGTTTGTCCAACAACCTGGGCACCGCCATCGCCGCTCAGGGGCGCTTCGAGGAAGCCGCCGCGGCACAGAGCGAAGCACTGGACCGCTACCGGCAGCTGGGTGATGCCAACGGCATGGCCTCCGTCCTGCTCAACTTGTCCTTCCACGACCTCAAGGCCGGCCAGTTCGCGGCGGCTCAGGAGCACGCCAGTCAGGCCGTGGCCCACTTCACGATTTCGGGAGATCGCCACCGCCTGGCCACAGCGCTGCACAACCTGGGCCACGCGCTCATGGCCCTAGGCCGCTGCGGCGAGGCCACCGGGCCATTGGCAGACTCCATCGCCATCCGCCTGGGCATCGGTGATGAGCATGGTGCGCTGCAGTCGATGATCTTCCTGGCCTCCACCCGTCTGCGGGCCCCGGCACCGGCCGATGTCCGTGCCGCGGCGGAACACAGCAGCAAACTTGTGGGCTATGCCGAGCGCCGGTGCAGCCGCCTCCGCATCCCGCTGGACTCCATGCTGCTGGCCGAACTCAAGTTCAGTCGCGAAACGCTGCAGCGACTGTTGCCGCCAGAGCGGCTGAGCACGCTGCTGGAGGTTTGGTCGGAGGAGACTCCGGCCGGCCAGATTGTCTTGTGATCGACCAGCGCGTCGCTGGTTGTCAGTCGTCATTCGTTACCTTTGCCCTGCTGACCCACCATTCGAGAACGCCCATGACCCACCGCCCCACACGTAGTCAGTGCTCTCAATCGTCTCTGGCTTTGGTGCTCTGCGCTGCCGCGCTGGCGGCGATCGCCGGATGTGCCTCGAGCTCTGGCAGTGCTGGTCAGGAGGCCGCGGCCTCCGCACGCGAACCCGCCCCCAAGTCCGCCCCGGCCGCTGCGCCGGCAACGGCTCGCGACTCGACCAGAACGCTGCTGACAACGGACAAGCCAACGTTCACTCCATCCGGCACACGTGCCCAGTCCGTGCCCGACAGTCTCGAGCAGGTTGCCATGCCGGCCTTCGGATACCGGCCGGGCGACCTGATCCAGTTCTCGTTTACCACCTCATCCCCTATTGGCAGCGCGACCCCTGTCGACCTGACGCTCAAGCTTGAGTCCTCCGATCCGGCGGTCAAGCTTCCGGTCGTTTTCGAGCAAAGCTGCGCTCAGATGGTGGCGGCAGGCACCAAGTCAATCCTGACCGTTCCGATTCCGCTGACTGCGGACGTCAGCGTGGGCAAGCCAATCACCGGAGTTGCCACACTCTCAGGGGGCGGAAAGTCGGTCACCCGCCCGTTTACGCTATCCTTTGTGCAGGTTGCGGGTACGAAGCCCTGAGCCGAGGCAGAAACGCAACCGCCCGAACAACCCCCGATAACCGCCCCCGCCAACTGGCCAAACCCGCTGCGGACTGCTATACTCCCCTCCACCAACGGGCTGTAGCGCAGTTTGGTAGCGCGTTTGACTGGGGGTCAAAAGGTCGTGGGTTCAAATCCCGCCAGCCCGATTCACGATTGAACGCCCGCAGGTCAAAGACTTGCGGGCGTTGTCGTTAACGGCCGCCGAGCGGATTTCCGCTCAATCACGTACAGTCGAATGTGCGGAATGGCAAGCCCCAAATCGATGCGATCTTCTTTTGCAGGCAGCCCGGCCGTGGAAAAGCGGTTGACCAGATGTACGCGGGGGAAGAGGCTGCCGCCCGCGCGGCCGGGTTTGGGGTTCAACTCATTGATCACGACGCCGCGACGGCGGGCGACTTTGAGCGTGCTGTTCGAGGTGTCGAAGCTGAAGGCCGTGGCCGTCGATTTTTGTATCGTGGATGGATGCTCATGGCACCAGCCTATCGGGGACTCATCGACGCTCTTGGGCGGCGGCAGTGGATCCCGATCAGTTCTTCGCAGGATTACGAGTACTGCCATCATCTCGTCGGATGGGCTCGGGCACTGGGGCACCTGACGCCGCGAAGCGAGTGGATTCCGCATCCTCCACCGTTTGAACCAAGTGAACTGGCAACGCTCCTGACCAGATTTGACGGTCCGGCAATTGTGAAGGACTACGTCAAGACGGAGAAGCATGCGTGGGAAGAGGCATGCTTCATTCCGGACACTCGTGATAGAGCGAGGGCGATGGTGGTGATCCGTCGCTTCCTGGAGCTGCGTGGATCGAGCTTTGAGGGCGGCCTGGTGATCCGGGACTTTGTGAAACTGAAACCTGACGGCATCGACGCCCGCAGTGGAATGCCGCTCTCAAGAGAACTTCGGAGCTATTGGGCTGGCACACAGTGTGTCGCCATTTCCGACTACTGGCATAACAACCCGACCAGCGCGGTGCCCCCGATCGCTGAGGAGGCAGCACGCCGGATCAATCGCCCGTTCTTCACGATCGACCTCGCCATGACAGTTGATGGTACATGGATTGTGATTGAGGTTGGAGACGGCCAGGTGTCGGCACTCCCGGATTCGCTCTCCCCGGAGTTCTTTTATGCTGCTCTTCGTGGTCATGTATCGGCTGATCGCGGAACAGTGCTTGGCGACGACGGCTCGAGCCTCTAACATTCTCCAAGGGAAGTTCTGTGGGTGCACTGGAACCCTGAGTCACGATGGAATGGCCCGCAGGTCATTAACCGCCGGGCGAACACTTTCTTGGAGCGGACCGTTTGGTGTACATCGAAGATGACATCCACTGCGAACAGGAAGGACCTTTCGGCACCTTCGCCGATGCGCTGGCCGAGCTTCGTCGTCGCGCCGTGATCGCGTGGGATTTACCGCCAAACCAGGCTCCGTGTACGTCCTGGCGATCGTGCGGACGCGAGTACCACATTCTCGAGTACGACGAGAGATCCGAGATCCCAAGGCTCTTGAGGAAGGCCCACGTACTCGATGTCTCCGCAAAGGGCGTCGTTTGGATTGAGGGTTTCGAGCAGGAGGGGGCTGTGGGTGCCACCTAAGCGAACCGAGGCCCTCCAAGTTTCGTCCCCCCGAGTACACTGATACCGCAGTCACAGTCTGATTCGACTACGAACCAGCACGTTGCGGGCGTTCTCGTTGATGACGCCCCTTCGGACAGGAGCCAGCGGCATGGGTGTTTTCAGCGATTTTGACTTCTCGGGCTTCTGGAAGCCGTCCAGATATGCGGCACGTGAATATGTAGGTCGATCGGTTGACCAGGCGACACTTCGCGCCGTCGAGCAAGAGTTGGGCTACAAACTCCCCTTCTCATACCTCGCGTTCATGAAGTTCCAAAACGGCGGCATTCCACGTCGGACGTGTCACCGAACGAAGGAACCGACATCATGGGCTCCGGACCACATCGCGATCTCGGGACTCTACTCCATCGGAAGCGAACGCCCCAGTTCACTCTGCGGCGAGTTCTGCTCCCAGTTCTGGATTGACGAGTGGGGATATCCGCCGATCGGGGTGTACTTTGCGGATTGCCCTTCAGCAGGTCACGACATGGTGTGCCTGGACTACAGCTTGTGCGGCCCGTCAGGTGAGCCGCGGGTTGTGCACGTTGATCAGGAGCTGGACTACAAGATCGTCCTTGTCGCGGAGAACTTTGAGTCATTCATTCGCGGGCTCGAAGAAGACATCCCGACTGAATGATCCATGTCAGCATCCGGCGCAACGGACCGAAGGGCCGCGCACACTACTATCCGTGCCGACCAGATAATCGAGGCTCGTACCAGAACCCTCATCACAAGAGGACCCACGGTCAACATCGCAGCCCACTGACCACAGACACGCTGTCGCGCCAACGGCCTCCAAGTGGTCTTTCTGGAATGCACCTCCATGTCGTCATTCGAGCCCATCACACCAGACCACCTTCGCGCGTTTCTGCGTGCGCGGCTGACTCCAGCGCAGATCCGGCGTATGGCCAGTGCGGACTACGACCGTGACGGCGACGGCATCGCCCGTGAGTTCGCTCACAATCTCGACACCGGGCTGTACACCTACGCGGGTGACGGCAACCCGTACGAGTGCGCGATGTTGCAACGCCACGATACGACCTCGAATCGAGCACTCGACGAGTTGTTCGGAGCCTGGTGGCTCGGCACATTCTGCAGCGCCCCGAATCACTTCTTTCTCATCGATAATCTGGGCATCGGGGGTGTTGATCAACTCTTGCACATGGTCGTCCGCGGGTGCGGCAAGCTCGGAGCCGACTCCCGAGCAGCAGCCCACGCGGCTATCCCGTTTATCCGCTTTCTTCAGGGGCGGACGCCGCACCCGGCGTCGGCGAGCTTCGGTGAGGCAATCGCCGCACTCAAGGCGATCGAAAGCTCCGGAACCGCGGCACAAACAAGCGGCCGCTATCTGGCCTTTATGAAGAAGCTGGACGACTCGAGCAACATCTGATCGCTCTGGTCAGCAGCCCTCCAACCCATTAGAACCCGGTCCAACGCAGTGGCTGTGCAGCGGGCAGTTCCATCGATCAACGGAGCGAGCAGCCGGCGGCACACAAGGTCGCTCGCCTCACGCCCCGGAGCTTGACATCTCATGCCGATCGCTGTGCCCGGACGCGCAGCCTCAGCGCTTCACGCGCGTCCGGACTTGAACACCAGATACGCCCACAGGAACACGGGCGTGAACAGAATCGAAGCCGCCGGCCACAGCACCAGAGACGGCACCGGCAACCAGATCGCAATCGGGATCGTCGCAGACCAGTAGGCCAGGCAAACGGGAATGACGATCCACCGCGGCGTCGCATCCGCCACCCGCTGGGTCGCCTCGCGCAGCGGCCCGCTGCGCTGCTTGATCTGAAGCGCCAGGCGACGTGCCCACACGAACTCGCTCGCAAGGATCGCCAGCCCCAGCGGCCCCAGCACGCTGAGCCCCGGGCCCGGCAGCGGCGAGATCAAGATCCCCAGCACGATGACCGATGTGCCCGCGATCAGCACCCAAAGCCGGCGAGCGTTGCGCCGCAGCAGCGAAACTGCATCCGCCCCCTTGCGGCGGGCCAGCTCAAGTCGAGTGCTGAAAATCCCATAAATCAGCAGGCACGCCAGTGCCGCCAACAAGGAAAGTTCCAGCCAGAAGTTCAGAATCTCAATGGGCATAATCGAAGCGAATACTACCCCGGCGTCCATTCGGCGCCCCCCGATTTCTCTGCAGCCCGCTCGCCGCGGGCGCTTGCGATGCGCTCGGCACGCGCGACTCGCTCCGCTTCAGTGGTGCGAGCCCTGCGGCCGGCGCCGGTCCGCCCGGGCCCTTTGCCGCCCTCCGTCGGATCAGCGTTCCCAGCGACTTCATGATCGCCGCAGCCGCAGCAGCGATGGCCGCTCCGCCGTCTACGGACCACTCTTCCACGACCAGCATGCACGGGCCCGAGGGATGTGCCGACGATCGACCACCGCTCATCGACCCCGCCGGTGGTAACACCGACGCTGACCCGAGAATGACCCGCAACCGCCTCGCCACCCTGCTCATGGGCACCGCACTGGCCCTCTCCCAGCTCGCCGGCACCCCCGCCGCGCTGGCGCAAGTTCCAGCAACCAACGCCTTTACGTATCAGGGCGAGCTGCTCGCCGGCGGCACCGCCGTCGATGGCGCCCGTGATTTCAAGTTCCGGCTCTTCAACGCGGCAACCGGCGGCACCCAGATCGGCGCGGAACTCATCGCCTCCGGCCTCGTCGTCACCGGCGGACGCTTTGCCGTTGAACTCGACTTCGGCTCCAGCCCGTTCACCGGTCAGGCCCGCTGGCTTGAGATCGACGTCAGCGACAACGGCAGCGGCGCCCCCTACACCACCCTCGCCCCGCGGCAGCCCCTCGCCGCCGTGCCATACGCGCTGTACGCCCTCAATGGCCCGGCAGGACCTGCTGGGCCCACAGGTCCGCGGGGTCCCGTCGGTCCGCAGGGGTCGGCTGGGCCTCAGGGGCCTCAAGGGCTGCAGGGCGTTCCCGGCATCGGAGTTCCCGGTGCTCCCGGCCCTATCGGCCCTCAGGGATTCCCTGGTCTTTCCGGCCCCCAAGGAGCCACCGGGCCAATCGGGCCGCAAGGCGTTCCGGGCCCGCAGGGTCCAGTCGGCCCGGCGGGCCCGACTGGTATCACCGCCTCCATCAACGCCCAGTTCAGTCAGGATGACCGCTCGGGCTGGACCCGTATCGAGGCACTCGACGATGACACCTGCTTCAGCAACATTCCCCTCGGGTTCACCTTCACCGGATGGGGCCGTGCCGACGCTACGGTGAGCGTCTCGAGCAACGGCGTGCTGTTCTTTGGTCAGCAGTGCAGTACCTGGTTCAGCAATTCCTCCCTTCCCACCGCCATGAGCCAGGACCCCTTCTTCGCGTTCTTCTGGGACGATCTGCGAGATTCCGGCAACACGGAGTTCATTGAGTACGCCACCACCGGATCACCGGGCGGCCGCGTCTTCAACCTCTACTTCCGCAACCGGCTTTACTCCACCTTCTGCGGCACCAACGCCGTCAACATCATGATCTCCGTCCATGAAGGCTCGAACCTGATCCGCGCTTCGTACACGGGCGTCACCCCCTGCCTCGACATGAAGGGTGCAAGTGCGACGTTCGGCCTTCAGGGACCCGGCGGAGCTGCCGCCCAGTCGTTCCTGAACATCAGCACCAACGCGCCGATCTTTGATGACAACAATCCCGGGGGGCAGTCCATCACCCTTCAGCCGCCGCGGCAGTGAGCACAAGCAGAGCCGCGATTCCGCGGGGCGAGCGGCCATCCCAGCACTCGCAGGCCGGAGTTCGGACACGCGGAACAGAATCAGCACGCCCCGCCCCGCAGGGAAACTTCCTGCGGGGCTTTTCATTCCGGTCACCCGTCTCGCGAGCTCGCGTCCACGTTCAACCGCCCGGCATCCGCCCACCCCACTTCAGGCAGCGCTCGCCCGCATCCGTCCGTATCGCGTATGCATGGCCGCTGATCACCGCCTCGCAACAGTCCCGGGCACGCAGCTTGCAGCGATTCTCAGCAGTTCTGATCGAAATCAGGTCCTTCTAGCATTACTCAAACAAGGAGGTCACCATGACATCGCTCGCCCCCGCCCCCCGCACGCTGAGCACCATCGTCGTCGGAACCGACTTCACCCCCTGCTCCGCCGCCGCGATCGCCCAGGCCGTCCGCATCGCCGCGTGGTCGGATGCCGCCGTCCACGCCGTCCACGTGATCGACACCAACGTGGTCATCGACATCGAGTCGGCCCTGTCCCCGATGCAGCACAACATCCGCGAAGGCCTCATCGCCGACGCTCGCCGCACGTGGGCGACGTTCTCCCGCACCATCCCAGGTGCGGCGGGTCTGGCACTGCAGGTCCTGATCAACAACCGCACCGCGGGACTGCTCGACACCACACGCACCTCCCGCGCCGACCTGCTCGTGCTCGGGGCCTTCGGTCACCAGACACCCGACGTCGGCTTCGGAACCGTGGCCAACGCCTGCGTTCGTTCCAGCCCGGCCGATGTCCTGCTCGTCCGCGACACACGAACCGGTCCATTCCGCTCCATCGTCGCCGCGGTCGATTTCTCGCCCACCTCATCCGCGGCACTCCAGCAGGCGGCGTTCTTCGCCGCACGCGACGGTGCCGAACTGCACATCCTCCACGTCTACTCGCCACCGTGGCTCGCACTGGACTACGGCGACGCCACCGCCCTCATCGCCCCCTATATCGAGCAGCAGTACCGCACCGGGGTGGAAGATCACCTCCAGCAGCTCGCCGGCCCGCTGGCCACGGCCTACCCGGGTCTGCGCGTCCGCACCCACTGCCACGATCGCAGCGGCCACCGCTCCGGCATCGCCCACTTTGCCGCCTCCGTCGCAGCAGACCTCATCGTCCTGGGCACCCGAGGCAGATCAAATCTCCGCGATATCCTCCTAGGCAGCACCGCAGAGAAAGTGCTGGCCACCTCGCCCTGCTCGGTCCTGGCCGTCAAGCCGCTCACTGTCGAGGCCTCAGCGTCCGCCGAGCCCGTCGCCGAGACACGCCGCCCAGTGCAGATGCACACGCCCGCCTGAACATCTCACCCTGCCCACCCCGCACTCCTCCTGAGACCGCCCTCCATGCGTATCGCCGTCTACTCCGTTCAGCCGTGGGAAGCGCCCTTCCTGCTCCGGGCTGGCACACGCCCCGACCAGCCCCGCCACGAACTGGTTTCCCTCGATGCGCGGCTCTCCCCGGCAACCGCCAATCTGGCAGCCGGCTTCCCCGCCGTCTCCATATTTGTCGGTGACGACGCCTCCGCCCCGGTCCTCCGCACCCTCCACGCCGGCGGCACGCGCCTGCTTGCACTCCGCTCCGCCGGCTTCAACCACGTCGACATCGCCGAGGCCGATCGCCTTGGCCTGGCCGTCCTGCGCGTCCCCGCGTACTCCCCCCACTCCGTGGCCGAACACGCCGTCGGCCTCATGCTCACCCTCAACCGGCACTTCCACCGCGCATTCAACCGCGTGCGGGAGCAGAACTTCTCCCTCTCCGGCCTCATGGGCTTCGACATGCACGGCAAGACCGTCGGCGTGATCGGCACCGGCACCATCGGCGCTGTCGTCTGCCGCATTCTCTCGGGCTTCGGCTGCGCCGTGCTGGCCAGCGACCCGGTCACCAATCCCGCCTGCACCGCTCTCGGCGTGCAGTACGTTCCACTCGCCGAGCTCTACCCCCGCTGCGACATCATCACGCTTCACTGCCCGCTGACACCCGCAACCCGCCATCTCATCAGCGCCGCGGCACTGGCCGCCATGAAGCCCGGCGCAATGCTCATCAACACCAGCCGCGGAGCCGTGATCGACACCCGCGCCCTCATCGCCTCGCTCAAGGCCAGCCACATCGGCTCCGTCGGGCTTGATGTCTACGAAGAAGAGGGCGACCTGTTCTTCAAGGACCTCTCCGATCAGGTCATCCAGGACGATGTCTTCGCCCGGCTGATGACGTTCCCCAACGTCTTCATCACCGCCCACCAGGGCTTCTTCACACGCGAGGCCTGCACCGCCATCGCCCAGACGACAATCGATAACGCCTCCGACTTCGAACTCGGCCGCATCAACCCGGCCAACCGCGTCGGCACGCACCATCTGGCCCCGGCTCCGCCCACGAACGCCGCCCGTTGATCCGCCGCCGGCGCCAAAACAGCCGCGGGGGCACGGCCAAGCCGTGCCCCCGCGGGTTGAATCACTCAGTTCGCACGATCCAGATCACCGGTGCAGGTCAAAGCGGTCAAGGTTCATCACCTTGTCCCACGCCGCGACAAAGTCGCGGACAAGCGCCTGCTCACCGTCGCCGCAGGCGTACACCTCGGCGAGGGCCCGCAGCTGAGAGTTGGATCCGAACACCAGATCCACGACCGTCGCGGTCCACTTCAGCTCGCCGCTCTTGCGGTCCCGGCCCTCAAACACTCCATCGGCAATGCCCGACTTCTGCCACGTCGTGCCCATGTCCAGCAGGTTGACAAAGAAGTCGCTCGTCAGCGTCTCCGGCCGCTTGGTCAGAACGCCATTGGCCGACTTGCCCACGTTCGCCTGCAGCGTCCGCATTCCACCAATCAGCGCCGTCAGCTCCGGTGCCGTCAGCATCATCAAGTTGGCCCGGTCGATCAGCAGTTCCGCCGCGACACCCTCCAGCCCCTTGCGCACATAGTTGCGGAACCCGTCCGCGTGCGGCTCCAGGAACTTGAACGACTCAACCTCCGTCTGGTCCTGCGTTGCATCGGTTCGGCCGGGCGAAAACGGCACCGTCACGTTGTGACCGGCCTTCTTGGCCGCAGCTTCAATCGCCGCGCACCCGCCCAGCACGATCAGGTCCGCCAGCGACACCTTCTTGCCGCCGCTGGCACCGGCGTTGAACGCCTGCTGGATCGTCTCCAGCTTGGGCAGCACGACGGCCAGTTCCGCCGGCTGATTTACCTCCCAGCCCTTCTGCGGCGCAAGCCGGAGCCGTGCACCGTTCGCTCCGCCACGCTTGTCGCTGCCGCGGAACGTTGATGCCGAGGCCCAGGCGGTGGTCACCAGTTGCGAGATGCTCAGGCCCGACGCCAGGATCTTGCCCTTCAGCGCCGCGATATCAACGGCATCCACCAGCGCATGGCTCACCGCCGGCACCGGATCCTGCCAGATCAGCACTTCCGCCGGCACTTCCGGCCCGATGTACCGCGCCCGCGGCCCCATATCGCGATGCGTCAGCTTGAACCACGCCCGGGCAAACGCATCGGCCAGCTGCTCAGGATGCGCCAGGAACTTGCGAGAGACCTTCTCGTACGCCGGGTCCATCCGCAGCGCCAGGTCCGTCGTCAGCATCGCCGGTGCGTGCCGCTTGCTGGGGTCGTGCGCATCGGGCACCAGCCCCGCACCCGCGCCGCCCTTGGGCCGCCACTGGTGCGCCCCGGCCGGGCTCTTGGTCAGTTCCCACTCGAAACCGAACAAGTTCTCAAAGTAGTTGTTGCTCCACTTCGTCGGTGTGGTGGTCCACGTCACCTCCAGCCCGCTGGTAATCGTGTCGCCGCCCTTACCCGTGCCGTGCTTGCTCGCCCAGCCCATGCCCTGCTGCTCCAGCGTGCCCGCTTCCGGCTCCGCCCCCACCAGTGCGGCATCGCCCGCACCGTGGCACTTGCCAAACGTGTGACCGCCGGCAATCAGCGCCACCGTCTCCTCATCGTTCATCGCCATCCGGGCAAACGTCTCACGAATGTCCCTTGCCGCGGCAAGCGGATCAGGATTCCCGTTCGGCCCCTCAGGGTTCACGTAGATCAGGCCCATCTGCACCGCTCCCAGCGGGTTCTGCAGCTCCCGATCGCCCGTATACCGCTCATCGGCAAGCCACTTGGTCTCCGGGCCCCAGTACGTCGTCTCATCCGGCTCCCACACATCCGCGCGGCCACCAGCAAAACCGAACGTCTTGAACCCCATCGACTCCAGCGCAACGTTGCCCGCCAGCACCATCAGGTCCGCCCAGGAGATCTTCCGGCCGTACTTCTGCTTTATCGGCCACAGCAGCCGCCGGGCCTTGTCCAGGTTCACGTTGTCCGGCCAACTGTTCAGCGGGGCAAACCGCTGCTGGCCCTGCCCTGCGCCGCCCCGGCCGTCCGCCACGCGGTACGTGCCGGCACTGTGCCAGGCCATGCGGATGAACAGCGGCCCGTAGTGACCGAAGTCCGCCGGCCACCAGTCCTGCGAGTCGGTCATCAGCTTGGTCAGGTCCGCCTTCAGCGCCTTGTAGTCCAGGCTCTCAAACTCCTTGGCATAGTCAAACCCCTTGTCCATCGGGTCCGACAGTTCCGAGTGCTGATGCAGCATCTTCACGTTCAGCGACTTGGGCCACCACGCCGCGTTGTTCGTCGCGCCGCTCACCGCGTTCTGACGGAGTCCGCCCGAAAAAGGGCACTTGCCTTGAGCATTCTGCATCGTTGTTTCTCCTGAGAGTCAAACCTGTTCAACACCAGGCGATTGGCCCACTGCCGCGACCGCCACCACACCGCCCCATCACCCCTTGCCACCCTTGGCCTTGACCTTCCCGCGGGCCGCCCGACACTTCGGACACGTCCCCCAGTAGATCACCTCCGCCTCATCGATCTCAAAGCCCGAGTCATCCGCCGCCCGCATGCACGGCGCATCACCCACATGGCAGTCCACATCCACTGTCATCCCGCACACGCGGCAGATCAAGTGATGATGGTTATCCCCCACGCGGTCTTCATATCGCGCCGGCGACCCCGCCGGTTCAATCCGCCGCAGTATCTGCCGCTCCACCAGCACTGCCAGCGCGTCATACACCGCCTGCCGCGAAATCGCCCCGATCCGTCCCCGAACCTCCTCGGCCACCTCATCGGCCGTGCAGTGCGGCCGCGCCGACACCGCACCCAGCACCGCAATCCGCTGCGCAGTCACCTGCACGCCATGCTTCTGCAGTACCAATGCCAGCGGATCCGCCATGAATCGATGGTACCGCCATTCTGGACTAAGTCAAGATCTTGCATCAGTCCGCACCTTTCCCCCGAAGCTGGGCGTCGGCGACCGTTCCACCGTGCGGGCACACCCGAGGTCTAGCACCTTCACCCCTCCGTTGGCCATCGCCACCTGCCGGAACAGCCTGGTGCCCTGCGCGAAACACACACCTCCCCCCGGCCGCCGCGGCCCGATTCACGCGGATTCTGAAACGGGCCGATTGTGGCAGGGTGTATGACTGAGGAGGGTATTGGCAGACCGGCTTGACCAACGGTTACTTCGAGACCGGCACCTTCTTCTTCAGGCTCTCGGTCCAGTTGAAAACGATGTTCAGGGAGGTGATGTCATTGGTGATCTCGGGCTTGAAGTTCACCAGGAAGCGGTCGCCGGCGATCGGCGCGAAACTCTGGATGCGCAGCTTCTCAAAGTCCGCGACCTCGACCGGTGCTGAGATCGTCAGTTGGGGTTCGAGCGTCACCGCGATCTTCTGAAGCCGCTCTCGTTCATCGACGACGTAGAGGGACTTTCCATCCTGCGCCCAGAGATGGCTCCGATTTCCGCCGTCCCGCAGTCCGAGCGTCCTGACCATGATCGGCCTGCCGGTCTCTCCGTTCGGTCGCAGCTCGGCAATCCAGACCTGACTCTTGCCGGACTCATCACTGACAAACGCGACCGCGCGACCGGTGCTGGAGAGCGTCGCATACCAGCGATTGGACTCCGAGGGAAGAAACGCAATGAGCTCAGCGGCGGTTGCCTGCTTGTCACCCAGCGGCAGTCGCATGATCTTCGGCCTGGAGCCGATTTGATCACGGATCGTGATCAGCAGCCCGGCGTCGCCCGGGAGCCATGCGGAAGGAAAAATCGTCTGATCGGCGTTCGCGGGCTTGATTATCCGGCGCGACGTCCCCGACTCGGCATTCATCACATAGACGCCGTCCGCGTCGTCCTTACCGACGCGCACATAGGCGATCTGCTTGCCATCGGGCGACCATGCCGGGCCATCACAGTCGGCGTTCGGCTCGGCGGTCAACTTCGACAGATCCGGCTGATCGACGGGCGAAACCTGGAGCGAGTAGAGATTGCGGGCGTTGGCGGTCATCATGAGCACGCGTTGCCCGTCGGGCGAAGGCCACAGGTTGATCAGCCACTTGAGCTCGCCAAGCCACGGCTCCAGCTTTCCGTCGGCACTCAGGGTGCTCATGCCGTAGTTCCATCCGCCGGGCGGCGGGGGCTTGTACATCAGCGTGCCGGAGTCGGTGAGGCGAAAGGCGCCGGGATTGATGGGCATGTCCGACGAAAGCCCGCCCCAGACGGCCACGGGCGAACTCCGCAACTCCACGGCCACCGGGTCGAACGGTGCCGCGAGAATGGCGTCGGCCCGTGAAAAGACGAGGTGCCCGGAGGGCAGATAGATGCTGGGTCCGGCATCTTCGACCAGCATCTTGACGCGTCCGGACTCAATCTCCATCGCACCAAGGCTCGAGAGGAACCCGCGCGGTCCATAGGTCACCACGTTCACCAGAAGATGCCGACCGTCCGGAAGTTCATTACCCGACAGCCCGATGAACGCCACGTTCGGACGCCCCGCATCCGCGGTGATCGACGCGGCTTTCGTGCCGGTCTTCGAGACTCGTGCGAGCACAGTTGCACTTTCCGAGTACAAGATATCGCCGTTTGAGAGCTGCGCGAATCCCCCCCCCGCCCGTCGACAACTCGGCAACGGTGGTGGCCGGCGCTGAACCGTCAATCGGTACACTTGCGAGGCGCACACCCGTTGATGATTGTGCTGAGTTCGCCATGAACAGGAGGCCCCGGCCGTCTCTCGTCGGGATCGCCCAGGTAGCGCCCTCAGTACCCGCGACCGGTTGAAACTCGTATCGATCCAGCGGTCGAACGTAGAGTCGTGTCGTAGCCTGGCCTTCGGCACCGGCCTTTCTGGGCCGCCCGTTGATCACGAGCGTGCGGCCGTCGTCGGTGAGGTTCCAACCCGCAACGACGAGCTCGGGCGGCATGTTGATGGCAGCGCAGTATGGATCAGCTGTGGCGCCGGGGCGTGGTCCAAGTGCGCGCCAGAGCCCGGCGCCGAGCGCGATCATTGCCAGTCCGCCGATCACACCGATCAGGAGCGTTGGCATCAGGCTGCGAGTCTGGCGCACGCCATGCACGATGATCTCCGGCTCGTTTCCCGCGATGGCTCGCTCGATCTCCAGCCGCGCATCGCCAATGTCATGCAGCCGGTTCTTCCGGTCCTTGGCCATGCAGCTGCTCAGCAGTTCCCGCACCCGCCGGGGCGTGTTCGCCGGCAGCAGGCCGAAGTCAGACTCCTTGTGCAGCGTCGCACCGATCGAGTCCGCCACGGTTTCGCCCCGAAACGGCTGCGCTCCCGTGAGCATCTCATAGAACACACAGCCGAAGGAAAAGATGTCCGACCGCTTGTCCACCGGTTTGCCGCGGGCCTGCTCCGGGCTCATGTACCCCGCCGTCCCCATGATCGCCCCGGGGATCGTCGGCGAATGCCGCATCTGCGGCACCAGCGTCGGCGAGTCCGACATCCCGCCGCCAAAGCTCGACGGCGGCGGCCCGTCAGCCGTCCGGGCCAGCCCGAAGTCCAGCACCTTCACCCCGCCCTCGCCCGTCACCATCACATTGCCCGGCTTGAGATCACGGTGCACCACGCCCTTCTCATGCGCCACCTCCAGCGCCTCGGCAATCTGCCGGGCCAGCGGCAATGCCTCCTCCAGCGCAATGGGCCCACGCTCCAGCCGGTCCGCCAGCGTCTCGCCCTCAATGAACTCCAGAATCAGATACTGCAGCCCGCCCGATTCCTCCAGCCCGTAAATCGCCCCGATGCCGGGGTGGTTCAGCGATGCCAGCACCTTGGCCTCTCGCTGAAACCGCGCGAGCCGGTCCGGATCCGTCGCCAGATCAGCCGGCAACGCCTTGATCGCCACCTGCCGGTCCAGCCTGGTGTCCTGCGCAAGATACACCTCGCCCATGCCTCCACGACCGAGTTCACGGAGGACTTTAAATGGACCGATCGTGGCGGGGTGCATGACCGAGGAGGGTATGGGCGAAACCTGCTCGTTCGGCTACCCTGCCCGGCGAATCAACGGCCTGACGAAGCTGTCTCGCTCTGTACGTACCTCCCGGCTCCACGAGCCTGAGCGGACCTTGCATCGCAAGGGCTAAGCCACGGAGTAAGGGCCGCGAGATCGATCACAGACCACGCAACTGAGCCGGAGAAGCAAGCATGACCAACATCGGCACGACAGCTCTTTCCTGCCTCACCTGTGCACTTTCGCTGGTCCTCGCCCTGCCCATGCCCGCCGCCGGAGAGGACTCCCCGCCCGCCTCGCCCCTCCGCGTCCCCGTGTTCACGGCATACAGCGAGCCGAAGGCCGAGGGGTTGCAACTCGAAGAGGTCAAGGCCGTCTCCGCATGGCGCTCCGCCGATGATCGCATCGTCTGGTACGGCGAACTGCTTGCCGGCGGGCAGCTATCCGTATCGCTCAGTCTTCAACTGCCGCCCAGGGAGGCAGTCACCCTGCGGCTATCCATCGCAGGCCAGACCCGCGAGGCTCGCATCGAAGGCAGCGACAGCACCATCACCGCTGACTTCGGGTCTTTTTTAATCGCCGCTGCCGACTATCAGCGATTCGAACTCTCCGGCGTCTCCAAGAGCGGCGAGACCTTCGGCCAGATCGAAGCACTCAACCTCTCCGGCCCCGCCGCGGCCGGGGCCCGGTTCAACCTCAAGCCCCGTCGCAATGCCGCCTCGGTGCACCTTGGCTACCCGACCGACGCCGAGAAGGTCGAGTGGTTCTACAATGAGGTCACCGTCCGCGAGGATCCCGTGCACTCCTTCTTCATGGCCTGCGGGTTCCGCCGCGGCTATTTCGGCATTCAGGTCAACAGCCCGACCGAGCGGCGGATCATCTTCTCGGTGTGGGATGCCGGCACTGAGGCCATCGATCGCGGCAAGGTCAAGGATGTCGATCGCGTCAAGCTGCTGGGCAAGGGTGACAAGGTCTTCGCCGGTGATTTCGGCAACGAGGGCACCGGCGGGCACAGTCACCTTGTCTACGACTGGAAACCCGGGCAGACGTACCGCTTTCTTCTGGCAGCCAAACCCGAGGCTGATACCACCGTGTACTCGGCCTACTTCTACTTTCCCGAGAAGTCCGCATGGGGACTGATCGCCAGCTTTCGAGCACCCAAGGATGGCAAGTTCCTGCAGGGCCTGCACTCATTTAACGAGAACTTCTGGGGCACCAACGGCCAGAAGCAGCGGCTCGCAGAGTTCGGTCCACCCTGGATCCGCACCCAGGCCGGGCAATGGCACCAACTGACCCGCGCCAAACTCACGCACGATGCCACCGGCAAGGCCGACCGCTTCGACTACGGCGCTGGTCTTGCCCGCGGGCGCTTCTACCTCTCCAACGGCGGCTTCACCAAGACACCAGTCCGCGGCACCAGTGAGAGTGCCGCCCCCAAAGCAACGAAGTACGGCGACGTGGTCGACTGCCCCGCGCACGGCAAAGCACCAGATGACATTCGCCTGCCGTGACGCCTTCAGCTCTCAAGCAAACGCCGCCGAACGCAGTTCACGCCGCTCACACCCCCCGCGGCGTTGTCACGCAATCCACAATCAACTGAAGTGCTCGAGCCAAACAACCCGGCTCTACTTGCTCGCACCGGCCTTCGCCGCCAGCTCCTGCCGCGTCGCAATCGGCACGTACCCGATCTCCAGCCCCTTCGGCGGCTGCACGATCTGCGCCGGTTCCAGTTCCGCCAGCTTGCCCACCGTCGGCGGGGCCAGGTACTCCCGGTCCTTGGTCCACAGCCGGTGCATCTTCTCCACCTTCAGCTGAAGCGCCTCACGCTCCGCATCGGTCAGGTCCGCATTCAGCATCGCAGGCTGATCGGCAAAGCGGTACCAGTAGTACGTGACCACACTGCCATCACCAAGGTTCGCCGTAAACGGCCCCGCCGCTGGCCCGGGCTTTTTCCATGAGCTTTCAGCCGCACTCGGGGTGTCGTACGGCTCCGGAGGCTTCTCCTTTGGCCGCACAAACGCCGCCTCCCGCAGCCCCGTTTCCGCCGGCACCTCCGGCTCCTTGGCCGCCACCCACTGCGCTTTCTTGCCGTCCGTCCGCAGCCGGTAGTACTCCGGCAGCCGCACCACGTCACCACCCGGCAGCGCGGACCTCGTCACCGCCGCGGCATTCCATGTGTATCCGTAGGTCGTCGGGTCCGGCGCAACCGGTGTCGCCAGTGCCTTCCACTCCATCCCGCTCCGCGCCTCCTTCGGCGTCTTGTCCGCGTAGATCCTCCACGTCGACCCGCCCTGCGGCCGGAACTTCTGCACAAACGCACCCTCCGGCCGGATCGCCCCGCTGGCCGCCTCTCCGCCATCAAACCACGCCTTCACCCCGTCCCACATCGCCGCCTTGGTGTAGCTCGTCAGCCGGTGCAGCACCACCGTCTGCCCGTCGGCACCCACCGGGAACATCGTCGCGGCCACCTTCGCGTACGTCTCGCCCGCCGCATCCGTGCCCACCATCGCCGGCACATACTGCGTCTCCATCTGGAACGCCTTGTTCGGGTCCGACGGCCGCGTGTCTAAAAACTGCCCCGCAAACTTCGGCTCCATCAGCGCCGACCTCGCCCAAAAGTGCGGCGTAAAGAAGCACACCGGCCCCTTGAACGTGCTCGTGTTCAGAAACAGCGTCCAGCTGTTGTCACCCGTCGCAATGTCCTGCCCCGCGGTCCTCGCCTTCGCCGCCAGCAGCGGCAGCGGCAAGTACCCGTAACCAAACAGCTCGCCACACGTCCCTTGCTTGAGGTTCAATCCATCGATCGGAAACAGCAGCCACGGGCTCAGCTGGGCCACGCCATACAGCCCCTCCGGCTTCTCCCACGTGCCCCGCCCGTGCGCCGGGCCGTTGGCAATGTCCTTGAAGTTCAGCCCGACACCGCCCATGATGAACTTGGGTGTCTCGGTAGGAAAACGCGTATCACGCCACCAGCCCAGCCCGCCCTCAATGTCCGAGTACAGCCCCTCTGGGGCCTTGCCCTCGTACTGCGCATGCATCCACGTTCCAAACAGCCCTGTCTGAAAGCGCCGGCCCGGATACCGCTCCAGCAGCGGCCACGCCGCCGCATACAGCGAGAACCCCGCATTGAACTCCTTCGGCACCCGCTCAGTTGACACCAGCAAGTACCCCGCCATCTCCCCGGCCTGCGGCTTGGCCGGTGCCGCCGGTGCCACCTTGGCCGCCGGCTTCGGCTCCGCCGCCGCGGGCACAGTCACCGGACGCGGCGCATCGACCGCGGCGACACCCAGCAGCTTCAGCATCCCCGTGCCCAGCGCATCACCCACCAGGAAGTACGTCTCGGCATTACCGAACTCGTGGTGCCCGTGCCCCGGATTCGGCGAGTCCTCAGCCTTGCGCACAAACTCGCGCGTGGGCACGAACACGACATTGCCCGCGAACTCCGGCCGGCCCGCCGCCGCGGCTTGGGCCTTGCGCAGCTGCTCCCACTCCTTGGGCCCGTTCACCCATGGCCCGGTCAGCTCCCCCACCACCACCGGCAGGTTCGCCGCGCCAAGGTCCTTGCGCACGTCCTTGATCAGGTTCACCAGGTTCGCCTCGTACTCCGGCACCGCGTTCTTCGGGTCGCATCCGTCGTTCCACCCCTGGTACCACACCAGCCCCGCCAGTTCATACCCCTTGGCCTTGGACTTGGGAAAGTCCATGCCGATGCTCGCCAGCCCTTCCTTTACCTGATCGATCATCATCGTGTAGTACGGGCCCGTGGTCCCGCCTGATGACGGCGGCCGATAGTCCACGTAAAGACTCTTGCCACCCCACGCCGTCTTGATCAGCAGCACCTCGTTGTCCATCGCATCGCCGACCACGTGCCCGAACTGCAACTCCGGCCCGAAGTGGTGCTTGCCCTCATATGACGTGAAGCCGACCCCCAGCGGCCCCGCCCGCAGGCCGGCCCGTCCGCTCACAAACCGCACCCACACATCATCCCGCTCGCGCCAGGTGCCGGCCGCATCTTTCAGATGTGCGAACATCTCTGCCTTGGCCGGATCACCCATCAGCTTCGCCAGCGTGCCCTTGCCGCCGTTGTAGTCCTTCCCCTCAAGGTCCGCAACCGCCTGACCCTGCATGTTGGACTGCCCGGCCAGAATGAACACCTTCATCGGCTTGCCCGCGCCGGTTCCACCCGTCGGCTTCACCGATGCAGCCACCGCACCCGCCGCCATCGACCAAACCACCATCAGCACGGCAACACATCCGGATCGCATCATCTTGCTTCCTTTACCGCACAACGCCACAACCAACCCGCACACCGCGACACACGCCGTCACAACCGTCTGCATGGCTGGTCTCCGCGAGCACTCCATCGAACCGGAATCCGCGAGGCAACCCTGCCCTCATGTGCCACCGAGTCTAGTGTGTCGGGGCGTGCCGCATCGGCCCGCCCCCAGCCGCATCCCCGCCAACCCGCCGATCACCTCCGGCGGTACCATTGACATCCTGAGTTCATCGCCCCTCCTTCGGCCCACTCGGAGTCCTCCCATGCCGCTCCCGACCCGCCGCGTATGCGTTGCGTCTGTGCCCGCGTTGCTCCCGCTGGCCACCCTCGCCGGCTGCGCCGCCTCCCAGCCGGCAGAGCCCGCCCGCCCCGCCGCGGCAGCACGCCCAGGCCTCCAGCTCGGCAACTTCTCAGTCAGTCTCACCGTCAAGGACCTGGCCGCCTCCAAGGCTTTCTACGAGAAACTCGGCTTCACCACCTTCGGCACCTTCTCGCCCAAGAGCAAGTACGTGATCATGCAGAACGGCACGGCCACAATCGGTCTGTTCGAGGGCATGTTTCCCAAGAACACCCTCACGTTCAACCCCGGCTGGGACTACTCCGCGAAAACCCTGCCCGCCTTCGATGATGTCCGAACCATCCAGCGCAAACTTCAAGCCGACGGCCTCCAACTCGCGAACAAGGCCGACGAGTCCTCGACCGGCCCGGCCTTCATCATGCTCATGGATCCCGACGGCAACCCCGTCCTCATCGACCAGCACATCCCGGCTCCCAAGAGGTAACCCCCCGCTGCAACGCAGGGCTGTGCTTGCACTCACGCTTCTCAAACTCCCGACATCCCTGCCCTACACCTCAGGCCGCACGCCATGTTCACAATCATCGTCCTCCTGCTCGTCGGCCTCCTGGCCATCGTCATCGCCATCATCGCCACCCGCCCGGCCACCTTCCGCGTCAGCCGCTCGGCCACCATGGCCGCCCCGGCCGAGGTCACCTTCGCCCAGATCAACGACCTCCGCCTCTTCCAAGCCTGGAACCCCTTCGGCGATGCCGACCCCAACCACACCAAGACCTTCGAAGGCCCGCCGCAGGGCGTCGGCTCTATCTTCCGCTGGTCCGGCAACAACAAGATCGGCCAGGGCAGCATGACCATTGTCCATGTCGAGCCCGACCGCCGCGTCCGCATCCAGCTCAACTTCATCAAGCCCTTCCGCGCCACCCACCAGGCCGAGTTCACCTTCGAGCAGTCCGCCGGCACGACCACCGTCACCTGGATCATGACCGGCGACAACAACTTCCTCGCCAAGGCCTTTCAGATGTTCTGCAGCATGGACACCATGGTCGGTAGTGAGTTCAACCGCGGCCTGGCCAAGCTCAAGACCATCGTCGAAGCACCCGCGGCATAAGCCCTTCCGCCTGCCGCACGCTCCTCGTTTCCCGCGCCGCCTCTCCAACCGTCTCCGCACCCGCCGGCGTCCTGCCGTACCCGCCTCGCTCACCCGATCCGCGGATCAATCCACCGGTACAGCACATCCACCGCCAGGTTCAGCAGCACCAGCAGCGTGGCAAACACCATCACTACACCGATGATCAGAAACAGGTCCTTGTTCAGCACCGCGTTGACAAAGTGCTGCCCCAGTCCCGGCAGGCTGAACAGCCGCTCAACGACGAACGACCCCGTCACCGCCAGCGCCGTCGCCGGCCCCAGATAGCTCAGCACCGGCAGCCCCGCGTTCTTCAGCGCATGCCGCAGCAGCACGCCCCGCGGGCTCACGCCCTTGGCCCGCGCCGTCCTCACATAATCCGCGCTCAGCGCCTCGATCATCCCCATCCGTGTCAGCCTCGCGATGTACGCGGCAAACGGCAGGCTCAGCGTCACCGCCGGCAGCACCAGGTCACCCGGCCCCGCCAGCCGCCCGATGCTCCCCCAGCCAAGGGCCACCGGAAACAGAATCAGCAGCACCGTCCCGGTCACAAAGTTCGGCAAGCTCACGCCCACCAGCGCAACAACAAACGTCCCCGCATCCAGTGCCGAGCCCGGCCGCGCCGCCCCCGCCACACCCGCCGCCACACCCACCACCGTGGCCACCAGAATCGCCAGACACCCGATCGCTACCGAAACCGGCAGACTCGCGGCAATGATCTCACTGACCCGCCAGTCGTCGTACTGCAGCGACGGCCCCAGATCAAACATCCGCCGCTGCAGCAGCGGCTTGCCCGCCGCCAGCGCGGCCTCTCGCTCCCGCTCCGCATCACCGCTCACCCACTCCCGGGCATACCGCACGCCCGACGCATTATCCAGGTAGCTCCAGTAGAAGCTCCAGAAGCTGTCGAGCTTGTACTGCGCCTCCATCGCCCGGATCACTTCCTCCGGCGGCCGCCGCGCATCGGGCGTATCCAGCGGGCTCCCCGGGATCTGCCAGGCCAGAAACAGCGTCGCGCTGTAGATCACCAGCAGGATGATCGGCAGCTGCACCAGTCGCCAGGCAATCAGTCTGATCACCGTGCCCCCCCGCCCGCAGGCACCACTGGCACCTCACGCGGGGCAAACGGCCCGCGCCCGCCCGCCGTCTTCTGACCGATCACCCCAAGCAGCCCGATGTCCTGCTTCTGCCTGGCATGCGGAGACACCCCCGAGAGCTTGTCCGGGTCAAACAGCATCGTCGAGCTGAAGTAAAACAGCGGCACCAGCGGCATGTCCCGCTCCACCACAATCGCCTCCGCCTCCCGCAGCAGTTCCATCCGTTTGGCCGGTTCGCGCTCCGCATCCGACCGCTTCATCAGTTCATCAAACTCCGCGGAGACATACCCCCGGTCGTTGTTGTTGTCGTCCGAGCGGTTCACATCCAGGAACGTCGTCGGGTCTCCATAGTCACCGAACCACGAGCCGCGCGACACCATGAAGTTGTGGTTCTTCAGGTCGTTGCGAAGGACCTTGATCTCCTTCTGCACCAGCCGCACCGTCACGCCAAGGTTCATCTCCCAGTCGCGCTTCATCGCCTGGGCAATCAGGTCGTGCCCGCCATCGCGGTTAAACAGCACCTCAATCTCCGGCAGCCCCTTGCCGCCGGGGAATCCCGCCTCCGCCAGCAGCTTCCTGCCGCCCTCAACGTCATACTCCAGCCCCTTCGGCGGCGTGTACCTGCGGATCGACCCCGGCGGCACGATCGAGCCCGCCACCGTCTCACCGCTCCGCCGGATGTTCTCAACCATGTTCCGCTTGTCGATCACCATCGACAGCGCCCGCCGCACCCGCGCATCGGCCAGCGGGTTCGTCCGCCCGTCCGGCAGTGCAGGCAGGCAGTTGAAGTTGTACCAGTACGTGCCGAACGTCGGGAACGAGTGCACCCGCTTCCTCGGATCCGGCGGCAGCCGCCGGTCAATCGCCACCGGGTCCAGCCCCTGGCTCTTGAGCTTCTGGTACTCGTCCCAGTGCTCGCGGTAAAACGCCTCCTTCTCCGCCAGCATCTCCGCCCGGTAGTCCGGCACCATGTCCGTCAGCCAGTCCACCGTCCGGGTCTGGAACGCCATCACCTGCGCATTGGGATCACTGACCGACGGCATCAGGATTGAATCCGCATGAATGTCCGCCTGATTCCAGTAGTGCTCGTTGCGCACCAGCAGCATGTCACGCTTGAACCGCCAGCCCTCCAGCCTGAACTTACCATTGCTCACCAGCAGCGGCGGCCGCGTCCACTGGCTTGAAAACTCCAGCCGCCCCGTCACCGCACTGGGCTGCTCGTACCGCTCCACCACCGGCCCGTACACCGGGAAGAACGACTCAAAGGCCATCAGCTCCAGGAAGTACGCCACCGGCCGCTCCAGCGTCACCACCAGCGTGCGTGCATCCGGTGCCCGCACTCCCACCGTCTCATCAAACCGCCGCACCGTCTCGGCCCACAACTTCCGCGCCTCCACCGGCCGCGCCGCCCCGGCCGACTCGGCCTCAAACTTCTTCAGCTCCTCCGCCCGCCACCGGTAAAACTCCCCCGCGCCCTGAATCAGCCGAAACAGCGTCGCGTAATCGTTCTTCAGATCCGGCAGCAGCGCCCGCCGCCACGAGTACCGGAAGTCCTCCGCCGTCACCGGCTTGCCGTTGCTCCACTTCGCATCGCCCCGCAGCTTGAACGTGTACACCAGCCCGTCCTCGCTGATGTTCCACGACTCGGCGACTCCCGGCACCGATGAGAACTCCGCCGAGAACCGGTCCGAGTTCAGCAGCCCCTCATACAGCGCCGCCGCCACGCGATAGTCCTGCAGCCAGCTCATCTGCTGCAGGTCCAGCGTGTTGCAGTCGCCGCGATTGATCACAACCACATCCGCCCGCGGCGACGCCGGCTCCATGAGCCCGACGCCCACCAGCAGCATCGCAACCAGCACCAGCGGCAGCAGCAGCTTCCACATGACCACCAGCGTAGTGCACCCGCACCCGCGCAATCATGTCGAAGTCACAGCACACACGCCCCGCCGCGTGCATCCCTTCCCCGTCACCTTGCCCTGCAATCGCAAACCACCCGCCGCCCCCCAACCACTCACGGCTTGAAGCGATCGGCCGGGAACCCAAACGGCGGCTTGCTCAGCACGCCATCAGCCCCGATCAGCGCCGCAATGTCCGTCGGCGGCTTCGGCCTCGCCCCGCCCTTGTCCAGCAGGCCGCCCGTAATCGCCACAATCGTGCCCGCCGCACCCGAGGCCTGCTCGATCATCTGCGTCTCAATGCCCTCAATCGGCTTGCTCCGCAGCCGCACAATGGCCACCGCCACATCGCCGGCAAACGCCGCCGCCTCGCGGTACGTCGCATCGTTGAGCGTCGTGGAGATCACCACATCCCGCACCGCACCCGCCGCACGGATCACCGGCGACATGTACGCCGCGCTGCCCGGCTCACCAATCGCCGCGGCACGCTTGCCGCCGATCTGCGACAGCTTGCTCACCGTCGAAGTCAGCAGCCCTGCCTCGGCCTTGGCCGCCGGAATGCTCACCGCCGTCGCCAGGGCACGCACCGCCGCATCAACCACAAACGGATCGTTCGTCTTGCCCGCGACCTCCGCCAGGGCGTTGACGGCCTTGGTCAGGTCCGCCGGGTTCACCGCCGGGTCCTGCTTGGCCGTCACCTCAAACAGCCGCCCCACGCCCACGCACGCCGCAACCCGCACCGGGCTCGAGACCGTCTTCTCCGGATCCAGCTGCGACAGCAGCACCGCCAGCGTGCCCGTCGCCCCAGCCTCACCGGCAATCCGCAGCGCGTTGATGGCCGTCTGCTCCTTGCCCGAAGCCACCAGTTCCTCCAGCGTGCCACGCAGCGCCGCGGCATACTCCAGCCGGAACTGCAGCGACGCATTGCCCGACAGCGGCTTAAGCAGCGCGGTCCGGGCCACGCGGATCTGCTCCGCATCGCCCATCAGCCCCGCCTTGGCCGCCTTCACCGCCGCCTCCAGCGTGTTCTTGTCATCATCCGTCAGCCGCGCCTTGGTCACCAGCGCATCGGGGATCGACACCCCCTGCGCAAACGCACCCGTCGCGGTGAACCCCATTGTGACCAGCGCCAGCATCAAGGCGGCGGCAGTGCGAGCGACACGGTTCCCGGAGTTCATCATGGCGTGCTGGGGCATGGCGTAAAGCGTGTGGGCGGTCAGAACGATTCGATGCGACACCGTCAGGAGAACAACTTCAACCCGGAGGGGCAGCGAGAGAGCGGAGACGAGGGTAGGGATCAAACACACCCGGCGACGACCTCGCCGCCGCCAGGCCCCACCCCACCCCTCCCCGCCCCCTTACTTGCCCCCGCCCATCATCTTGGCCATCTGCTCCTGCATCTTCTTGACCAGAGCCGCGGCAAACTCTTTTTCGGTGGCAAACTTGCCACCCTTCAGGTCCGTCGCCACCTCGCTGAACGCCGTCTGAATCGGTGCGATCATGGCGGCAGTGCCACCCCCCGCCGCCGCCAGAATGTCCGCCGGAGGCAGCGCCTTCCACTTGCCCTCGATGACCTGGAACTGCATCGGCGACGCACCCGCGACGGTCGTCTTGGCGACCGCCGTCTTGCCATCCGATCCGACAGTGACCTTGAAGTCCGACTCCTTGAACTTCACGTCCTTCAAGCCGTCCATCGCCGACAGCCCGGCCGCCATCTGTGCCGCCATCGGGTCAGCCTTGAGCACAGCGGACAGCGGCTTACTGAACTTCTCGGTGCACAGCTTGTCGAGCGCCATCATCGACGATGCGAACTTGATCACCGTCTCCACAGACGCCTTCTCGCGGTCGTTCTTGTAGTGATAAAACGGAATCGCCTTGGAATAGTCTCCACTGTTGCTGATCTCGATGGACTCCCGCAGCAGCGTCATCACTTCCTCCGGCACCCCGTTCGCCGCGGCAGCCGCAGCCGCCGCCGGGTCCGCCTTCGGTGCCGGCGCAGGAGCCGTCTCACCCTTGGCCAGCTTGTCGAGCTGCTTGGTCAGCCGCTCCAGCTTCTTCTCATCACCGCCAAAGCCCGCGACCTTCTCCTTCAGCTCGCCGTAGGCCGTCCGCGCCGCGGTCATCGCCTCGCCGGCCTGCTTGGCCGCATCCTCGGCAAACGCCGCGTACGACGAGCTCTTGGCCAGCGCCGGCTCCAGCGTCGCCGCCGCACGCATCGCCTCCGCCAGCCGCTCCTTGCTGCGGGCCTTCAGCAGGTTCAAGTCCGCCAACGCCTGCTGCACCGAGGCGTCAGCCTGCTGGCCGCTCTTGCGCTGCTCCGGCGTCGTGTCCGCACCCAGTTGCTTGGCGGAGGCACCCGCCGCCGTGAAGTACGACTCCGCCAGCGACAACACCGCCGACAGCGACGCGTCCTTAACCGCATCGCGCAGCCCGTCAGTCTCAGCCGAGCCGCCCGCCTTGAGCTGCTCCAGCCGCCCCTTGAGCCCGCTGCCATCTTCCGCGGCATGCAGCTTCAGCAGCGCATCGGCCGCAACAGTCACCCGCGCACCGGTCTCAGCGGCCTGCGCACCAGTGTCCACACTCTCCGCCCGCACCAGCGACTGCCTGTCCGCCAGCGACTTGGCCGCCGCCTCAACCCGGGTCGATGCCTCCCGCAGGCCCGCGATCTGACCGTCGATGGACTTGACCTCCGGCACCAGCGTCGCGTTCTCCGCCGCCAGGTACGCCGCGTCACGGTCCAGCTCATCAGCCCGGCGGTTCACCGCCGCGGCACGCTCGGCACTCTCCAGCGCAGCCGTCGCCGTCCCGCCGATGCTCGCATTACGCAACTTGCCCGCCTCTTCACGCAGCTTCTTGCTCTGCGCCGCCTTCTCGTCAATCTGCTTCTGCGTCGCGTCAATCTTGCTCGTCAGCGCCGTCTTCTGGCCGCTCAGGTCCGCCACACGCTTGTCCACCTCGCCCTTGTCCTTGCCCAGCCGCGCGATGTCCTCCGCCAGGCTCACCTTCGCCGCCGCGGCCGAGATCGACGCCTGCCGCCGGTACAAGTCGGCGCTGTTCAGCACCGCCGTCCCCAGATACACCGCCTCCTGCTCCTTCTCAGCCGCAAGTGCGGCAACCACGTGCCCCATCTGCTCCTGCACCCGCCCTTGCAGCAGCCGCATCGCCGCCGTGTTCCCGCTCGTGGCCTTCACCAGCTTGTCCAGCTCATCACGCACCTCACGCAGCGCCACAAACCGCCGCGCCTCCACCGAGATCATCTGCTGACCCGCCGATGTCAGCAGCGTCACCTTCCCGGAAATCTCACGCAGCTTCGCGCTCGTCTCATCCTCGCCGCACCCGGCAAAGAACGCCGACGTGACCAGCAGACCCGAGAGCAGAACAGTGACCGCGGCATTGCCCGAGCGAACAGCCATGAGAACTCCTTAGCAGACATGCACGTGCCGTGCAGATTGAGATCCAAACCACCCGGCCAAAACGCCGGCGAACCAAACGCCCCTCTCCACCTCCCGACCCAACCCTTCCCCACCCCTTGCCCACCCCTTGCCCACCCGCCCCCCGTCCAAATATCCGCCCCGCCACCCCACCGAGACACGAACACCACCCCGCTGACGCGAGTTTAGCCAATCTCACCACCGCATGTTCGCACAATTGCCCCACCGGGTTGCCACCAACCCCAAACACCTCCCGGCCCCTCCCAACCCTTCCCCGCCCCCTCCGGCGCCGTCCGACACCGCCCAACGCCGCCCCCCGCTACTCCACCGCCTCCGCCACCTCCGGCCTCACAAACCTCGGCCGGGCCACTTCCACCCAGCCCCCACCTTCCGCACCCCACCCCGGTACCAGCGTCCGGGGGCGCCTCGGCCCAGAGGCCGTCACCCCCGCCACATCCCCGACAAGCACCGGCAACAGCCCGGAGTCAAGCTTGCTCGCGAGCCGCTTACGCGCGATCTTCCGCCTCCGCCCCCTTCGCCTTATCCAGCGCCTGCCCCCGTGTGCCTTCTGGCTCCCGGAAGTGATCCGCGTTGGCCAGCGCATAATCAAGCAGCCGGGCCACTCGGCCCCCACGATCCTCGTAGAACTCCTTGTCCAGCGGCTCGAAGGGCCCGTCTCCATCATCAGGCAGCAGTTCAGACAACTTCTTGTGCCGCGTTTCATCGTCCACGCTCGGTCCCGCCGGTCCGAACATGTCCGCCACCTGCTGGAACATCTCGGCATCCCGTGAGCACCCCATCGCCCGAAATCCTTCGATCGCATCTCGCCAGCGCCTCCCCGACGAGTTGATAAGGAACTGCGAGATCCCGCCGTTGTTCACCTGATCGATCAGGATGCGCACCGCCATCACATGCCGCTGAGGGGCACTGAGGCTCTCCCATCCGCCCTCATCCCAGCGGTTGCCAGCAAACTCGAACGGGGAGGTGATCCCCGCCCGTGTCAGCCTCGCTTCGGCGACGCCCTCGCGAACGTCCGCCGAACTGGAAGCCGCCCCTCTCTGTAGCGCCGCCTCCGCATCCGCCGAGTTGCAGCGCCCCAGCAGCCGATACACCTCAGCGAGCGCGGAGTTGTTCCTGTTGTCCATCTCCATGCATTCGAGTGCGCTCGCAAGCCCGAGCAACTGCCCCTCGTTCACGACGACATCAGCCTCTCGCAGCGAACTCAATATCATCCGAAGCGCCTTACTCCCCGCGACCATGTACTGACTGCTCGTCAGCAACTCAATCGCCCGTGTCCGATCAAGCACCAGAAGGCACTGCGCCGGCTGATCGCCGAAATAGCCCCGACTCAGGTCGACCCACGGCACAATCGCCTCAAACGCAGCGGCTCGGAACCGCGGCGAGTACCGATTGGCTTTCCGCCCCCACATGACACCGATCATCGCACGCGCAACCAAGTCGTCGTTGTCAGCTCGGCACGCAGTCACAAACGGTTCAACACACGCGTCGGAGCCGATTGCGCCAATCACCCTCGCCGCTTCAAGGCGAATCGCCTTACTCGGATCCCGCACCAGCGGTGCCACCAGCGGTCCCGCCTCCTCCGGGGCAAGGGGCACGAGACAGTCCAGCACCGTTTCCAGCGGCTCTTTACGTTCCCATAGACCTCCTCCACCTCCTTGCTCATCGCCACCGCACGGCTTTCGAAAGCGAGGATCGGTGATCGCGGCCAGCAGTGCCGGCACCATCCGCACTCCTCCGGCCTCGATTGCACATCGGGCGATATCAAAATCGCTGTCCAGCAGCATCTCCACCAGTTCCTCAGGCGGACGACGCGACAGTTCCTCCACGGCCGCCTCACGCATCGCAAAGTAGTCGGACATCGACGCCTTCCACTCCGGCTTCCGCACCCAGTCGCGAAAGCTGTTCCACCCTCCGCCCGACTGCCGCCTACGCCAATAGCCCACAATCATCCACACCGCAAGTAGCACCACCAGGATGCCCAAAACGATCAACAGTCCTCGCAGCATTCCTTCGGCTCCTCAACGCACAGTTCGCTCACCACCCTTCACGCCTCCCGCACCCTCACCCCGGCAACCCCGCCATCTTCCGCAGCAGCCGGTCCAGCGTCTTGCCCACCGCCATCACCGACAGCCGCCCCTGCGTCACCAGCGGAAACTCCTTAAACCGCGGATCCGCCTTGATCGCCGCCAGCGTCACCCGGCTCTTGGCCGCCGCCACCGGTGCCAGCGTCACCACCGCAAACTTCGGCTCACCCTTGGCCGTCTTGCCCGGCTGCTCGGGGTCCTCAAACGGGTCGCTCGTCACCTTCGCCAGCCCCACCACCGCCTTCTCATCTCCGGTGTGATACACCAGCACCTCGTCGCCCTTGCGCATCGACCGCATCGCAATCAACGCCGCGGCATTGCTCACCCCGTCCCACCGGCACGTCCCCGCCTTCTGCAGGTCCGCAAAGCAGTAATCGCTCGGCTCAGTTTTCAGCAGGTACGTCGCCATGGCCAGGTCATCAACTTCTTCGAGCGTCACCCGTTCATGGGGAGCCGCTCGTGCACGCACCCCACCACCCGACTGCAAAACCGTATCCGCCCCCCCACCCCCCCGCCACCACCCCCAGGCAAGGGAATTCCACAGTTCACTTTGCTTCAACCAGCCCCGCCCCCCCTCCCGGCTTTGGCTGAAGCATGGAGATGTGGACAATCGAACGGGATGGATCTTGCGGGTAGCATCTGGGATGCTCAAGCCAGCTGAGGTGTACGCCGCGACGCGGGATTGGGAGGGGTACTTTGCCGCGGTGGCGGGCAAGGGGGCGCGGGAGACGCTGGTTGAGGGGTTGGAGTTGGTGGAGCGGGAGGGTGCGGCGGGGCTGGGTGCGGGAGGTGTAGGTGGTGCGGTGGAGCCGCCGCTGGCGATTGACCTGGGTGCGGGTGAGGGGCGTGATACGGCGGAGCTGCTGCGACGCGGGTGGCGGGTGCTGGCGATTGATGATCACGCATCGGCGGAGCGGCTGATTCGCGGGCGGACGGATGTTGAGGCCGGAGCGTGGGAGCGGCTGCGGTTTGAACGGCGCGACTTTGCGGGCATCGGGCCGGGCGGGCTGCGGCTGCCGCCAGCGCGGCTGATCAACGCGAGCTTTGCACTGCCGTTCTGCCCGCCGGGGCACTTTGCCACGCTGTGGGCGGAGATGTGCGGGGCACTGGTGCCGGGCGGGCTGCTGTGCGGGCAGTTGTTTGGCGACAAGGACACGTGGGCGACGATGCCGGACCGGACGCACCACACGCGTGAGCAGGTGATGACGCTGCTGGAGCCGTTTGCGATCGTGTCAGTGCGGGAGGAAGACAAGCCGGGCAAGGAGTTTGACGGCAAGTCGAAGCACTGGCATGTGTTTCACGTGGTGGCGAGGAGGAGGTAGTCGCGAGGGGAGAGAGAAAAGATGAAAGATGAAAGATGAAAGGGAAAGGCAAAAGAGGAAAGGCAGAAGAAGGAGGGCTGAAGACGGAGGGCAGAAGAGGGAAGGCGGAAGAGGGACGGACAAAAGCACCCGCAGGACTGTCGGGTGCTTGAACATGTCACGGACGGCCCGCGACCAGTTGGGTTTGCTTGTCTGAGGCGATGCGGCTTTGCGGTCGGAGCGGCGGGGATCAGCCGAAGCGGCCGGTGACGTAGCTTTCGGTCTCGGGGAGCATGGGGTTCTGGAAGATGTCGGCGGTGGGGCCGTACTCAACCAGGCGGCCGAGGTAGAAGAAGGCAGTGTTATCGCTGACGCGGGCGGCCTGCTGCATGTTATGGGTGACGATGACCACGGTAATGCGACCGGCGATGGAGCGGATGAACTCCTCGATCTTGAGCGTGGCGATGGGGTCCAGGGCGGAGCAGGGCTCGTCCATGAGGAGGACTTCGGGCTCGGCGGCGATGGCGCGGGCGATGCACAGGCGCTGCTGCTGGCCGCCGGAGAGGCCCAGGGCGGAGCCCTTGAGGCGGTCCTTGACCTCCTCCCAGAGTGCCGCGGCGCGGAGGGCGGACTCGCAGGCATCGGCCAGGACGCTCTTGCGTTTCTCACCGTCGATTCGGAGGCCGTAGACGACGTTCTCGAAGATGCTCATCGGGAACGGGTTGGACTTCTGGAAGACCATGCCCAGGCGCTTGCGGAGGTTGATGACGTCCATCTTCGGGGCGTAGACATCGTCACCGGAGAGGGTCATTTTTCCGGCGACGCGGACACCGTCGATGAGATCGTTGAGGCGGTTGATGGAGCGGAGCAGGGTGCTCTTGCCGCAGCCGGAGGGGCCGATCATGGCGGTGACCTTGCTGCGCGGGAAGCCCATGGTGACACCGTGTAGGGCCTTGTTCTGGCTGTACCACAGCTGGAAGTCGTCAACTTTTACGATGTGATCGGCCTTGAGCAGCGACGGATGCACGGCGGAGGTGACGGGCTTGCCGGCCTTGATCGCGTCGATGAAGGATGTGGCGGACTGCTCGGGGGAAGCAATACCGACGACAGGGCGGCTGACAAGGGGCATCGCGGACATGCTCGGCTCCGTGGCGGGGGCAGCGGCCGGAGCGGCGGTGCCTGGCGAGGTCGGGCTGGTGGGGGCGGGCGTCATTGGGGTGCGTGGGCGGCGAGCAGTGAGGACGGAAAGGCCGGAAAACGAGGCTGAAAATCAGGAAACCTGAAACTTACGGACGGAGCGATGGGCAACGTAGCGGATCAGCATGTTGAGCACGAACAGAATGGCGATGAGCACGAGCATGCCGCCCCAGGCCATCTGCTTTTCCTTCTCGTAGGGGCCGGTGGCGTAGGTGTAGATCTGTGCGGTCAGGGAGGGGAAGGGCTGGGACGGGTCCATGGTCAGGAAGCGGCTGCCCAGGGCGGTGAACAGGAGGGGAGCGGTCTCTCCGGCGACACGAGCGAGGGCGAGCATGACGCCGGTGATGACCGAGCCGGTGGCGGCCGGGAGGATGACGCGGAGGATGGTCTGGGCTTTGGTTGCGCCGAGGCCGAGGGATCCTTCGCGGTAGCTGCCGGGGACCAGACGGAGCATTTCCTCCGTGGTGCGGGCGACGATGGGGACCATGATGAAGGCGAGTGCTGCGGCGCCAGCGTAGCCGCTGTACTTGATGTCGAAGAGGCGGTTCATCGGGACGACGAGCAGCTCGTAGCCGACGATACCGACGACGATGCTTGGGAGACCGGAAAGAACATCGGCGGTGAAGCGAACAGCGGAGTTGAGGCGGCCGCTGTCATCGGCGTATTCGGACAGATAGACGCCGGCAAGAATTCCCACGGGGACACCGACCAGCGAGGCCATGCCCAGGAGCATGAGTGTTCCGACGATGGCGTGCTTCATTCCACCGGGATCGTTGGGATCGCCGGTGGCGACGCGGGTGAAGAAATCGAGGCTGATCGACGAGATGCCGATGCTGACGAGGTAGCCGGTGATGAGGATCAGCACGCCGACGATGACAAAGGAAGCAACCGTGCAGATGAGGTAGAGCACGTTGCTGGTGACGCGGGCAGTCGGGTTGTCGCGGCGGGCGGGCATGGTGGTGGAGCGGCGTCGGGCTGGGAGGCGAGAAGGGAAGAGAAGGATCAGTGTGCGCCGCTAGTACGGGAGTTTTTTCCGACAACCAGATAGCGAGCGACGATGTTGAAAAGCAGCGACATGACCAGCAGAATGAGGGCGACGTAGAGGAGGGCCGAGCCGTGGAGGCCATCGGTGGCCTCAGCAAACTCGTTGGCCAGGAGGCTGGCCATGGTCTGGGCGGGGGCGAGGGGGGAAAGAACGATCTGGTTGTTGTTGCCGATGACCATGGTGACGGCCATGGTCTCGCCGGCGGCACGGGCCAGACCGAGCATGACGGCGCCGAAGAGGCCGGCGCGGCCGTAGCGGAGCATTTCAACGCAGCTCTGCCACCAGGTGGCGCCCATGGCCAGCGAGCCTTCGATCTGGGCGCGGGGGACGTTCTTGAGCACGTCGCGGCTGACGGCGGTGATGATGGGCAGGATCATGATGCCGAGCACCAAGCCGCCGCAGAGCATGTCGCGGCCGGCGGCGGGCAACTGGCGGCGCACGGTTGCTCCGGCGATTTCAACATCCTGAAAGAACATCCAGCTCAGGAACGGCACCTTGCCGAGCGTGGAGATGAGGGCCGGCTCGACGGTTGTGGCCAGGAAAGGGGCCAGGACGAAGAGGCCCCACAGGCCGTAGGCCAGACTGGGGATGGCAGCCAGGAACTCAATGAGGAAGGAGAGCGGGCCGGCGATTTTGATCTTCGGCGCGACACGGACGATGAACAGGGCGGCGGCAAAACTGAAGGGGACGGCGAAGATCAGGGCCAGCATCGCACTGACGGCGGTGCCGTAGAGCACGGGAAGGGCACCGAAGCTGGGCGGCTCGATCGTGGTGACATTTTCACCGTCTTTCTGGATGATCTTGCCGGCGGCATCACGGACTGGAATCTCCAGTTCGTTTGCCCGCCACTCTGAGGAGACCAGGAACCCTGCACCGAATCGATGGACGGCGGGCCAGGCCTGAATGAGCAGGACGCTGACCGGCAGGATCAGCATGAGGAGGATGGTGGCAGCTGCGCCGCGGCAGGCCCACCGCAGGCCAGAATCCACAAAGCGAGAGATACCGGAGGCTGGCGGACGGTGACGCGCTGGGCGTGGAGATCCGGCGAGGGTTGCTGCGGTCGCCGTTTCCATGCTCAGGCCCGACATTCGCGTGCGCTCCGCTCTGGTAAAGGCCTGGGGCTGGCCAGCCGCAGACGGGGAACCATGTGGCTGGGATCAACAGTGCAAGGACGGTTGATCGCTCAAGAAACGGACCGGAGGCCGTCAGGCCACCGGTCCGAGGATAGCTGGTTCACGCGCCGGTCGACCGGGGGAGCGGCCGGATCGGGCGTTGCTGAGCCAGTGGCCGCCAGAGCGGCCGCAGACAGATTACTTGCCGCCGAACTTGGCGTTGTTCAGGGCGTCGAGGGACTTGGTGGCGACGGATGCGGACAGGGGGGCGTAGTCCATCTCTCCGGCGAGCTTCTGACCGTCGGTCAGGGTCCACTTCAGGAAGCCGGTCAAGGCCTTGGCCTCATCGGCAGACTTGACGCTGGCCAGGTCGGCGTGGACGACGATGTAGGTGAAGGCAGCGATCGGGAAGGCGGCCTCGCCCGGCTGGTTCCAGATGTCAGCGGCCAGGATGTTGCCCTTGAGCTGGCTGACAGCGCCCTCGCCGGCGGCGGAGACGGCGGCGGCGGAGCACTTGATGAACTTGCCGGCGGCGTTGCGGACGAGGCCGTTGGCGAGCTTGTTCTGGACGGCGTAGTTGAACTCGACGTAGCCGATGGCGCCGGCGGTCTGCTGGACGACGGCGGCGACGCCCTCGTTGCCCTTGCCACCTTGGCCGACGGGCCACTTGACCTGCTTACCGGTACCGATCGCGGTCTTGTAACCCTCGCTCTGGGTGGCGAGGTAGTTGGTCCAAACGAAGGTGGTGCCCGAACCGTCGGTGCGGTAGGCCGGGGTGATGGCCAGATCGGGGAGCTTCTCGTCGGGGTTCAGCGCGGCGATCTTGGCATCGTTCCACTTGCTGATCTTGCCCAGGTAGATGTCGGCGAGGATCTCGCCGGTGAACTTGAGGTCGCCCTTGAGGCCGGGGACGTTGTAAGCCGGAACGACAGCGCCGCCGACGGTCGGGAACTGAATGACCTTGGACTCGCCGCCCATGGCCTCGATTTCCTTCTTGTTCAGCGGGGCATCGGTGGCGCCGAAGGCGACGGTCTTGTCGGTGATGGCCTTGATGCCGCCGCCGGAGCCGATTGACTGGTAGTCAATCTGCACGGTGGGGTTGGCCTTCTGGTACTCGGCCACCCACTTCTTGTAGATGGGGGCGGGGAAGGTGGCGCCGGCGCCAGCGAGACGAACGTTCTCAGCGGCGATGGCGAAGGTGGCGGTGAGGCCGAGGGCGACGAGACCGACGATGGACTTCTTCATAAATGCTCCTAAAAAACCTGCATATTCAGCACGCGGTGGGATTCACTGCGGATCCGACATTCGGACACCACAAGTCTTGGAGGGGTTTTCGCCTTGCTCGACTTTTGGATCATGAAGACTGCGTGAAGCGTCTTAACATATACCTTTCATAAAACGAACACCAACAGAGCCGTGATGATGGGAGGCGGATTTCGAACCGCAAGCGGGGTTCCTGCGTTACTGGCGAGGGTGCAGCACGACCGTTCTTGTGGGTGCTAGCATCTGCTATCTTGTGGAATGGGGCGGGATGGGGACCTTGAACCAAGGTTTGGCCAGGCGACGACAGGAGCCCCTTTCGTGTCCAGCAATACCGAATCCGCATCGAAAACAACCGCAAATGCATCGAATGCCGCTCTTACTGCGGCGAATCTGTCGAAGTCTTTCGGCGGCTATCAGGCCGTAGTTGACGTGAGCTTCTCACTGCCCAAGGGGCAGTTGGTGGCGTTCCTTGGGCCGAACGGTGCGGGCAAGTCGACGACGATGCGGATGCTGACGGGGTTCTTGACCCCCACTGCTGGCCGCGCTGAGGTGTGCGGGATGGACGTGGTGGAGCGGCGGGTGGAGGTTGCCGCGAAGATTGGGTATCTCCCCGAATCCGGGGCGTTGTACGGGGACATGACGCCGGTGCAACTGCTGCGGTTCTTTGGCAGTGCGCGGGGGATGAGCGGGAGCAAGCTGGACAGCCGCGTGGATGCGGCGCTGGAGCAGTGCCGACTGACGGAGGTGACGGGCAAGCCGATCGGCAAGCTGTCGCGCGGGTACCGCCAGCGCGTGGGGCTGGCGCAGGCGATTCTGCACGAGCCGGAGGTGCTGATCCTTGACGAGCCGACGGCCGGCCTGGACCCGAACCAGGTGGACCAGGTGCGGCTGCTGCTCAAATCGCTGGCCAAGGAGCGGACGGTGCTGCTGTCGACGCACATTCTCACTGAGGTCCGGGCGCTGGCCGACCGGATCCTGATGATCCATCGCGGGCGGCTGGTGCATGACGGGCCGGCAGGATCGCTGGGAGCGACGGAGACGGAGATGGAGCGGCGGTTTAAGGAGTTGACGCGGGATGCGGCGATGGCCGGGGCTGCCGCGGGGTGAACGGGGCCGGGGAGGGGGCGGCGTGAAGCAGGAGGGCGTGGGGTGAACCGAACTGAACCGAGTGCCTGCCGGGGAGAGCCCCGGCACGGCGAACCTTGCTAGAGAAGGCCTGCACATGAATCTGACTGTGATCCGGTCCGTGTTTCGCAAAGAGCTGGTTGGGTATTTCTCAAACCCGACGGGGTACGTGTTCATCACGCTGTTTGTGTTTCTGTCCGGCGTGGCGGCGTTCTGGACTGAGGCGTTCTTTGTGCGGAATCTGGCGAATCTGGACCAGCTTAACGGGTACTTCCCGGTGCTGCTGCTGATGCTGATTCCGGCGATCACGATGGCCTCGTGGGCCGAGGAGCGCAAGAGCGGGACCGACGAACTGCTGATGACGCTGCCGGCGACCGAGGGCGAGGTGCTGCTGGGCAAGTATCTGGGGTGCGTGGCGATTTACACGGTGTGCCTGCTGTTTGCGATGTCGCACATCGTGGTGCTGGCGTTTCTGGGCAGCCCGGATCTTGGACTGATGGTTTCGACGTATCTTGGGTATTGGCTGGCGGGCGCGGCACTGTGCGGGGTGGGGCTGTTTGCCTCGGTGATCTCGGCAAGCCCGACGATTTCGTTCATTCTGTGTGCGCTGACGTGCGGCGTGTTTGTGGCCATCGGGCTGATCGGCGAGATCCTGCCGGCCAAGGGCGGGGCGGGGCTGACGGCGACGGATGTGCTGCGTGAAATGTCGCTGCCCCGGCGGATGGAGAACTTCGGCCGCGGCGTGGTGGATCCGTCGGACGTGGTGTACTTCGTGGGTGTGGGGCTGCTTGGCGTATGGCTGGCGACGCGGGTGGTGGCGGGGCGGCGGCACGCGGGCGGCGGGGGCAAGGGCAGCGAGGGCGGGGTGCACCTGCCGCTGCGAGGGGCGGCGATTGCGACGGTGCTGCTGTGCGCGGTGATTCTGGCAGGCCGCACGGGCGTGCGGGCGGATGCGACGGCGGAACGGCTGTGGTCGGTCTCGCCGCAGACGGTGGAGCTGATCAACAAGCTGGATTCGACGCGGCCGATCATTGTGCAGGCGTTTGTGTCGCCGAAGGTGCCGCCGGCGCTGGTGCAGTCTCGCGAGACGCTGCTGGGGCTGCTGCGGGAGCTGGAGGCGATCGGCCGTGGGCGGGTGCAGGTGCAGGTGACGATCACGGAGCCGAACACGGAGCAGGCACGGGATGCGGACCGGTCGTTTGGGATCAAGCCGCGGGCGCAGCTGAGTGAGGAGCGTGCGGGCGGGAGCATTCAGGAGGTGTTCCTGGGCGTGGCGGTCTCGGCGGCGGGCGGGGGCGACCCGGTGGTGGTGCCGTTTATGAGCCAGGGGTTGCCGGTGGAGTATGAGCTGGTGCGTGCGATCCGCGGCGCATCGCAGGAGACGCGGAAGACGATCGGCGTGCTGGATACTGAGGCGGCACTGTTTGCAAAGTTTGACTTCCAGACGATGCGGGCCGGGCAGGACTGGCCGATCATCGGCGAGCTGCGCAAGCAGTACCGGGTGCAGCGTGTGGCCAGCGGCACTGAGGTGCCCAAGGACGTGGACGTGCTGATTGTGGCGCAGCCCAGCACGATGAACCCGACTGAGTTTGAGCAGGTGATGAACTACGTCAAGGCGGGGCGGCCGGCGATTATTCTGGAGGATCCGTTCCCGCTGGTGAAGCCGGACATTGCGACGCTGGAACCGCGGAAGCCGGCGAACCCGATGATGGGCGGCGACCCGCGGGCGAGCCAGCCGAAGGCGGAGCTCAAGCCGCTGTGGGACCTGCTGGGGGCACGGGTTGTGCCCGACGCTGTGGTGTGGGACACGTACAACCCGCACCCGGTGCTGGCGCAGACGCCCAACGAGTTCATCTGGCTGAACCGGACGGCCAAGTGGGCGGCGTTGTCGGAGCCGATCAACCAGAGCGAGACGATCACCAGCGGGCTGCAGGAAGTGGTGCTGCTGTTCGGCGGGCGAATTGAGAAGGTGGATGTGAAGCCGGCGGCGCCGACGGACCCGAGCAAGACGGGCAACGCGGCACCGACGCCGGGCGGGCCGCAGCTGACCCCCCTGCTGCGATCGAGCCCGACGGCCGGGCAGATGGCCTACAGCCAGGTGCTGCAGCGGTCGTTCTTCGGGATGGCGTTTAATGAAAACCGTCGGCCGACGATGACGCGGACCGTGCAGACGATGGGTGCGCTGATTCGCGGCAAGTCCGGCGAGAGCGACGTGAATGTTGTGCTGCTGGCGGACCTGGACATGATCAGCCCGACGTTCTTTGAACTGCGGGAGCAGGGCTCGGGCTCGCTGAACCTTGAGTTTGACAATGTGACGCTGATCCTCAACGCGGTGGACGTGCTGGCGGGTGACAACTCGCTGCTGGATCTGCGCAAGAAGCGGCGTGTGTATCGCACGCTGGAAACGCTGGAGGAGAGACGGCAGGCGGGGCTCTCGGCGACGAAGGAAGCCGAGCAGCTTGCCGAGACCGAAGCGCAGGCGAAGCTGGCGGAGGCGCAGGCCCGCGTTGAGGCGGAGGTGAAGAAGGTGCAGGACCGAACAGACCTGGATGACAACGGCAAGCGGGTGATGGCCGAGACGGTGCGCCGGACCGAGCAGCGGCGACTGGACGGCCAGTCCCGGCTGATTGAGGACCAGAAGCGCGAGAAACTGGAAGACGTGCGGCTGCAGACCAAGAGCCAGACGGAGCAGATCCAGACCGCGGTGCGGCTGATGGCGGTGGCCGCACCGCCGGTGCCGGTGATTGCCTTCGCGCTGTTTGTGATGGCGCGGCGGCGGACGCTGGAGCGGGAATCGGGCCGGAAGGAACGGTTCTGAGGGCAAAGGGGTGGGAGAAGGTAACGCTGGCGGGATGGGTTGGTGGTGACTGGAAATGAACACCCGCCGGGCAGATGAAGCCCGGGCATGCAACTGGACAATGACCATGGCTGTGACAGTGAACTCTCCGTGGACCAAGACTGCGTTGTGGATGGCCGCCGCCGGGCTGTGCGTGGGCCTTGTGCTGGTGACGCGGCCGACGAGCCGGTCGGTTGCGCTGATTTCGGATCAGGGCACACCGGTGGCACCGGATCTGAAGGACCCGCTGGAGGTGCGCTCGCTTGAGGTGATGAGCTTCGACGAGCAGGCGGTCAAGATGCGGGCGTTTAAGGTCGAGTCCGACGGCAAGTCGTGGAAGATTCCGTCGGCCTCGAACTACGCGGCTGATGCGCAGGAGGGCGTTGCGAAGGCGACATCGGCGTTCACCGGGCTGGTGCGGGAGCGATTTGTCTCGGACAACAAGGCGGACCACGCCAAGTTCGGCTTGATTGACCCGACCGATGAGACGGCACTTTCCAACGGGGGCAAGGGGACGAAGGTGACGTTCCGCGATGCGTCGGGCAAGCCGCTGGTGGATGTGGTCATCGGCAAAGCGGTGGATGCCAGCGAGCCGGGTGCGCAGGCCGGGGCGCGGAAGCGTTACATCCGCGAGAGCGGCAAGAACCGGGTGTACGTGACGACGATCGACGGGGCGTTCTCGACGAAGTTTGCGGACTGGGTGGAGACCGACCTGCTGAAGCTGACTGCTGACAAGGTCAAGTCGCTGGAGATTGACCGGTACAGCATTGATGAGAAGACCGGCAGGATCGAGAGCCCTTCGACGCTGAAGCTGAGCCGGAACCGGAAGCTGGCCTCGCCCATGGACCCGCCCGGCACACCGGCAGCGTGGACGGGCTGGGACCTGACGGCCGAGCCGGGCCCGGGTGGCCCCGGTCCGGACGAGGTGCTGGACAGCGAGCGGGCCAACATGGCCCTGAACGCGCTGTCACAACTGAAGATCGTGGGGGTGCAGCCCAAGCCGGCGAACCTGGTCAAGAGTCTGTCGAAGGCCGAGAGCTCCGTTGCGCTGGATATGAACGACCAGTTGTCGCTGCGGCGGCACGGATTCTTCATCGCCCAGCAACTGGGGCTCGTGGCCAATGAGGGCACGATGTCGATCACCCAGGAAGACGGCGTGGTGTATCAGCTGATGCTGGGCGAACTGGCCGGGGAGGCGGACGCCGCGGCAGCGGGCGGGCAGGTTGGCGGTGACACCAAGGCGGATGGCAAGGCGGCGGATGAGAAGAAGACCGACGCGCGATTTGTGATGGTGATTGCGTCGTTTGATGCCAGTGTGGTGCCTGAGCCGGGCAAGACGGCGGAACTGGTGGACCTTGAGGCCAAGGAGAAGTCAGAGCTTCCCAACGTCAGTGAGGAAACACGCAACAAGCTCGAGCCGCTGCGCAAGGCGTATCAGGACAAGGTTGACGAGCGGAAGAAGACCCTTGAGGCGGGCAGGAAGCGGGCGGACGAGCTCGCCGCGCGGTTCGCGACGTGGTATTACCTGGTGGATCTGAAGTCGCTGGACCAGATCCGGCCGGTACGAGAGCAACTGGTGGTCAAGGCAGCGGCCAACAACGCGCCGGATGCGAACATGCCGCAGGTACCGGGCGGACTGCCCCTGCCGATGCAAGTTGAGCCCCCGAAGTGACGCGTGAAGCGGCCTGGCGGGACTCAGTGTAAATGCACAGCAGCCCCCGCCGAATCCGTGCGGGGGCTGCTGTGGAATCTGCAATCAACCTGCGAGCCGTCCGTGGCCGCCGGGTGAGTGTTCCGGGTTGTGATCGATCAGGCGGCCTTGCGGCTGGCGGTGCGATTGCCGCCGGCGTTGAACTTGAAGTTGGTGGTCTTGCGGTTGCCCGTCGACTTGAAGGCCTTGACTGCCTTGGTGGCTTTGCTAGCGGAGCGAGTGCTGGTGTTCTTCGCCTTCGAGCCGCGGACCTTGGTGGTGTTGGCGGCGCTGGTGGTGTTGGTGTTCTTGGTCGCCTTGCCGTTCCCGTTGTTGCTGGTGCGGTTGCCGGTCGCCTTGGCGTTTGTCTTCGTGTTGGACTTGGTGTTCGTCTTGCCGTTTGCGTTGCTGTTCACGGTGGTGTTTTTCGTGCTCTCGGTGGCAGCGAGGTTGGCGTTGCGGGCGGCGAAGGTGGCCGGAGTGAAGACGTAGCTGCCGACGGTGTTCCAGTAGCCGGTGAAGGCGTTGCCGTTGAAGGGGTTGTTCCAGGTGCTCTTGGCGGCGTTGTTGTTCGTCGTCGAGCGGGAGCGCTTCGTGCGGCTGGCGGTCTTGGTGGCCTCGGCGGTGATGGTGTTCTTGGAGTTGCGGGAGCTGGTGCTGCCGGTCTTGTTGTTGAACTTACTGTTGAACTTGTTGGCGGACTTGGTTGTGCTCGTGCGGGCGTTGTTCTTCGTGCTGGTCTTGGTGTTAGGCATGTGCGTTTCCTGACAGGGTGCGGACGCGGCACGAAGCGAACGTGACGCGAGAGGTGGGGCCGAAGGGCCCGGAGAGGGGATATCGGCCGCCACGGGGGTGCAGTTGACCGCGCCGCGGCAAAACGGGGGCGGGGTGAATGCTGGATTGGCAGATGGGGCGGGTTTTCCCGCAGCGTTGCGCGTGGGGCGTGGGGGGTTCCCGCAGCGTGAGGGCGGGATTCAGCCGCCGCCGGGGGCAGGGGCCGTGGCCGCGGGGGGTGCAGCGGGGGCCAGGCGAGAGGCGATTGCCTCGAATTCATCGGCGCGGGACTGGTTACCGGCGCGGCGGAACCAGAGGGCCGCCTGACGGGCGAAGTTCTCGCTCGAGCGTTCCCGCTGGTAGGCCAGGTCGTACTGCTCGGCGGCGAGTTCGGGGCGTGAGAGAAGGCCGAAACACTCCGAGAGCGTTTGCAGCACGGGCCCGGTGAGGCGTTCGCCGTCGGGGAGCGTCATGAGGAGCTGTGCCGCGGCTTGGGGCTGATTGTCCCGTTTTTGAATGCGTGCCTGGACCAGTTTCCAACTGGCGACCTCGGGCTGGAGGGTGCGGGCCCGGGTGACGTGCTGCATGGCCAGATCGACGCGGTTCTCGCGGAGCTCGATATCGGCGAGCGTTCCCCAAGCCTCGGCAAGGTTGTCATCGAGCGCGACGGCGCGGACGAGCTGAGCGCGGGCCTTGGCGGTGTCGCCCCGGCGGAGGTGAACCATGGCGGCGTAGAGCGGCGGGCGCGGGTCCTTGGGGGAACGGGCCTGGGCGATCTCGTAGTGCTTGATGGCGAGATCGAGCTGTCCGGCAGCGGATGCAACGGTGGCCAGGTCGAAGTGAAGGGCGGGGGCATCAGGGCCGATGGCGATGGCCTCGACCATGTGGGTGACGGCCTGATCGAACTGCCGCTGGTGGATGAGGGCCTCGGCGAGCTTGAGGCGGAGGGCCTGCTGACGGGGCGCGGAGGCGACGGCCTTTTCGAGCGTGGCGACGGCGGCGGGGAAGTCACCGGAGGCGATAGAGGAGTCGGCCAATCGCATGGCGGCTTCGGCCGCGGGCGATGTGGCCACCGCCGCGGCAGGGGTGCCAGATGGTGACTCGCCGCCGGGGCTGGGACGGTCCGGCTGCGATGCGCCCCCCGCTGCTGCCGGAGCATCCGGGACTGGTGCGGCTGCCGGCGGACGGAATGCCATGAACACAGCGACCGCGCCGAGGCCGAGCACGGCCACGCCCAGCGCACCGGTGGCGGCCAGAAGTGTGGAGCGGGAGGCCATAGTGGGGCTGCGAGCCGCGCGACTGCGGGGTGACGGGGCGAGTCAGATCGGAACGCTCCGCCGGAGCGGGCTCAGAGGGTTTCGATTTCCTTCTGCTTGGCGGTGACCAAGGCGTCGGAGTCGGTCTCGAACTTCTTGAGGAGATCCTGAATCTCCTTCTTGAGGGTCTCGAGCTCGTCTTCCGGGATTCCGGTGCCCTTGAGGCCGTCGGCGTGCTTGTTGCCGTCGCGGCGGGCGTTGCGGAAGGTGACCTTGGCTTCCTCGGCGTTCTTTTTGCAGAGGGCGACAAGCTGCTTGCGGCGGTCGCCGGTGAGGGCGGGGATGTTGATGCGGAGGGATTTGCCGTCGCTGATGGGGTTGAAGCCCAGGCCGGAGGACTCGACGGCACGCTTGATGTCACCGATGGAACCAGTGTCAAAGGGCTTGATGAGCAGCTGGGTCGGCTCGGGCACGGAGATGGAGGCGATGGCCTTGAGGTCCGTGGTGGAGCCGTAGTACTCGACCTTGATGAACTCGATGATCGAAGGAGACGCCCGGCCGGTGCGGATGCTCTTGAGTTCCTTCTTGAGGTGCTCCATGGACTTGTTCATGGACTCTTCGACTTGCTTGAGAATGGAATCAGGGGTGGCCATGGGAAGGTTCCGGAAAAACGGGATTCGTCGCGGGACGAGAAAGTTCTATCGATGGTGAACGTGAGCGGCGCGAGCAGGGTGGAGGCCGGTGCCGGGGCTCGATCCGGGGGATCAGCTGGAGACGATGGTGCCGATGGAGGCACCTTCCACAACGCGGCGGATGTTGCCGTTGGGCTTGAAGTCAAAGACGACGATGGGCAGATCACGCTCCTGGCACATGGCGAAGGCGGTCATGTCCATGACCTTGAGGTTCTTGACCATGGCATCGCGGAAGCTGATGCGGTCAAACCGGGTGGCCGTGGGGTCCTTGCGCGGGTCGGCGGAGTAGATGCCGTCGACCTTGGTGGCCTTGAGGATGACCTGGCAGTCCAGTTCCAGTGCACGGAGGGCGGCACAGGTGTCGGTGGTGCAGAAGGGATTGCCGGTGCCGGCGACCATGATGACCACCCGCTTCTTTTCCATGTGGCGGAGCGCCCGCTGGCGGATGAAGGGTTCGGCGACGGCCTTGACCTCGATGGCGGACATCACGCGGGAGTCGACGCCGACGGCCTTGAGGGCTTCGCGGAGGGCCAGACCGTTGATGATGGTGGCCAGCATGCCCATGTAGTCGGCCGTGGCCTGGTGGATGTGGCCGATCTTGGAGAGCTGGGCACCGCGGATGAAGTTGCCGCCACCGACGACGATGGCCATCTGGACGCCGGTCGCCAGGGCATCCTTGACCTGTTTGGCGATCTCGTCGATCTCGATGGGGTCAAGTCCGGACTGGCCGCCGGTGCCGAGGGACTCACCGGAGAGCTTGAGCAGGACGCGTTTGAATGGAGAGCCGGGCGCCGGGCGGGGGGTGGATGTGGCGGCGGCGGTGTTGCTGTTCATGGGGCCAAAACTCCTAGCGGCCGGATGATACGCCGCCGGGGTGCGGAAACCGAGCGTGGGACGCTCTGGAGACTGGTCGCCAGACCGGCGGGTGGCCGGGCCGGTGTGGTGAGGGCGGCGGAGCGGGGAAGAATTCGCGGGTTGGTTGTCCGTGATTACGGAACAGATGGGGCGAGTTGGTCGGATACCGTTGCGGACACAAGTCGGAGCGAGAGAGGGCCCGGACCGGCTGGGTGGGGCGATTACCCCCGCACGGGGCGGATCCAGCGGACCGATGACAACAAAGCTGCCATGACGACCGTCTCCACAGCTCGATCACCTGCCGCACTGACCCAGACGGGGGGTGACGGCGTTCCGCGCCGGCGCGGGAACGCGTCGCTGTTTGTGATCGCGATGCTGTCATCGGCGGTGCTGCATGCAACGCTGCTGCTGATCGGGTCGGTGATTTATCTGACGAATCTGAAGATCGAAGATGCACCAGCGGGTCAGGGCGTCGGGGCTGCGATTTCAGTGGCGACGATCACCGAGGCCGAACTTGGCGCACTGGAGCGGGGCATGCTGGACACGGCAGGCCCGGCAGTGGATGAGGCGGCGACGAGTGCCGGCATGATGCAGTCGCTACCGGGGGTTGAATCACCGGGCGGTCAGGCGACGCCGGGATCGGGCGATCTGGGCGGCGTGGGGGCGGGGATGGGCGGCGCCGGCGCGGGTGACGGGATCGGCATTGGTGACGGATCGGGCGGGTCGGGCGGCGGCGGGACGAAGTTCTTCGGGGTTGAGGCGCGGGGGATGCGGTTTGCGTACATCGTGGATGTCTCGGGTTCGATGGAGGGCGAGAAGATCGCGTACCTGCGTGATCAGCTTGCCACCTCGATCAACGGGATCATCGATACGGGGTCGTACTTTGTCGTTGCGTTCTCAACTGACGTGATGCCGCTGCACCCGGCGATTCGCTGGATGGACGCTTCGACCAAGAACAAGCGGGAGTCCGGGGCGCTGATCAACCGGCTGCGAGCCGGGGGCGGAACCGAGCCGGGCGGGGCGTTTCAGATGGTCTTTGGGATGCGGCCGAAGCCCGACGCGATTTACTTCATGACCGATGGGCAGTTTGATGCCGGTGTCGCTGAAACAATCGCGCGGGTGAACAAGGGTTCGGCACGGGTTCCGGTGCACTGCATCTCGCTGATCGACGATTCGTCGGCCGACCTGATGAGGCGGATCGCCAGGGACTCAGGCGGTACCTACACGCACATCAAGGGGACTGGAAGACCGTGACCGGCAGCCGACATCCTGCTGAAGGCAGGCTTTGCGCCGCCGTGCTGCTGGCAGCCACGTTGCTGCCGTGGGCCGGTGCGCACGCCGAGACGGTGGTGACGCTGCGCGGGGGCAAGGGCTCGGTCCGCGGAGATGTAATGAGCATGACGGGCAGCGGGCTGGCCATCCGCAGCGGCGGGAATGTGACGAACATCATGTGGGGCCGGGTGGCGACGGTGACCGGCGATGCCGAGGCGGAGTTCGCTGCCGGGTACGCCAAGCTGGCCGATGGGCTGTGGCGGATCGAGGCACGGGCGGCACGCGGTGACTATGACGGTGCTGAAGTGCTGTACGAAAAGCTGGACGCGGCAGGGGTGCTGAAGGCGGCAACAGGCCCAAGCCAGCGGCGGCTGCAGGAGACACTGACAGGGCTTCGGCTGGCACGCGGGTTCGTCACGGGCGGGATGAAGAACTACCTGCAGGCGATTGCCGCGACGGCGACGCTGACAGCAACCGGCGAGGACGCGGGAGCTGGCGAGGGCGGAGCGGTCTCGATGGGCAGCGCGGTGATCGACCCGGCCACGGGCCTGTGCCCGAGTTTGCCGCCGGTGCTGAACCCGGGGCTTTCGGGCGGTGCTGCCGCGGCGCTTGCACGGTGGCCGGGATGGGATGAACTGATCGCTCTGCCGGGCACTGCGGGCGAAGTCGCGCGGTGGTATCAGGCCGAGGCACTTGTTGCAGCGGGCCAGCGCCCGGCGATGCTGGATCTGGCGGTGGTGGCACCCGCACCTGGCGAGGGCGCTGGGGCAACGGGCGGGCCCGAGGTGCTGGTACGGAGCATGGTTGTGGCGGCCCACGGCAACGCGGAGCAGCGGAAGGCGGCACGGAGTTGGCTGCAGCGGAAGCTCTCGGCCGAACTCTCGCGAAGCAAGGCCGCGGCGACGGCGTCGCCGCCGGGGGGAACTGGAGCAAGCGGGACCGGGGCGGGCAACAGCGCAGCGGGCGGGGCAGGGACCGCGGATGACGCGGCGGCGGACCGCGGGTGGATTGAGGCGTGGTGCCGGCTGGGCATTGGCCGAAGCTATCTGCGTGAAACCGAAGCCGGCGACCGGCGTAAGGGCCTGCTGGAACTGATGTACCTGCCGGCGGTGTACTCCGAGCGTTTGCCGCTGCCTACGGCGATGGGCTTGGTGGAAGCCGCGGCGGAACTTGACAAGCTGGGCGATGGCGAGTCGGCACGGACGCTGCGAGCGGACGTGCAGAAACTGATTCCCGGAGCCGCCCTGGAGGCGACGCCGGCGAGCGGAGATGCAGGGACGGGCGGGGGAGGGGGCGGGACCGGAACACCATACTCATCGGGCGGCGGCGCGATGCCGCTGGTTCCTGAGCAGGAGAAACGCAAGTGATTCAATCGCTGACAGGCGAGATCGTGATGTTTGTGATGCTTCAGGCCGGGAACGCCGCAGCCACACCGGCAGCGGCCGGTGCTGCTGGCGGGGTGGCACCCATCCTGGAGAGCAAGTCGCTGCTTGGGTACATCGCGGCGGGCGGCTTTGTGGCGGTGGTGCTGCTGCTGCTGTCGGCCCTGGCGGTGGGGCTGGTGATTGCCAACGGGGCGATGCTGCGGAAGACCGCGCTGGCCAAGCCCGGAACGACCAACTCGCTGGAGATGCTGCTGCGGGAGCGCAAGGTGGATCAGGCGATCGCCTTCTGCCGCGCAGCTGAGAACGACTGCTTCCTGACTCGTGTGCTGGGTGCGGGCCTGGCAAAGGCAAGGTCCAGCCAGTTTGGCGTGCTGGAAGCCAAGCCCGTTATGGAGGAAGCAGGCCGGCGCGAAGCCGACAAGCTGGACCGCGTGACCTACGCCATCCGCGTGGTTGCGGACCTGGCCCCCATGCTGGGGCTGCTGGGCACGGTCATCGGCATCATCAAGGCGTTTGCGACCATCGGCGGGGCGGAGGGCGCGAGCCGGTCGGCGCAGCTCTCGGCCAACATGTCCGAGGCGCTGGTGAACACGGCCTTGGGCCTGGCGATCGCCATTCCGTGCCTGATGTGCCACGCGTTCTTCAAGCGGCAGACGGAGGCGGTGCTCGGTGAGCTTGCTGATACGGCCGACCGGCTGATCTCCATCCTGCAGCAGCCGGCGGCGGGCGTGCGGCAGGCCGCAGCGGTACCGGCCGCACCGGCTGCCGCAGCACCGGCGGGTAACGGCAGCGTGCCGCTGGCGGCGGGGGCGACAGCGTGAAGTTCAAGAGCCGCGGCGGCGAGCACGAGGAACTGACACTCAACGTCACAGCGCTGACGGATGTGGCGTTTTTGATCATCATCTTCTTCATGTTCTCGACGCACTTTCATCGGACACAGTTGCGGCCGATGGACCTGCCCAAGGAGCAGGGTGCCGAGGCGGTGGAGTCGGCACTGCCGCTGGTCATTGAGATTGATCAGCAGGGCGGGCTGTCCATCGCTGGCGGCGGGCCGACGGAGTTGGCGACTATCGCGGCGTCCATCCGCGGGAATGCCGCGACGGCCGGCCAGGGCGGCAAGCCCGAGATTGTGATTCGAGCAGACCGGCGTGCGGCAGCGGTGCACCTGAACCGGTTGTCGTCGGAACTTGCGAAACTCGGGATACGGGATTGGAAGCTCGCAACCGCACCCGCGGGGTAAGACAGACCGCGGCGGGCACGACAGCAGCGTTGATTCAAGGACGGCAACGACAGGCAGCAGCAATCGGTGAACTTTCACAAGCGAACATCCCGAGACGAGAACGGCATTGTGCTGCCACTGGTAGCGCTACTGGACGTTATCTTCTTCATGCTGTTTTACTTCATGGCGGCCGGCTCACTTACGGCACCTGAGACGGAACTGGCGGCGGCGATCTCCGCCGAGGCGTCAGGGCCGGGTGCGGCGAGTTCGAACTTCACGACCCAGGTGTTGTACGTTGAGCCCGACACGCAGGCCAAAGCCGGGGCGGGAACGGCCGGGGCCTCGGGCGGGCCGGAGCGGCCGTGGCGGTATCGCATCGGTGCGCGGGTCATGAGCGGAAAGGCGGAGCTGGAAGGCATCTTGCGGGATCTGCCCAAGCCGCCGGGGATTATCATCAAGGCGGCGGATGAAGTGAATGTGGAGGCGGTCGCGGCGGCCCTGGAGGCCGCGCGGATGTCAGGATTCAGCAAGATCAGCTATGTCGCCGGACAGTGAGCACACTTCGAACTGCGTTTCCTTGCCGCGGCGGCGTGGCGGCGAGCGTGCGCGGGTGTGGGGTGCCGCACATGCGGCGGTGCTGCCCCTGCTGCTGGGCCAACTGGCGGGAACGGCGGTGGCATGGAGCGGGATGGAACTGCAGCCCCCGGCACCGCCGACCGCGCCGGCGGCGGATCCCGCAGCTGCTGAGGGCGAGGCGGTGCTGCCCGTGCCCGTTGCGACGACAACAGGAGCGTCAGGGAAGGCGGTGCCGAGCGGATCGCTGGACCTCGTTGAGCAGTACCTGCAGTCACGCGGGCTCAAGTCGCTGCTCGTTGAGCACCTGACGCAGCGGTTTGAGCAGGCAACCGGGGCGGAACGCGCCCGAATGGGCGAGCGGCTGGCACGGCTGATGTTCCAGCAACTCGGGGCAACGTCCGATCTGGCCGAGCGGCAGCGGCTGGAAGAGCGGGCGAAGGTGTTCATTCGCTCGGTGGCGGAGTCCAAGAGCATCGGACTGCGGGTGGAGCTGGCACGGACGAGTTACTTGCGGGCGGAAGCCGATGCAGAGCTGCTGCGGGTTGCCGCGGGCAGCGAAGAGGGACGGCCGCTGCTGATTTCAACCATGAACCAGTTGCACCAGCAGCTGATGGCACTGGGGCTTGAGGCAACCCGGCGGGTGCGTCAGCTCGAGGAGCGGCTGGATGCTGGCAAGTCCACACCACAAGATGATGAGGACGTGACCGATGCGAGGGCGATGCGCTCACGGGCGTACTACTTCGCCGGATGGGCGGCGGTCTATGCCGGAGATCTGATGACCGCGTCAGCATCGACCCAGCGGCCGCCCGGCGTGCCGACGGCTGAAACGCTGGCGGCCAGTGCGCTGGAGTGCTTCGGATGGCACACAGGGCGAGCCGCTCTGGAGCGGGCGAGCCTGGACCGGCTGCCGCGTGTCATGCTCAAGCACGAGCACATCGCCCGTGCGGTGCTGGGGGTCTCGGCGGCACTCTCGCTGCTGGGGCAGGACAGCGAGTCGCTGCGGTGGCTGGAGACCATTGAGACCGAGCCGCTGGCTGCTGCGGCGGCCAAGGCGGCGGCGCCGCTGCGGCGGGTGGAGGTGCTGATGAACGCGGCGCGGTACAGCGACGCGCGGAAACTGCTGTTGTCACTGCGTGCGTCGGGCCCGGAGGGCGGTCCGACGACGGTAATGCCGACAGCGACGGACCCGTGCCTATCGCCCACGGTGGCCCGCCACGTCGCGGCAACGGCGCTTCGGATGCTCCGCGACAGCAAGCCACCGGATGCCAGCGGTGAACTGCCAAAGATCGCCGAGCTCGCGCTGTCGGACCTGATCGCAACCGGACGGGTGAGCGATGTACTGGCGCTGGCCGAGCGGTACGGCACAGCAACGCTCAGCGACAGCGGGTTTGTCGGCGTGTTTGTGCGCGGCATGCTGCGGCTGGAGTCGGCCCTGGGAGAGCTGCGGACGGCACGAGGCGGCAAGCTTGACGAACTGCCGGCAACCGAGCCGGTGATGGTCAACCGGCTGCGGGAGGCGGCGGCGATGCTCGACGCCGCGGCGGCACAGCCCGATGCGGGCAAGTTTCCGGCAGACCTTTCCCGTGCGCTCTACAACGCGGCGCGGGGGCTGTACTACGCGGGCATTGACACCGATGCGGCGGAGCGGGGTGAACGTGCCTTCCGGCTGGCGGAACGAATCAACCCTGTGCTGGCTCAGGACTCGCTGTGGCTGGCGATTGTGGCCACCGAGCGTGAAGCGGCAAAGCCGGGGGCCGGACTGATCGTTTCGGAGAAACTCGGATCGACGATCTCGCTGTTTGTCACACGCTTCCCGGGCTCGGTCCGTGCGGCGACGCTGCTGGTGCGGCGGCCGGACAAGACCGGCCTGACGGATGCACAGGCCGTTGAGACACTGCTGGCCGTGGACGCTGGATCACCGCTCTACGCCGACTCGCGACGGACTGCCGCGAAGATCCTGTATCGGATGTTCCGCGAGCACAGGCCGGGGACGGCAGCGGGCGACAGGCAGTTTGCAGCGCGACGGTTCCTGGCCGTGGCCGAAGCGGTGCTGGAGCCCGACCGCAGGGCGGCAATGGCGGCTTCCGGCGATGCCGGCAAGAAGCAGGCCGAGACGGTGATGGTGCTGATCCGCCAGATGCTTGATGCGACGCTGACGCTCGAGCCACCCGACACGGCGCGAAGCGAGCAGTTGCTGGCGACGGCTGAGTCACTGCTGGGCTCGGCAGGGCTGGACCGTTCGCGGCTGGGTCGTGAACTTCTCTTCCGACGGCTGCAGATGGCGATCGGAAGGCGGGACTTTGATCGTGCCGAGGTGCTGCAGAAGGAGATTGAGGCACCCGGCGATGGGCTGGATCCACGGTTTGTTGAGTCCGGTCGACGGCTGCTGTACCTCAACGCGTCGGCACGGTTCAAGGCACAACTGGCGGCCAGGAAGCCGGACGAAGACGAACTGCTGCGTGAAGCCAAAGCGGTTGTCAATCATGGGCGACGGCTGATCGAAACCGTGGGAACGACGTCCAGATCGATGACCGATACCTCCGTGCTGGTGCTGCATCAGGACGTTGCCTCTGCTGCTCAATGGATGTACGACAAAACGGGCGAGTCCGAGTACCGCGAGCTTGCGATGCGGCTGGACGAAGCCGTGCTGGCGGTGCGGCCGACAGACGGAGCCTCGGTCTCCCGTATGGCCACGCTTGCGGAGGCGGCCGGGGACGATGCCAAGGCGCTGGGCTATTGGCGCGATCTGGCGAACACGCTGCCGCAGACCAGCGACCGGTGGTTTGAGGCACGGTTCAACACCATCCGGCTGATGGCCAAGAGCGACCCGGCGACCGCTCTGACGCTGCTGAGCCAGCATAAGGTGCTGAACCCGACCTTTGGCCCGGCACCATGGGATGCTCGCTTCGGGGAACTGCAGGCCAAACTGCTGGGTGCCCAGCCTCCGAACGCGGCAACGCCACCCGCAGCGACAGCACCGGCCGGCGGAGTTGCCCAGCCGCAGGGCGGAGGTGGACGATGAGCTACGGCCCCGAAGTTGAGGCACCAACAGATCCGGAGCAGATCCGGCGGCTGATCGAAATGTTCTTTGGCCTGGACGATGCGGAGATGTGGGCCCCGGAGCGGCCGCATGCCGCGCTTGGTCTGGTGCCGACGGCAAACTCACCGGCGATTGTGATGGCCGCGCTGCAGGACCGGCTGGCTGTGGTGCGCGGCTCGCCGCTGGCGGGCACTGCTCACGCCATGGCGGCGGAGGCATTGCTCAAGCAAGCAGCATCGGTGGTGCTGCTGGGAAGCGTCAACCGGCCGCCGCGGATCAGTGAGGTTGCGGCACAGCGGGCGGCAGAGGCGAACAAACAGGAGGCGGCGGCCAGCACGAGTGCCACGGGCAAGCCGGCGGCACCGAAGGCGATGCCCAAGCCGCTGCCGGAGGCCGAGCCGATTCCGCTGGCTGCTGATGCCGACGGGCCTTTGACTGCCGGAACGCGAGTCCCGCAGTCCGGTCAACCGACGCCCCCCCTGCCCCCCCCGCTGCCACCGAATGTCTCGCCGATGATGCCCCAGGCATCCCCCGCGGTGCGGCCTGCGGCCATGCCGGTCTCGCCACAATCGCCTCGCCCATGGACGCCGCAGGAGCAGGCAGTTGCCGCGCTGCGCCAGCGGGCAATCGCGATTCTCTCCAGCCGCGGACGGGTGGATGCCCAGACCCTGCGTGAACTGCAGACCGCGGCCGTGACGCTGGGCCTGCCGGCGGCGGCGGCGACGCAGGTGATCTCGCAACTGGCCAACGGCGGCGCCGCTGAGCCCGCACGTGCCGTTTCAGCGTCGAGCCCGACAGCGGCCGCAGGTACGGTCGTGTCTGCGGTGCCAGCCCACGCCCAGCCAGCGGCAACTCCGGCTGCCGCGCGGGGCGAGTCACTGAACGACGACCAGACTGAATCGGAAGACGACCCCAGTTCGCGGCTGCTCAAGCGGGTGATCATCGGCGGACTCGCTCTGGTGACACTGTGCGTGGTGGCCCTCTCGGCCTCCCTGCTGCTGAGCAAAGGTGGCGGCGGCACAGGGGCGACACCCGCAGGTGGGCCGGCCGTGCCGGTGCCCGGACCGGCATCCGCCGGGCCAACGCCGACGATGGAACCACCGACCAAGCCGGTTGCCAAGCCTGTGGTGCCTCAGATTGCCGCCGATCAGGTTGTGCCCTCGGTTCGTGATGCCGCGGCGGCGGCGGCGGCGGTCCGGGCACTGGCGGATGAACCCGGGCGGGACGGCCCGTCGGCCAAGACCGTGCGGGAGGTACTTGTACTCCTCTGCCGCACGTGGCCGCGGCTGGACAAGGGCCAGCGCGTTGCAGTCACGGAGGTGGCGACGGATCTCATCAGTCGACTGCCAGCGGCAGGGCAGGTGACAGTGATTTCGGCCTTGGGGCCGCAGGGCAGCCGCCGCGTGGTAGACCCGGCGGATGTGGTTGAACTGACGGGCCGGGCGGGGCTGGTGGCCCGGCTGTCCCGCGAGCGTGAACTTGGCGCACAGTCCCGTGCGGAAGTGCGGCGGGTACTGACCGCGTACGGCGCGGGTGATGGCGGGTCCTTTGATGTCGGGGCAGCGGCCGCGCTGCGGACCGTGCCGCTACGACTGGTGGCGTCTGGCGCGAGCGCGGCGGACCTGCGGCTGGCGTGGCAGGCGTACGAACTTGTTGCCGCGGCGCTGGCCAACTCACCGGTGGCATCGGCTGATCAGCCGCAGCTGACAGATGCACAGGACATGGCACTACGGGAGGCCGCGACGCCGTTCATGCTCGAGGCCCTTGAGCAGATGGTGCGTGGCGGGCCGGACCCGCTTTCGTCCAAGCCGATGCACGACAGCCTCGCGGAGGTGGCCGGGCGACTGACGTGGTCAGCACAGTCGGCGGCGCGGGCCAGATTGATGGCTTGGTTTGATGAACCGGGCATCAGCACGGTGCGGCTGGGGATTGTGACGGCGGCGATCTCCCAGCGGTCCGGAACTGAAGGCATCGACCTGACGATGGCGCTGTCGAGCTCGGCTGACCAGACGTCGCGGCAGGAGATGCGGGCACGGTACGCCGAGGCGTGGAAGCTCACCAACGCGCTGCCGCCGGCCAGCCGGCAGGAGTGGCTGGCACGACTGGGAGGGCTGAGCGCCAAGGTGGACTCCGATGCAGGACGGTTGTTTGTCGCGGCTGCCGCGGCGGATGCAAACCGGTATTTCTTCACTGGGTTCAGCGGGACGATGCAGCCTTCGGAGCCACTGATTCCTGAGACAATCGCGGCGATGATCAACGCGGCGAGCAACCCGGGGCTGCTGCCGAACTCGATGAGTTACAACGTCCGCGATGGAGCGCAGTTGGCGGAGTCCTGGGGCATCCGCTACTTCGCCGAGCGCAACGCCGCGGTGCGGGTGGAGCTGGTACGCCAGCTGGAAAGCCGCGGCCCGCTTGACCCGGTGGATGCCGACGCGCTGCTGGACGCCGCGGTATTCGGCGGCTCGAGCGAACTGAGGAATGCTGCGGGGCGGGCGGCGGCCAAACGCTCGAGTGAGGCGCTGGTGATGACCTCGCTGCTGGAGGTGCTCCCCAGAATGAACCGCTCGCGGGCCTCGGCGGAGCTCGTGGCGCTGATGACCCTTCGCCAACTGCCGGATCCGGAATCTCCTGAGTACGCGCTTGCCAGCCGGCGCGCGGTGATTGAGCGGCTGACGGATCTTCTGGCGATGGCGATGCCAATCGCGGACGTGGAGTCGCAGGCAACGCGGCTGGCGGAGATGTACCGGGCCACCGCCAATGGACTGGGCGCGAACGTTGCGGTGCTCTCGCCCGACGGCTTTGCCGGCGACCTGCCGGCGGAAGCGGCGGAACTGACGTTTAACCGGCTGCGATCTCGCGGGCTGCTGCTGTCTCCACCGGCGGAGGTGCAGCTGACGCTGCAGCAGGTCGAAACGCTTGCCGCCGCCCGGGCAGCCGCGGCGGCAACGCCGATCCGCCGGTTTGCAGCCTGGCAAAGCTCGCTGCTCGAGCTGACCGCGCTGCTGGTGGCTTCGGACCGGCCGGCGTGTGCCAAAGCGGTGCGCGAGGTGCTCGATGAAACCGCGGACCGACGCCGCAAGGCGACAGGCATTGCCCAGCAGATCATGCACACAGAGATGGCCATGACGCGGATCTGGATCGCCTGGGAGGCCCACCGATGAGCCAGATCGAATCACATCGCGATGGCACTCCGAGGCTGCGGCGAGGCGGGCGGGTGGTGAAGCACCTGGCGATGGTGTTGGTTGTCGTGCTCGCGGTGCTGGCGGGCGATGGGCTGCTTCGTACCGGGCGGACATCTTCGGAAGCGGTCGCAGCATCCCGAGGTCCGAGCACCTTGCCAGCGTGGCTGGACAAGCGACTGGCAGCCCTCTCAGCCAAAGATGCGGAGGGGTACCTGCTGCTCGCTGAGGAGGTCGCGGATGCAGCACAGTCGCCCGACCAACTGAAACTGGCCCGCCAGCTTTACACGCTGGCCCTGTCACTGGACGCTGCAGCCCAGCAGCAAACCGGCGCTGCGACAGGCATTGGCACCTCTGCATGCTACGGACTCGCGGAGTTGACGCGTTCCCGAACCGAGCGTCGCTGGCTCATCGCCGTAGGCGAGTCTCTGCGGCCGCGGTCGGACCGGGTCCGGGCAGCACCGTTGACGGATCAGCCGTCATCATGGGCAACAGCGATCAATCTGGTCGATGCGATCTCGCTGGCTCGCGCCGGTGAAGGCCGTCGGGCCGATGCCCTGCTGCGGCGGCCGGGCGTTGAGGACTTGCTCACACGCTACGAGCGGGCACTGGATGACCGGGGTTACTTCAACTCAGCAGGTCGGCTGCGGCGGTGGATCACCGACTGGCCGACCTGCCCCGAGTGCAACAACCGACGGGTCGTCAACCGTCCGGAGGGTGGCAAAACGATGCTCCGTCCGTGCAGCACGTGCAAAGGAAATCCGGGCCCGGCATTTGAACTCGATGAACTGGTCAACCAGGTGCGTTTCCAGTCTTCAGTGCTGTCGGGAATCTCCGCCTCGTGGGCTGCGGCATTGCTGACCGACGGCGGTGAGCCAATCCGTGAGCCGGAAGCCGGCGAGGTGGCTGCCTTGTACGGGGTTGATCCGGCGGCAACAAGTTGGCAGGACGGACGCTGGGTGAAGCCCTGACCAAGGGTGGTGACGGCGACCCGGAAACGGCTGGACGGCAGGCCGCCAGCCCCACTTCCAGAACAGAATCCGACAATCAACTCTTTCCCTATACTCGGCCCCTGAAAAGGACCGAACACAGGCACCCGTGCCGATCGGATCCGTGTTGGGCGACCGCCAGCTTCGGGGCGAACCCGGGCCACGGCGGCGGCACCTTTGGATTGGATGGAACCATGAAGATTTTTCGTACTCACACCTGCGGCCAGCTCCGTGTTGAACACGTCGGGCAGAGCATCTCCCTCAACGGCTGGGTGAACTCGTACCGCGACCACGGCAATCTGATTTTCATCGACCTGCGCGACCGCTTCGGCATCACGCAGTTGGTGTTTGATCCGGAAGATGGATCACAGAAGCACCTGATGGAAGTGGCCAGCAAGCTCCGCAGCGAGGACGTCATCGGCGTCACCGGCAAGGTGCGCGTCCGCATCGGCGGTGAGAACCCCAAGCACGCCACCGGCAAGGTGGAGCTTGTGGTCACCGACCTTGAGGTCCTCAACAAGACGGAGAACCCGCCGTTCCTGCCCGATGACTACGGCCAGCTGCCCAACGAGGAGATCCGGCTGAAGTACCGGTACCTGGACCTGCGTCGCCCGAGCATGCAGAAGATCCTGGGCCTGCGCAGCCGCGCGTTGCAGACGATCCGCGAGTACTTCGTCGGCAACAACGGATTCCTGGAAATCGAGACCCCGGTGCTGTACAAGTCGACTCCGGAAGGCGCTCGCGAGTTCCTGGTGCCATGCCGCAACGTGCCCGGCCAGTTCTACGCCCTGCCGCAGAGCCCGCAGCTGTTCAAGCAGATCCTGATGGTCGCCAACGCCGACCGGTACATTCAGGTCTGCCGCTGCTTCCGGGATGAGGATCCCCGCGCGGACCGTCAGCCGGAGTTCACGCAGATCGACCTTGAAATGTCGTTCGTCCGTCGCGATCACATCGTGGCGATGATGGAGGGCTTCGTCCGCCACTTCTGGAAGACGATGCTGAACTACGACGTGCCGCCGATCCAGCGGATGAGCTATCGCGAGGCGATGGAGACCTACGGCATCGACCGGCCCGACACGCGGTACGGCCTGCACATCAAGGACATCTCGGAGCTGGCGGCCCGGACCGAGTTCGGCGTGTTTAAGACCGCGCTGGAGAAGGGCAAGGACCGTCCGCCGTTTAACAGCAAGCGTGGCGTGGTCAAGGCGATTCGCGTCCCCGGCGGTGCAGAGAAGCTGACCCGCAAGATCACCGACGGCTATAGCGAGTTTGCCAAGCCCTTCGGCGTGGGCGGTGTGGCCACGGTCAAGTACATCAACGACCCGGCAACGGGCCAGGCCAAGTTCGATACCGGCTGTGCCAAGTTCCTGGAGCCGATGAAGGCAGACTTTGTCGCTGCCCTGGGCCTTGAGCCCGGTGACACGGTGCTCTTCGTGGCCGACGCCTACGGCGTGGCGACCAAGGCCATCGGCGAGCTGCGGCAGAAGGTTGCCCGCGACATGGGTGTGGTGCCCAAGCCCGGTGCCGAGGGCGGCCCGTGGAACTTTCTGATTGTCGTGGACTTCCCGATGTTCGAGCGGAACAAGGAATCCGGCAAGTGGGTTGCCATGCACCACCCCTTCACGGCCCCGCGCGACGATCAGGCCGAGGCGTTCATCAATGCCGCGGAGAACGACGACGACACGATCGAGGCGATTGTCTCGGCCGGGTATGACATCGTGCTCAACGGCTCAGAGATCGCCGGCGGCTCGGTCCGCATCCACGACGGCCGCGTGCAGAGCAAGGTCTTCCAACTGCTGGGGCTCTCGCCCGAGCAGGCCCGCGAGAAGTTCAGCTTCCTGCTCGAGGCCCTGAGCTACGGCGCACCGCCGCACGCGGGTATCGCGTTCGGCTTTGACCGGCTGATGATGCACATCTGCGGCACGGAGAACATCCGCGACGTGATCGCGTTCCCGAAGACGCAGATCGGTGCCGACCTGATGACCCGGGCCCCCAGCCTGGTTCCGGAAAAGCAGCTCAAGGACCTGTACATCGCCAGCACCTACGTGCCCGAACCGCCGGCACCGAAGGCCTGAGACGATCTGCAGACACGAGGAATCTCTCCGCACCCCGGTCCGAAATGGCCGGGGTGCTTTCGTTTACAGAACCTTGATGTTGGCTGAGCGAGGCCGGCAACGGGCCAGCATCGGGCCTGCACCGGTCAACACCTGACAGTCAGACGGGCATGACGAGTTCCACCGTCGAGGGCCGGAAACCGTGCCGCGTGAAGCTCTCCCGGGCCGCACCGTTGCCGGACATGGTGATGAGCCGGAGGGTGGAGATCCGCTCCTGAGCCGCCCACTCGCGGCAGGCGGCGATGAGCGCCCGGCCGATGCCGCGGCTGCGATGCGCGGGGTCGATGTACACATCGTGAATGTAAATACACCGCGGCGAGAGGGTCAGCAGGTCCTGCTCGCACAGTTCGGCCATCGCGTATCCGGCAGCGAGCCAGCCGCCTTCGGGCGTTGGCAACTCTGCCATCCAGACCCGGACCTGGCGGCCGGTTTCGGCGGCGAACGTACCCCGGATGGCCTCTTCGTAGACGGGGTCCATCTCACCGGCCACTGCAAAGCGGGCGGGGTCCGTGCGGACGTGCATCGCGACGATGGCTCGGGTCATCGGCAGCAGCGTGCGAAGTTGGTGCTCGATGTCGGCCCCGGGCTGTCCGGTTCGCGTGATCCGGGGAAGGGTTGTGCGGTCGCTGGACATGGTCGTTCCTGGAGCGGGCTGGACCGGCTGATTGCGGCGGGGTGGGAAGACCCCGGCGTGAGGGGACACCGTACGCTTGGCCGCGCCGCCGAACGCTGGCGGCGCAGCGTGACCTGACGCGTGCCTCTTCCCCCCACCCCCACCCCCTCCCGCCCCTCCACCCCCCCGCACACCCGCACACCCGCACACCCGCACACCCGCACACCCGCAATCGGAGCCCGACGATGGCCAAGAAGAACACGGCAAGCAAGAAGGTAGCTCGCAAGGGCAAGTTGAAGGCCAAGTCCCTGACAAGGGTGCCTGAAAAGGCAGCACGCAAGTCCGCACCGAAAGCCGCTGCAGCCCGCAAGGCCGTGACAGGACGCGGAAGCAAGTCTTCCGGCCGGGCCGCCAAGGCCGCCCCGGCGGTGCCCCGCGAACTGCTGGACAGCTCGACACAGATGCCGATGATCGTCGTCGATGCCTTCACACGCCGGCAGTTCCACGGCAACCCGGCGGCGGTTGTGCTCTGCGAGGACAAGTTCCCTTCTGAGGAGCTGATGCAGACGATCGCGGCGGAGAACAATCTTAGCGAGACGGCGTTCATTCTTATCCGCAGTGCCGAGGGCCGGGTCGCCAAGGCGGACATCCGCTGGTTCTCCCCGACGACGGAGATCGACCTCTGCGGTCACGCGACCCTCGCGGCCGCCCACGCACTGTTCACCCACGGTGCCCTGGAATGCGGGCAGATTCAGTTCCGCTCGCACCTTTCAGGTCTCCTGCCCGTCCACCGCATGGAACACCTGTACGTGCTGGACTTCCCGGCGACGTACGCAACGCCGCTGGCCAGAGACCACAAGCTGCACAAGGAACTCAGTACCGCGCTGGGCCGCGCCCCGGCTGAGTTGTACCTGGGGCGGGACATCTTGGCGGTGTTTGAGAACAAGCGGGATGTGCACGAGCTGACGCCGGACTTCACAAAGCTGGCGGCTGTGAGTTCGGTCAAGCACCTGGGCGTGGTCGCAACGGCACCGGGCGCGGGGCATGACTTTGTCTCGAGGTGCTTTTACCCCAAGGCGGGCGTGAACGAGGATCCGGTAACGGGCTCGGCCCACTGCATGCTGACGCCATACTGGGCGACGCGGCTTGGCAAGGCCCACCTCTCGGCGCACCAGGTTTCCCGCCGCGGCGGCGAGATTTTCTGTGAACTGAAGATGAGCCCCAAGGGCGACAGGGTGCTCTTGGGCGGGCACGCGGTGACCGTGAGCGTCGGAGCGCTGACGATCGAGTAAACCGAGGGCCAGCGACTCCGAATAGTGTGATATTCATCCCCCACCAGGCAGACCGTGCCGCCGGGGCTGAGAAGTTCTGAGCCTTGCCAAACGTGGAGTTTTTGGACCATGCCAGCGGACATCATCGAATATCAGATTCTGGGCAACGACCTGCAGGCCGTGATGATCACCCTCGACCCGGGTGAGGCGGCGGTGGCCGAGGCCGGGGCGTTCATGTACATGGACGACGGCGTGGAACTGGCCACCAAACTCAGCATGTCCGAATCCAAGGGCGGGATTCTGGGCAAGCTGTTTGAGGCAGGAAAGCGTGCGCTGACGGGCGATTCGTTCTTCATCACATACTTCTACAACCGGAGCAACTCCCGCAGAACGGTGACCTTTGCCGCACCGTACCCCGGGCACGTCCTGCCGATCGAGCTTTCGGACTACGGCGGCACGCTCATGTGCCAGAAGGACTCGTTCCTGTGTGCGGCCCGCGGCGTGAAAGTTGACATCGCGTTTCAGCGGCGGCTGGGCGCCGGCATCTTCGGCGGCGAAGGGTTCATCCTCCAGAAGCTGTCATCTGACAACGGGCAGGGGCTCGCCTTCGTCCACGCCGGCGGCACGCTGATTCAGCGGGATCTGGCCCCGGGTGAAGTGCTGCGGGTGGACACCGGCTGTGTTGTTGCCTTCACGCAAGGTGTGGACTTTGACATCGAGACCGTCCCGGGCATCCGCAACAAGCTGTTTGGTGGCGAAGGCCTCTTCTACACCCGGCTAACCGGACCCGGCAAAGTGTGGCTGCAGACCATGCCGTTCTCGCGCCTGGCCGACCGGATTTACGCCGCGGCTCCGCAGACCGGTGGCGCCGGTCGCGAGGAAGGCTCGATTCTGGGCCCGCTTGGGCGGATGATCGACGGGCGCTGATCAGGGCGGTTAAACTCGGTGGCCCGCACCCGCGGTCAAGCCGGCCGCGGGGATCGAATCTCTTTGCCGATCGACCCACCGATGCCCGATTACAACGCCCTGCCGCTGCCCGCGTTCTACCAGTCGCTCCACCAGCAGGGTCTCATCACCCGGCTGCTGGAGATCTGCCGCGACGAGGACCTTTCCAGCGGCACCGATGCGGGCGATGTGACGAGCCGGTGCTTCGTCCCCGGCTACATCCGCGCCTCGGCATCCGTGGTGATCCGCAAGCCGGCGACGGTCAGCGGCCTTGCCTCCGCTGCTGAGTTGCTGCACCTCTTTGAGTGCGATGCGGACGTGAAGCTTCACGCGGCCGATGGCGACACCGTGGCTGCGGGTACGACCGTGGCCACACTCTCGGGCCGGCTGCGCGACATCCTGAGCGTTGAGCGGACGCTGCTGAACATGGTCGGTCGGCTCTCCGGCATCGCGACGCTGACGGCCCGTTATGTGGCCGCGGCAAAGGCAGCTCCGGGCTCACGGGCGGCAATCCTGGACACGCGCAAGACCACGCCGGGCCTGCGGCACCTGGAGAAGTACGCGGTACGGTGCGGCGGCGGTCAGTGCCACCGCATGGGGCTGTACGATGCGGTGCTGATCAAGGACAACCACATCGCCGGGCTGGATGCGGGGATCCGCGCCGATCTGGGTGTCGCGCCCGATCAGTTCAACTTGAACCTGGCCCAGGAAGTGCGCCGGGCCGTGAAGACCGCTCGCGACAACGCCCCGCGGCAGGGTTACCAGTTCATTGAGCTCGAGGTTGACCGGATCGAGCAACTCGAAGCCGTGCTGGCTGCCGAGGGCGGCAACGCCTGTGGCGTCAACATCATCCTTTTGGACAACATGTCACCCGAGCTGCTCGCCAAGGCCGTGGCGATGCGCGACGTCTCGCGCGTTCCGGTGCTGCTGGAGGCCTCCGGCGGTGTGAATCTGGAGACCGTCGGTGCGATTGCCGCAACCGGAGTCGACCGGATTTCCGTCGGCGGGCTGACGCACCAGGCCACCAGCGTTGATGTGGGGCTGGATATGCCGTAAATCGCCGGCTGCGCTGGGGCGAATCACCCGGCCCGACCGCCTCATGTGTGGACGAGCGGTGCGTTTCGGGCAGGTTTTGCCGTAGAAACACGCTGGCGAAGGCCTGACCCCGGGCCGTTCGCCCCATCCGGCCGAAACCGCGTGCCAAATCTGCTCTGCAGCGGCAAGTGCTGCCGACAACCCAGCGGCACGCTGAACGTCAGCGTCGCGGCAGAGGACCCGGCCACACCGACCCGCCGCACCAAACGAAGTAACGGCTCATGTGAGCCACGACCGGATCGAATCAAGGAGACCTGAACATGTCCAACGAGAACATCCCCGCTTCCACCAGCCCCATGACCATTATCGGCGCCGACACGCTGATCAAGGGCGAGATGACCTTCCGCAACGCCGCCCGCATTCTGGGCCGCTTTGAGGGCAAGATCGTCAGCGAGGGTCGCGTCGAGGTCGGTTCAGGCTCCGAGTGCAAGGCCTCGATCGAGGCGGGCACGATCATCGTCGACGGCATCGTCGAGGGCGACGTGATCGCTCACGAGCGTCTGGAACTCAACGACACCGCCCAGATCCGCGGCGACGTTGTTGCCGCCAAGCTGATCGCTGCCGAGGGTGCGAGCTTCAGCGGCCACTGCGCCGTGGGCATCGAGGCGGTCAAGAGCGTCAAGACGCTGGGCCAGGTCAACGGCAAGTCCAACCGCACGAATGTCAAGCAGGGTGGCGATCTGGACAACGCCCTCGCGGGTCTGGAGAACAAGCTCGCCGGCTTCGCCACGCCGAAGCTTGCCGCCGCCGAGTAAGAACCATGTGTCGCCGCTGACCCGCCGGGGCTTCCTTGCCCTGCGCGGGTCAGTGGCGTCTGTGATGGCCGCCCCGGGACCGAGTCGAATCGAGCAGCCAATCGTCCGTCCGCCGATGCTGAGCCCGCCATGTTCTTCTTCAGCAGCTTCAAATCCCAGCCCGAAAGCGATGAGGTGATCCAGCAGGATCCACCAGTCCCGGGCGTGCCCAGCGGACAGCGGATCGTGCGGTGCTGCTTCTGCCACCACCCTTTCCTGGTGCCGGCGGCGGGGACCATTCTGACGTGCCCCAAGTGCTCCAAGCGAGCACGCGTCGACGACATCGTGATCTCCGGCACCGAGTTTCGTCCCAAAATCGAGACGTTCGGCAAGGTGTACGTCCGTCGCCGTGCCAAGCTTTCGGCCAGAACGATCAACGCTGGTCTGGGCCTTGAGGTGTTAGGGGAACTGGAAGCCGACTCGGTCGTGTGCGGAAAGTTGTACCTGGGCCCGGCCTCGCGATGGAGCGGCGACTGCAAGACCGGCTCGATGAACATGGACGAGACAGCGTCCGTGCTCAGCGGTCGATTCAGCGTCCAGCCGAAACTGATCGTGACCGTTCGCAGCAACCCGCTCAATCCCAGCGCAGTTCGTGCGCTGTGATCCCCCTGCCGCTTGCGGCCCAAACGCCGAAACGGCCGCCACCAAGACGGCAAACCCCCGAGTTTGCACCACCGTGGCATAGTGACCGGCCCAACTGGCCGATGTCTTCTCGGTCCATGGCGTCGCCGCGGCGTGTTTGCCCGCGGCTCGCGCTGCGGATTGATGTCCGGAGCTTGAATCATGGCTGAACTGCCCGCTTTCCTCAAACGCGCCCAGCCCACCAGCGGGGCCAGCACAAACGCCGCCGGCCAGCAGGGCGGTCAGCCGTCCGCGCCCTATGGCGGCCAGAACGGCGGTCAGGGTGGCTATCCGCAGCAGCCGAGGCCGTTTACGCCCCCCACTGTTCAGCCCTCGCAGCCGGTTCATGCCGCACCAGTGGCCCAGGGGTTTGCTCCGCGTCCGCCGGTCAGCTACGCCCCAGCCGCACCGCAGGCAGCGATGGGTACCGCCGTCGCCGAGCCGCCGCGGCAGGATGCCAGTATCCGTGAGGTGTTCCTGTCACCCCGCGTGATCGACCGCGAAGCCTTCAACGACTACGCCTCGCAGCTCAAGCAGCTCATTGAACACTCCGCCGGACACGCCGAGGCGCTGAAGTCTGCCGCGGCGGCCGCACACACCGCGCAGCATCAGATGCAGCAGGCGGCCGTGCAGAACCAGCCCAGGCTGGAAGCAGCGGCCAAGGCGCTGCTGGCCTTTGACGGCAAGGTCAAGCTGGCCGAGCAGACGATCGCCGAGGCCGAGCGGGTCGGACGTGAACTCCTGGCCCGGCATCAGCACGCTATGGACGTGCTGGACAACCGTATCGCCGAACTGGCCGACCGTGCCGAGCAGGCGGCAAACAACGCCGAGCGGCGCGCGGCCGAGGCCGAGACGCAGGCAACCCTGAAGATCAGCGAGATGCAGGCCCGGCTTGAGGCCATGGGTCGCGACATCGACCAGCGGCTGGATGCCAAGCTCACCGAGATTCAGCATCGCTCCGAACTGGCCGCCAACGACGCCGTGGCACTCGCGGAGCAGGCCAATGAGCGCGTCGAGCAGGCCAAGAAATCGGTCGTTGAGGTCTGCCGCGAAATCGAGCAGGCCGGTGCCGAAACAGCCGGCCGCTTCCGCGGCGAGCTGGAGGCGGGGTCCAACCGTCTGGCCGCGCTGATCACCGAGTCGAAGTTCATCCTCGACCCAACGCCAATCACCGACGAGTCCAAGGGCCGGTTCAACATCGCCTCGCTGGCGGATCTGGTCCAGCGGGCCGAGAAGATCGGCGACGATGCCTCGTTTGCGACGCGTCAGCTCGAAGCCGTGCGTGAGCAGGCTGAGATGGCGCGAAACATGCTCGGCGACAGCGTCAACGATGCGGCCGGCAGTATCGACCAGCTTTCCATCGCCAGCGAGCAGCTCAAGACCGCTCTGGCGGGCACCGTTGAACTGGCGGCTAAGACCGAGCGTTCGATTCGTGCCAAGGCCGACGAGATGACCGCCGCCCTCCGAGTGCCCCTGGTCGAGGCCGAAAGCATGGCCGACGAGATGCGGATGAATCTGGCCACCAGCATCGAGCAGGTGAGCACGGCCCAGGCCGCCGCGGCAAAGGTCTCAGCAGAGACCGCATCCGTCCTGAGCAAGCTGACGCACCTGGTCGAGGACCTCAAGCCCTGGCAGGGCCTGCTGGCCAACCACCAGAAGGGCACGATGCCCGAGCCGATCGAGCAGATCGTCCGGCAGTTCCGCGGCGAACTGACGCGGGACCTGTCCCAGATCGCCGCCGGCATGCATCAGATCACCAGCAAGGCCGTGCAACTGGCCGAGAGCCTGCAGCCCGATCGCCGCTGAGCAGCTTGACGAACAACCACGCTCCTTGACAACCGCCCTGGCACGAAGTGCTGGGGCGGTTGCACAGTTGGGGGGAAACAGAACAACGCGAGCTCAGGCCGAGGCTTCCTCGGCGACCTCGAGCCCCCCGCCCCGGAGGCCGCCCCGGCGATACTCATCCAGGGCATCGAGCATCTCGGTGGGGGTCTTGGCGTCGCGGATCTTCATCTTCAGCGGCTTGCAGCCCACCGGACAGTTGCGGCTGTTGAGTTCGCGGCCGAGCCGCTTACCGAACCAACTGATGCGGCGGCGCATCTGCACGATGGCGTAGTGCTCATCGCGGTACTCGAGCATGAGCCGCATGTAGGACTCGATGGTGTCGATCTTCTCGGCATCGGTCGGTTCGGGCGGCACGGTGCCGGTGGTCATCAGCGACCAGGCATCGCGGAATAGCCACGGCGCGGCCAGTGCCCCGCGGCCGATCATCACGCCGCTGCAGCCGGTGCGGGCGACCATGTCGCGGGCTTCTTCGGGTGTCCGGACGTCTCCATTTCCGATGACGGGGATGGAGAACCCGGCGCCGCGGCAGTGGTTTCCCACGGCCTCGACCACGCGGGAGATCCCGTCGTGGCTGACGTTGCCCATGAACTTCTGCTGGGTGGTGCGGCCGTGGATGGTGACCGCCTGCACACCGGCATCGATCAGCCGCGGGGCAAGCCAGACGGCCACCGGGTGGTCATCGAACCAGCCCAGCCGCATCTTGCACGTCAGCGGGACCTTGCCGCCACTGGCCCGGTCGACCGCATCGCGGCAGGCCCGGACGATGCGCTCGGTGGTGTCAGGGATGCACAGCAGGCGGGAGCCGCCGTCCTTCTTGGTGACCTTGTCAACCGGGCAACCCATGTTGATATCAACGACAGTGGCCCCGTGCTCAACGGCCCAGACCGCACCCTCGGCCATGATCTCCGGATCGGCCCCGTAGAGCTGCATGCCCACGGGCTGGTCCTGAGCGTTGGTGCGGGCGAGGTCCAGCGAGGTGGCCCTGCCGCGGAGCAGGCCCTGCGGGGAGAGCAGATCGGTGCAGGCCAAGCCGACACCACCCCAGCGGCGGCAGGTGATGCGGAAGGCCAGATCGCAGTAGCCGGCGATCGGGGCCAGGAGCAGGTTGGTCTGCAGCGTCACGCCGCCAATGGTCAGCACGGTTGAGTTTAGGGCAAAGAGGTGGAGGACAAACAGACAGCCGCCCGGCTGTTGGCCGGGCGGCTGCGAGAAAATCACAGATTGTCAAACCGTAACCGGTCGCGACTTAGGCGCGACGGCGACGGAAGGCGGCCAGACCGCCGAGGCCGAGGAGGGCGGCAGCGCCCGGGGTGGGAACAACGTAGTTGTAGCCGAGGGTCACGCGACCACCGACGGTACCGCCAGCGTCGATGACCATGTCCTGCCACTGCAGAGCAGCGCAGTTGTCAGCCGCACCAGCGGCGGAGTCGAAGTTGGTGAGGTTGTTGACCGACGAGTTGATGAGGAACGCCAGGGGCGAGGTGGTGCTGGTTGCGCTCGTGCTGTAGGGGCCGATGTTCCAGTTGTTGTTCAGGCGAAGATCCGCGCCCATGGTGAAGAACGAGCCGTTGCCGGGGGAAACCACGTCATCGTTGCGGTAGAAGTTGACGCCCGAGCCAGAGGTGTAGCTGCCGCTGTCGTTACCGGCCGAGGCGATGTCCGAGTCGGCATAGCTGAAGAAGTTAACCGTCTGGGACGAGTTTGAGTTGTTGACGATGGACCAGTTGATCGTCACCGCGGCGCTGGTCGACGTGATCTGGTTCAGCGTGTACGTCAACTCGAAGGTCAGCGTGCCGGCCGTCGTGCTGCCACCGATTGGCTCAACATAACGGGTGAAGATGCTGTTGCCGCCAAGGGCAAAGGAAGCCGTCATGTTCGACAGGGCGAACTCGCGGGTGTCACCAGCCGAGCGGTACCAGAAGTGATGCTGGTACAGTTGGTCGGCGGTCACCAAAGCACCTGTGCCCGAGGCCAGACCAAAGTTGGTGGACAGGCCAGCGCCCGTGCCCGTGCGGGCAGTCGCGCCGCCGTTGACTGCGCCAACGGAATAGCGGAAGAGGCCGTCGTTGAGGGTGAAGGTGTTCACCTGGGCGCTAGCGGCCGAAGCGGCCAGGCCGGACAGAGCGAGGGCAGCGATCACGGTCTTCATGGGATTCTCTCTTTCAAATCGTGTTGCAGCAGCAGACTACCACTCTACCCGACCCCCACAAGGGGCCAATCGGCGGAAGGCTGCGAAGGCAACGAGTTGACGTGGGTTCTCTCAAACTCCACAAGCGGCCATGCACCTGCATGACTTAGGAAGAGTCTATCACAGAAGTTTGAATCGTCCACGGAACTGCATGGTATTTTGCGGCCCGGATCGCTGTTCTGAGTCCAGTAACTGCCATTGGTTACGGTTATAGGACTAGATTTTATTTATCGGGATCGGCTTTTTGCCTCGAAATTGTAGATTCGATGCAAAGCCTCGACATCTTCGAAACCGGGAGTCACAGGGGTCTTCATCTACGGCTCCGCGAAGCGGGTCACAGCCCATCTCTCATCTCGGCCTTGAGGTACGATCGGACACATGAGCACATCGCCCGCCAACGCTTCGCCGTTTTCCGTCACAACTGATGCGACGCATTTGGGCGTACTGACTTTGGAACCAAACCAAGGGCCCATGGTGATTCTGGATCAACCGCTGATCGAGCGGCTTGAAGCGACGCTGAACTCGCTACCGGCGGGGCTCAGAGGTCTCGTCCTGGCATCCGGTTCCAGCCGCGTGTTTGTTGCGGGGGCCGACCTCAAGGCGATCATGGCGATGAGCCACGGAGAACTCGAGACGTATCTGGCCTTCGGCCAGCGCGTCTTCGGCATGCTGTGCAAGCTGCCGTTTCCGACCGTCGCGGCGATCAATGGTGCCGTACTTGGCGGCGGCTTGGAACTGGCCATGCATTGCGACGCGCTGGTTGCCGCCAACCCGCCGGCAAAGGACGGACAGCCCGGGCGGCCGTATCCGGTCGGACTTCCCGAGGCGGGGCTGGCCATCTGCCCCGGCTGGGGCGGCACCAATCTGCTGCCTGCCCGGATGGACCCGGTCGACGCGATGCGGCGGACGTGTGCCGGCCAGACAATGCTCGTCGGCGAAGCGAGGGCGGGCGGGCTCTTCGACGGCTTCGCCGAAGAGGCTGCGGGTCTGATCGACGCGGCGAAGGACTGGCTTCGGACCCATGCCGATGCGCATATCGGACGCACTGATGGTCATCCGCTGCGGTGGATCGGGCGGCCGGACCGCCGGGACGGAGCCCGGGTGGCGGTCGATGTCGCCGATATCGGCAGCAGCAGCGATGAGGGTCTCGCCTGCCTCAAGGCGGTTCATGCGGGGCTGGAGAGCGGCTGGCCCGCGGCACTCAAAGTTGAGCGCGAGGAACTCAACCGGCTTCGCGGCGAGCCCGCCGGCCGGTTGAAGATCGCGGCGTTCTTCAACCGCAAATAACGCCCCCCGGCCGGGGGATCTCTTTGTCGTGTCAGCCCGGAACCCCGGGCGGCATAGAATGGTAAACGGTGCCTGTTCGGATTCCCCCTGTGGTTGCAGGGCGGCATGGACGAGAAGCCAATGGCGCGATGCAACCGCTTTCGGCTCCGTGCTCGAAACCCTGCCGACGGCTGGCCGTCGGCTTCTCTCAGGCAGACCGCCACCGACGACGACCTGTTGCCTCTGATCAGACTGAAAGGACTTCACCATGGCAGATCTCAAGAATCTCAAAGGGCTTAAGGACGCGGATCGCAAGCTGATCGAGGAGGCAGAGTCGTGGCTCGGGCCGGATCCCTCTGAAATGGGTGCGGTCAAGAACATGTTCTGGGGCAACTTCCGCGAGGACCTGTATCTGCCGTATCCCTCGCAGGATGCCAAGGAGATCGCTGAGTGCGATCAACTGCTGGCGCGGCTGGAAGACTACCTCCGCAACGAGCACCCGGCGGTGGCGATCGATCAGGATCAGGAGATCCCGCAGTGGGTCATCAAGAAGCTCTTTGATCTTGGCGTGATGGGCATGACCATTCCCAAGGAGTTCGGCGGCCTGGGCATGGGGATCACCAGCTACAACCGCGTGCTGGAGATGCTCGGCGCGTACTGCGGCTCCACCGCGGTGCTGGTCTCGGCCCACCAGTCCATCGGCTGCAAGGCCGTGATGCTCTTTGGCAACGAGACGCAGAAGAAGGAATGGCTCCCCCACCTGGGCAAGGACTGGGTCTCGGCGTTCTGCCTCTCGGAGCCGAACGTGGGCTGTGATGCCGGCGGGCAGGAGACCCGTTGCGAACTGTCGGCCGACGGGAGCCACTACATCCTCAACGGCGAGAAGAAGTGGGCGACCTCGGGTGCTCTGTCGGGCCTTTTCACCGTGATGGCCAAGCAGAAGATGGCCGACGGCAAAGAGCGCGTTTCGGCACTGGTCTGCCACCCCTGGATGGAAGGCATCGAGATCTACAGCCGCAACCGCAGCAAGTGCGGCATCCGCGGCACGTGGCAGGCCCGCATCCGCTTCCACAACGTCAAGGTCCCCAGGGACCACCTGCTGGGTCAGGAGGGCAAGGGTCTGAACATTGCCCTGTCGTGCCTGAACTACGGGCGTTGCACGCTCTCGGCCGGCATGCTCGGCGGAGCTCGCCGCAGCATGGACCAGGCCATCAAGTGGTCGCGGACTCGCTTCCAATTCAGCCGCCCGCTGGGTGATTTTGAACTCGTCAAGAAGCGTCTGGCCAACATGACGGCGATGTGCTACGCCATGGACGCCATGCTGTACATGACCACCGGCATGCTGGACCGCAAGGACACCGACATCCAGATCGAAACGGCGACCTGCAAGGTCTTCTGCTCGGAGATGGGCTGGCGCGTGGTCAACGACGCGGTGCAGATCATGGGTGGCGAGAGCTACATGACCGAGAACGAAGTCGAGCGTGTCTTCCGCGACTCTCGCATCAACCTCATCGTCGAGGGTGCCAACGAGGTCATGCAGTCGTACGTCCTGTTCAGCTACGGCGGCAAGCAGCTGGCCGAGTACCTGCTGAACATCCGCGACGCGGTCACGCCCAACTCCGAGAAGGGCGTGTCGCTGCTGGGCGCCATCGGCAATCTGCTCAAGCCCAAGATGCTCAAGGCCGCGCTGCCGATCGCCTTTGAGGTGTTCCTGGGCAAACGCCGCACTCCCCCGTCGATCACCAAGGTTTCGCCGGAACTGCGTCAGTACGCTGACCGGCTGGCCCGCCTGATCAGCGAGCACACCTACCAGTTCAAGGTCATCAGCAAGAAGCACGACATCAAGATCCTGGACCGTCAGGCCGTGCAGGCCCGTCTGGCCGATGTGGCCATGTGGCTGCACGCCTGGGCGTGCACCTTGGGCCGGCTGGACCTGGACATCAAGAAGCACGGCGGCAACGGCGCAGCGGACCTGGAGTTCCAGCGCGACAAGACTGCGGCGATTCACTTCTTTGACATCGCCGAGCGTTCCATCGAGCAGTGTTTCCGCGAACTCTACGTCAACGCCGACGACACCATGCTGGTGGCCGCTGATGCCGCCATTGCCTGGGGCAACGCCGAGGCCAACGGCAGCTACATCATCCCGGAGCGTTCACCCAACGCCAAGGGCACCGGCCGCACCGTGCGGCAGGACGGCATCAAGCAGTTCGGCAGCGGCTCGGTTGTTCAGAAGGCTGTCGAAGTCGGCTCGAACTGACCGCACGCTCGTCTCCGGGGCCCGACGTGCCTGAGAGCAGCAAGCCAGTTACCCCCCACCGCCCGCCGGATAACACCCGGCGGGCGGTTCTTTTTGGCCGATCTTCGCCGCCCGGGCGGCCGTACCGATAACCTCAGAGACTGTTCCGCCCGATCACCTGTCTGAAACCATTATGCTCTTTGACCTCCTCCTTGTCATCCTCGGTTTCTCACTGATCATCTTCCTCCATGAACTGGGGCACTTTGTCGCCGCCCGGTGGGCGGGGATCCGTGTTCTGGCGTTTGCCATGGGCTTTGGCCCCGCACTCGTCTCGTGGCGCCAGGGGCTCGGCTTGCGAGCCGGCAGCACCGACCGCGAGTACGCCGAGCGACTCAAGGCCGGCACGGCGGCGGGCCTGAGCCCGACGGAGTACCGCTGGAACGCACTGCCCCTGGGTGGTTATGTAAAGATGCTGGGGCAGGATGACAGCGACCCCGGTGCCCGCAGCGAGGCCCCCGACAGCTTCCAGTCTTGCGTGCCCTGGAAGCGGCTGATCGTGATCTCCGCCGGCGTGGTGATGAACGTGATCACCGCCGCGGTGCTGTTTGTGATCGTGTTCTCCGCAGGCTTGCTGACCGAACCGGCACATGTGGGCTCCGTCGCGCCGGGCTCCCCGGCTGCCCGAGCGATCGCCACCAACGCCCAGAACCTTGGGATCACCACGCCGGGGCTTCAGCCCGGTGATGAAGTGATCATGATTGACGATGAGCGGCCGCTTTCCTTTAAGGATGTGGCCATCGCTGTGGCCATGGCGGCCAAGGGTGAGGCGCTGCCGATCACCATTCAGAGACCGGGCATCACCGAGCCGGTTCGCTTCGCGATCGTGCCGGAGCCCAGCCCGGGAACACGCCTGCTGTCACTGGGTGTTGAAGCCGCCGCCAGCATGACGCTGCCCTCCGGCCACACCGAGGCGATCAACAAACAACTGTCCGAGGGGCTCAAGAACTTCGGTCTCGGCGGCGTGGCACCGGGCTCGGAACTTGCAACCGTCAACGGCGTCCCGGCTGCGAGCGTTTACGACATCGCCGCTGCGGCGAAGGCCTCCAACGGCAAGCCGATCACCCTTGGTTTCAAGCAGCCTGGCGGGCAGGCGGCCGAGGCGGTCATCATGCCCCGTGCCGAACTGGACACCCGGACGTACATGGTACCTTCACCCTCGGGGGCAATGTCCGAACTGCGTCTTGAGCATGTGCTGGGCTTCGTTCCGGTCCTGAAAGTTGAGCGGACCGAGGACACCTCGAAGGCCGGACTCAAGGAAAGTGATGTCTTCGTTCGCCTGGGCGATGTGCTCTGGCCGTCGGTCGTCGAAGGCATCGCTGAGGTACGCCGCAACGCGGGCAAGATCATCCCGATCGTGGTCCTGCGTGACGGCAAGGAAGTTGAACTCAAGGAAGCCCGCGTTTCGTCGGAGGGGCGTCTGGGGTTCGTACCGGTTTCCAGTGCAGACGACTCGACCATGCTGGCTCGTTGGCCCGAACCGGGACGATTTGCCAGCCCCGAGCGTGAACAGGCGATCGCCGCGGTGGTTCCGGCCGGTGCTGCCCTTGGGCTGCCCGCTGGCGCATCGATCGTTCAAGTCGGCGATCAGAAGATCAAGAACTTCGCGGAGCTGCGCGAAGCGCTGCGGCAGGGCGCAATGTCCCGGGAACTTCGGCTGACCGTACGTCTGCCGGCAACCGCTGCTGCCGAAGCATCGACGACCGAGGTGACCTTGTCGCTGTCCAAGCCCGAGGTGGAGTCGCTGACCAGACTGAGCTGGACATCGCCGATCCCGGCCGAGTTGTTCAAGCCGCGGGAGATCACGCTGCAGGCATCATCCGTGGCCTCGGCCATCGGGATGGGCCTGCACGAGACCCGCCGCGTCATGCTGCAGACGTATGTGACATTCGCCCGGCTGTTCCAGGGCTCTGTCAAGGTCGAGCATCTCAAGGGCCCGGTGGGCATCGCCTCAGCCGGCGTTCAGTTGGCCGACCGCGGCATGATCTGGCTCATGTTCTTCATGGCCGTGATCTCGATCAATCTGGCGGTCGTGAACTTCCTGCCCCTGCCGATCGTCGATGGCGGCCATTTTGTGTTCATCCTCTACGAACAGGTGACCGGCAAGCCGGTGAGCGTGGCGGTTCAGAACGTCGCGGCACTGGCAGGGCTGGCACTGATCGGGTCGATGTTCCTGATCGTGACCTACAACGATCTGGCCAACCTGCTGTGGCGGTGAGCTGGGCCCGCCCGAAGATATACACGCTTTACACATATACACACAAGACAGAGGCGGCCGGGGGTGTGCAGCCTCCGCGGGCATTGGTTCCAGCGTACAGCGGGGTCTTGACCCAGCGGCCGGAGCCGTTACGATTGTCCCCCAAACATCCACAGGACAGCGGCTTGGGTGCCGCCGGTGCTGCGTGAACTTGGGGCTTATGGACAGCGACGACGACGACGAGATGTTGAGCTGATTGCATGCAGCCCGCTTCGGACCCCAACGGGTACGAGAGCCACGGGCTGCGAGGTGGCATTCACCTCTCGTCAGAGCATCTGTCCGATCCCCCCCCACTTTGTCCTTGCCGTTTCGTGTGAAAAGGACCGGCTGGTTCCGCAAACAGGACCAACCGACGCCCGCCGGGGGTTCCGCCCATCGGCCGCGACGCGGAACAGAGGATGGCGAAGCGATCAGGACCAAACGAAGTGACTTTCCTGCCGCCATGGTGCGGCATTTCCCGGTTCAAACCTCCCAGCAACACCCCCTTTTTTCAGTCTTTGGAGTACTCATGGCCAGCGACCTGTCACGAATCCGTAACTTCGGCATCTGCGCCCACATCGACGCGGGCAAGACCACGGTGTCCGAGCGCATCCTCTACTACACCGGCAAGAACTACAAGATCGGCGAGGTGCACGAAGGCACCGCGACGATGGACTTCCTTCAGGAAGAGCAGGAGCGTGGCATCACGATCCAGTCGGCCGCGACGACCTGCCCGTGGACGCACATGGGCACGGAGTACAAGCTGAACCTGATCGATACCCCGGGCCACGTGGACTTCACGATCGAAGTCGAGCGTTCGCTCCGCGTGCTCGACGGCGCGGTGGCCGTATTCGACGGCAAGGAAGGCGTCGAGGCGCAGTCCGAGACGGTGTGGCGTCAGGCCGACCGTTACCGCGTGCCGCGTCTGTGCTTCGTCAACAAGATGGACAAGATCGGTGCGAGCTTTGACTTCTCGTACGAAACCATCCTCAAGCGCCTGGGCGCCAACGCCATCGCCATTCAGTACCCCATCGGCGTGGGCAACGACCACAAGGGCATCATCGACCTGCTGACCGAGCGGGCGTTCTACTTTGAGGGCGAGAAGGGCGAGACCGTCCGCGAGGCGGACGTTCCCGATGAGCTCAAGGAAACCGTCGCCAAGTGGCGCACGATGCTGATCGAGAAGGCCAGCGAACTCGATGACAAGCTCACCGAAAAGTACCTCTCCGGCGAGATCCCCAGCATCGCCGAGCTCAAGGCCGCGCTGCGCAAGGGCGTTCTGAGCCGCGCGTGCTACCCGGTGCTGGCCGGCGCCGCGCTCCGCAACGTCGGCGTGCAGGCCCTGCTCGACGCGGTTGTGGACTATCTCCCCTCGCCGCACGAGAAGCCCGAAGTCGAGGGCACCAACCCCCGCGACAAGGAAGAGAAGATGACCCGTCCGCACGACGACACCGCGCCGTTCTCGGCTCTGGTGTTCAAGGTCGTGGCCGACCAGCACGGCGACCTGACGTACATGCGTGTGTACTCGGGCAAGCTGACCAAGGGCATGCGCATCATCAACCCCGGCAACGGCGAGCGTGAGCTGGCCAGCCGCATCTTCGAGATGCACGCCAAGGACCGCATCCCGCTCGACGAGGCCTCCGCCGGCAACATCGTTGCCGTCGTCGGCATCAAGAAGTCGTTCACCGGTGACACCCTGTGCGACGTTGACAAGCCCATTCTGCTCGAGCGCATGCACTTCCCCGAGCCGGTCATCTCGATGTCCATCGAGCCTAAGAGCCAGGCCGACCGCGCCAAGCTGGGCGATGCCCTGACGGTCATCCGCCGCGAAGACCCGAGCTTCCGCTCGTTCTTCAACGAGGAAACCGGCCAGACCATCATCTCCGGCATGGGTGAGCTTCACCTTGAAATCATCAAGAACAAGCTCGTGCGTGACATGAAGGTCAACGTTGAGGTCGGCAAGCCCCAGGTTGCTTACCGCGAAGCCATCAGCCGCAAGGCCGAGGACTGCCGCGGTCTGTTCAAGAAGCAGTCCGGTGGTCGCGGTCAGTTCGGTGACTGCACCATCACCCTCGAGCCCTTCACCGCCGCCCAGGCCGAAGCCGAGGAACTGGACTTTACCGATTCGATCGCCTTCGAGAACGCGATCGTCGGCGGTTCGGTGCCCAAGGAGTTCATCCCGTCCATCGAGTACGGCATCCGCCAGACCGCGCTGGCCGGTGTGATCTCGGGCTTCCCGCTCATCAACATCAAGGCGACGCTGACCGACGGCAAGTACCACGACGTTGACTCGTCGCAGGTTGCCTTCGAGCAGGCTGGCCGTCTGGCCCTGCTGGAAGCTGTCCAGAAGGCCAGCCCGATCCTGCTCGAGCCGATCATGAAGGTTGTCGTGACGGTGCCCGAGGAGTACTTCGGCGCCATCACCGGTGACATGTCCAGCCGCCGCGGCATGATCCTGGAGCAGGAGGACCGTGGCGTCGTCAAGCTGGTCACCTGCGAGGTGCCGCTAAGCGAGATGTTCGGCTACACCACCCAGCTCCGCTCGCTGTCGCAGGGTCGCGCCAGCAACACGATGGAGTTCCACGAGTACCGCCCGATGCCGCGGTCACTGCAGGAAGAGGTCATCAAGGCCATGAAGGCCTGATCGACCGGCATCCTCCACGGGCGGATGCTGACAGCCTGATCTGAGTTTTCCAGCAGCCCCGCGGAGGTTTCCGCGGGGCTGCTGTGCTATTTGGCCCCGCTCAGGCACGCCCGCGAGTATCACCGCCAGCTCGCTGGAGAACGCGGGCACAGCGCAAAAGCTGCAGCATCCACCGCAACCGACAGGCCGCCCACCGCTGCGGCGTCTCACGGTGTGATCCGGCGGACACCAGGACCCCCGGCCAGTTGTGGCACCGGCGGCGATGATCTCCACCTGTTGTGTGCCGGAATCCGCTGGATTTGCTTGACAAGCACCCCCCGGCCATTGACTATTGGCGCACGTCAAGACAACAGCTTCCCGGCTGCCGCGAGCGTTCGCGAGACAGTCCCGGACACGTCCGCTGAATGTTGAGCACGGAGGTTCACATGTTCTCGCTGGTTACCGCGTCAAAGTCCATCAAGTTTGTTCTCATCACTGGCGTTGCCGTGGCCGCTGCCGCTCTGGGCGGTTGCAACAACGAAGCCAAGACTGAGAACGAGGCGCTCAAGAGCCAGCTGACTCAGGTTCAGCAGGAGCGTGACCAGAACAAGCAGCTGCTTGATCAGTCCGAGGCCCAGAAGTCCGAGCTTCGCAACCAGGTTGACGAGCTGACGCGTGCCAAGAACGCTCAGCCGCCGGTGATGACCGATGTCCCCGGCGGTGGTGGCGGCGGAACCAAGCCACCCAAGAACACGGCACGCGAGACTGTGATCGAGGTCGCCGGCGATGTTCTGTTCGCCCCCGGCCAGACCTCGCTGTCGGCCGCTGGCAAGAAGGAGCTCGACAAGGTGGCCACCCGCCTGAAGAAGGAGTTTCCCAAGAACCAGATCCGCATCGAAGGCTACACCGACAGCGACCCGGTCAAGAAGAACCCCCTCGGAAGCAACGAGGCCATCAGCAAGGCTCGCGCCGTCGCCGTTGAGAAGTACCTGGCCAGCAAGGGCGTCTCGGACTCCCGCATGACGGCCGTCGGCCGCGGCTCGGCCAGCCCCAAGGCCACCAAGGCCGCCAGCCGCCGCGTTGAGATCCACGTCCTGGGCGGCTGATCTCCGTCACGCTGAACGCCAAAGCAAGAGTAACTCCAGCGACCCGTCACCGTGTGTGGCGGGTCGCTGTGCTGACGGCCCGACTCATCCGGACAGAACACAGCGGTCGTACGCTCGGCCATGGCTGCGACGCAACGCTGTGAACTGCTGGTCATCGGTGGCGGGAACATGGGCTCGGCCATCATCCGCGGCGGCCTTGCCGCGGGGGTGTTGCGGGCCGCGGCCGTCTGCGTCGTTGACCCGGATGCCGGCAAGCGGGCCGCGATGACGGCACATGGCTGTGTAGCGGCGGGTGCGATCTCACACGTGCCACAAGTGGCGGAACTCACGTCCGACACGCTGGTCCTCTGGGCCGTCAAGCCGCAGATGTTCGCCGATGCCGCAGCGGCCTATCGGGTCGTGGTCGCCGGACTGGCCGCTGGCGGGCAACCGGCGGCGGGAGCGTCCATCATGGCTGGTGTACCGGCATCACGCGTCAGCGAGCTGACAGGGACGGCCTGCATCATCCGCACGATGCCGAACCTGCCGGCTCAGATCGGTCGGGGTGTCACCGCGATCTGCACACCGTCTCAGGCGGGCGTGGCGGGGTCGCCAGCCGCGGCGGCGACGCGGCGGGTTACCACGCTGCTGGAGGCCGTGGGAAGTGTCATAGAGCTTCCGGAGCCGATGCTCGATGCGTTCACGGCGCTGGCGGGCTCGGGGCCGGCATATATGTTCTATCTGGCCGAGGCGATGGTGGCGGCCGCTCTGGAGCAGGGGCTGACAGCCGAGCAGGCAGACCTGGCGGTGCGGCAGACACTCCTGGGTGCGGCCCAACTGATGAGCCAGCGGGCCGATGCAAGCCCCACGCAGCTGCGTGCGGAAGTGACCAGCAAGGGCGGCACCACGGCTGCGGCGACGGCGGTGATGGACGCTGCCGGGTTCACGGAGCTGATAAAGCGAGCGATTGCCGCGGGGACGGAGCGATCACGCGAGCTACGGGGTTGACACAGGCTCGGGGCAGTGATCAGCCAGGGAGCTTCTCGGCCTTGCCGCGGAGGGCCTGGCGGAGGGCCGCGACGGCGGCGAGCGCCGGCTTGGGCTGGCCGCTGCCCGTGACAAGGCCGCCGGCGAACATTTCACCAGCTGAGATTCCGGCGGGCGGCGGGACCGGGATGTCGTAGAGCTCGTGCCAGGCGATGGACTGGATGTAGGACTTGCCCGCGAGAGCGGTGCCGAGTTTGCGGACAAGCTCCGCCTGCACTTCGGGGGTCCAGGGGCCGGCCCAGGTGCCGGGCTCATCCTCACCGGCACCACGGAGGCCGCTGGGCCAGCCCGTGGCCGAGACGCTGATGGGGTAGCCGATCTCGGCGAAGCGGTCGAGCACGGACATGGCCGTGAGGATATCACGGGCAGCGCGGCCGGGGTCGCCGGAGCCGAACTGCAGGCGGATGGCCAGAGCATCGATGGGCAGGCCGAGCTGCTTGAGCAGTTCGGCGTAGATCGCTGGCGGCAGGCACGAGCGGCCCTTGGCCGAGGCCGTGTACTCACCAAAGGGCTGGGCGATTTCGATCTGCACCTTGGCCTGCGGCTGCAGCTTGCGGACCACCGCGATGCAGTACTTGGTCAGGTCCATCGCCTGCTCAGGGCTCAGCGAGATGCCACCGGGGGCGTGGAGGCCCGAGCAAACGTTCCAGGTCGTGACGGTCCGCCGGTAGCGGGTGACGATGGTCTTGACGAACTCAATGACCATGTCGCGGAGCGTTTCGTAGTCGTGCTCGAAGATTGCCAGCCACTTGGGGACGCAGCGCGGGCTGACATCGAGCACCGGGCCACCGAGGACCGGCAGCTTGGCCTGAAGGATGCACCACTCGATCCACTTGTCGGTCTTGGCGAAGGCGTACTTGCCCTCGCTGGGCTCCATATCCAGCCAGCGCATCGGCAAGGTGACGAAGTCGCAGGACTGCTGGACCGCGGAGGCAAGCTCGGCGGAGAACACACCCGCGTTGATGCAGCAGCCGATGAGGGGCGGCTCGGCCAGGACGACGCCGCTGGCACCGCCGTGGGCGTGGGAAGCGGTCTTGGTCTCAGCATCGGCGACGGAGATCGGCCCGGTGGCGGTTCCAAGCTGGCCGGAGAGGCGGCGGCGGTGGGTCAGCTGGGCGGCGTGGAGGGCCATTTCCTCGCCGACCTGCACGGCCAGGGTCAGGGCCTCGCGGGCGAGCTGGTCTGCCACGGCGTTGGGCCCCTCGGGCCCGCAGTTGCCGCCACGGACGGCGGCGGCACTGAAGGTCGCGACGGCGGCCCCGATCCGGGTCATCAGGGGCGAATCGGCCGGCTCGTCAAAGAGCCCCCACTCCTCAAGCTTGTTGAGCATGAGCATGATCTGGTGGCGTGCCAGTTCAAGGCTCAGCAAATAGGGCTCGGCACGCTCCGGCAGCAGACAGGTGCGCAGGAGCAGGTTGCGGTCCGCCCCGGAAGGAGCCCCGCGGGGCAGGTCGATCGCAACGCTCAGGGCGGCGGCACCGCCGATTCGCTTGGAGCACTCGATCAAGCCGGAACGGAGCTCGATCTCCGCCGGAATGGCGACATCATCCGGACCGAGGATGTGGGCGTGGCGGAGCGGCCACGAGGCGGCAGGGCGTGTCCCATCCATGACGGCGAACTTGAGCATGCAGAATCCGGATGGGGGCGGAATGAGGCCGTGTTCGGGGAAGGGGAGAGCGAGCGGAATCAACGGTGCGGTGGGCCAAAGCAGCGAGCCAGAGCGGCGGCCGGGAACAGAGGAGAAACGGTAGGTCCGGAGCTGCCAAGGCTGCGTGAGGAAAGGGCGGCGGCCGAACGGGGGCGGAGCGTAGGTGGCTGGGGATGGGGTGGGCGGGGTCACATGCGGGCCATACGCTGGGACGTTCGACGCGAGAACCCCATGCCGAGCCATCATTCCGAAGTCAACTCCAACGGTTTCCCCGCACCCGACGCTGGTGCCGCCCCGGTACTGCCGGCATCGCTGCCCTTGCTGCGGCGAGGCAAGGTCCGGGATGTCTACCGGCTGCCCGGACTGACTGGCACGCTGGGCCAGCGGCGCGGTGCTACTGCCAGCACCGGCCCAGGGAACGATGCGTTGCTGCTGGTGGCCTCGGACCGGATCTCGGCCTTTGACGTGATCATGCCGACGCCGATTCCCGGCAAGGGTCGGATTCTCACGGCGATGTCGGCCTTCTGGTTCGGGATGATCGCACGGCTGGGGATCTGCGAGACCCACCTGCTGTCGACGGATGTGGCGAATATTCCCCCTGAACTGGTGCCGGCGGACCACCCCAGCCGCGGGTGGCTGGCGGGGCGTGTGACGCTGGGCCGCGCGTGCGATGTGGTGCCCATTGAGTGCGTGGTGCGCGGCTACCTAGAAGGGTCAGGGCTCAAGGAATATCAGCAAACAGGAACGGTCTGCGGCGTGGCCCTGCCGCCGGGCCTGAAGCAGTGCGACAAGCTGCCGGAACCGATCTTCACGCCCGCGATCAAGGCGGCGACGGGGCACGATGAGAACGTGGACTTTGACCGGGCCTGCCAGTTGGTGGGCGCCGAGATCATGTACACCCTGCGGGACATGTCGCTGGCAATCTACAAGGCCACGGCGGCACATGCCGATGCCCGGGGCATCATCATCGCGGATACCAAGTTTGAGTTCGGTCTGCCCGAGGGCGAGCTGGCCAAGAGCGGGCGGGTGTTCACGCAGCCGATGCTGATCGACGAGGTGCTCACACCGGATTCGTCTCGCTTCTGGCCCAAGGCCGGCTACGAGCCAGGGCGGCCGCAGAAGAGCTTCGACAAGCAGTTCCTGCGGGAGTACCTCGAGACGCTGACGACCAGCGGCCGATGGGACAAGACGCCACCGGGACCGGAGCTTCCGCCGGAGATCGTTCAGGGAACACTGGCGAAGTACAGCGAGGCACTGCGGCTGCTGACGACCTGAGCGGCAGCTGAGCACGCGGTTGCGGGCGAGTGCGGATCGGCAACGGCAACTGACAGTGCGGAGTTACTTGGCCTCGAGCTTGCCGCGTTCAGCGGGCGGGACGTTCTGGATCACCTTGCGGGCGCGGTAGGCCTCGATGCCCTCGGGCTCGGGGAAGATCAGATCGAACGCGGAGGCGATGGGCTTGCCCTCGGCATCCCGCGGGCGATACATCCGTTCCATCACGTCGTAGACAATCACGCGCAGGTCGTTGGGGGCGCGGCGGTAGATGATCGCCTGATCGGTTTCGGGGACCTTGTCGAGCGTGGCGAGCAGGTACTCAGCCGCGCAGAGGCCGAAGTCCTTGTTGATCTGCGCCAGCATGCGCTCGCTGTCCTTGCCGGCAGGGGTGCCGCGGGACTGCTCATCGGTGAACGCCTTGTGGAACTGGCGGGCGTACTCGAAGTTTCCGCGGAAGGCCTCGGTATCACCGGCCAGCAGGCCACGCGTGTAGGCCGTGTAGAGCGCACCGGCGATTTCCTGGATCGCCACATTGGGGCTGGTGATGCGGTCCTGGAGGTTCCAGAGCACGAACTCGTCGAGCGGGAGTTCGCGGATGCGCTGGGCGTCGACATCGTTGCCGACGCGGCCGGACCATGTGGCCAGCTTGATCTGGTTGGCGCGGGCGGCATCGATGTCGCCGCAGCGGTAGAGGTAACTGATCGCGTCGTGAAGGAAGTTCTCGTAGCCGCCGCGGTACATCGTCCAGGTGCGCTGGCTGGTGTCGGATCCGAACTTATCCTTAAACTGCTTGATCTCGCGAAGCTGGACCTCCTCGATGATCTCGCCGTAGGGGTCGATGAAGTCGATGTTGGGCAGCGCAAAGAACGAAGCTGGCGACAGGATGTCGTACATGATCGTCCCGTTGCGGAACAGCTCCTGCACGGACTGGATGGTGATGCGGTCGGTGTTCAGGAAGTCCTGATTGGCGACGTTGTTGCGGTTGGTGCGATCCAGGGCGGACTCGACACCCTTGGCAGACCAGTACACGGCGTGTGCCGCGGGGTGCCGCCAGTCCATCGGGCCGTACTTCTCGGTGTAGCGCTTCATGCGCTGCACGTCCATCTGGTACTGGTCGGCCAGAACCCGCTTGCGCATGTGGCGGCTGAGCAGGTTCCAGGCCTCGTTGTACTTGGGGTCCATCAGACTCTCGACGATGCGCTCGTCGAGGCCGCTGATTCTGCCCTCGGCCTGAACGGCGCGGCTGCGGATGATCGACGAGCGCTGCAGCTCGATGATCTCCAGGAGGCGGAGACGGTCCTTCGTCGAGCTGACGTCGTATCCGGCGCTGCGAACCAGTTCGAGCAGCTCCGGTGCGTGAGGCTCGATCTTCTCTGCAGTGGCGGTGGCCGCTTCCGAAGAGACAATCTCGGCCACAGTGTCGGGGCCGGTTGCGATCCGGTCGAGCCACTTGATCATCACCTGGCTGTACACCTTGGCTGAACGCTGATCTGGCGTGCGGCGGGGCGGGGCACCCAGAACAATGGTCCACTCGCGGGCGAACTGACGTTTATAATGCCCGTTGGCATCGTCCATGACCCCCTGCACCTTGTGCAGCAGCGTCCAGGCCAGCTCCTTGTGCAGAAGCATGTCGCTGGGGTTCTTGGGGATGGCCTCGTCACGGAGCAGGCGGATGCCGGAGTTGACCCACTGCCAGCGTTCCTCCTGCGTCTGCGTCTGCACCGAAATGTTGTACGCCAGGTTCCAGGCGTGGAATGCCCACACACGAGGGAACCGGGGCTGCAGCCGCGTAATGGTCTTGGCCAGGTCGACGGCCTCGTAGTACTTGCCGGCCTGCTTGAGCTCGTTGGCGCGGATCCACAGGTAGTTGACGACGATGCCGCGGAACGCGCCGGCGGCGACGCCGAGGGCTTCCTCACGGCTCATGCCGTCCTCGGCACGATCGGTGTAGACAAGCTGGTTACGGCCCGAAGAGGCGGAGAGCTGGCTGGAGATGAATCCCGCCCCGCCCAGCGACGCCGCCAGCAGGCCGATACCAAGCAACTTGACTGACGATGTACTCATGGAGCTGGTCCGGTGCTGCGCCCCCCATTGCCGGAGGCGGCAGCCATACGTGTACTACTGCCCGCTATAGGTCGCCAGTTCGCGGGAACGGAAGATTGCCGAGCCGATGACAAAGAGAACCGCCGTCAGCGACAGGAGCACTGCTGCTGCGCCAAGGATGTCGTCGGCCGGAAGGATCCGTCCCTCAACCAGACTGCCCACGGGGCGAAGGTCCCCATAAAACCGGAAGGCCTCTGCGATCGGCACGGCGATCTTCTCTGCCGTCCAGGCCCACCAGATGATCTGACCGTCCTCCTCGGTGCGCATGTTCTCCACGGCCTCCCGCAGGAACGGTGCGCTCTCGGCACAGATGAACACGCCGAAGGCCACCAAGTTGGCGACCGGGAAGGCCAGGAACGTGCCGCAGACCACGCCGACCATGGACAGGAAGACCAGCTTCATCGCGTTGACAGACAGCACACGGATGAAGTTCTCACCGAAGCTGACTACCGGGAAGGTGATCTCAAGACCGTCCGGCGGGAACGAGATGGTCTCGGCATTGAGCGAGCGATTGACGTAGTCGGCGTTGTAGATCCGCAGTTCGAGATCGCCCGTGGTCGGGTCGACGAACGATGCCGGCATCGAGAGGGTCAGGGGCTGGCCCAGGTGGATCTCGCGGATCATCGGCGGCTGGTTCTTGGGCCAGATCGTGATCCGGTACAACTCGGAGGGCAGGTTGCCGCCGGCGTTGACGGTGTAGCGGAGCGTCAGCGGCTTGCCGAGCTTCCGGGCCTGCTGGAGCTGGGTGAACGTGAACTTCTCACTGTTGCCCGGCTCGATCGCCAGATACTCGGCGAGCATTTCCTGCTGGACTTCCTTGATGATCTTGGCGCGGTTGGGCGGCTCGGATGACTTTTTGGTCTCCTCGCGGTAGATGCGGTCTTCTTCCTCGTACCGCTTCATCGAAGCATCGCGGATGGCGGCGACCTTGTCCTCGGTAATCGTGAATCGCTCGCTGGCACGGCCGACAAGCACCTGATACTCCAGGACCAGCCGGTCCTCGGTGATCACATCGTCCTGCTCGCGCGGGATGAAGGCTGAAACCTCGCCGATGGCCGGTCGCTGGCGGAGGTACTCCGTGAACATGTATATGCCCAGCCCGCACACCGACAGCAGAATGAAGCACACGGTCGCGACACCCAGCCACTTGCCGGCGACATACTCCCACGGCCGCACGGGCTTGGTGGCGGTCTGCCAGATGATCTTGTCACGCTGCTCGAAGCAGACCGTGGCGGTGCCAAGGAAGATGGCCAGTGCGGCGATGAGCGTGAAGGAGCCCGCCGTGGAGTACTGCAGGAACGTCTGCACCCGGTATCGCAGCGGGGTGGCCTGATCCAGCAGCCCCGGAAGGCTGGCCATGAGCATGATCAGCAGCACGATGAAGACCAGCGAGATCTTCATCCGCACAGCCTCGGCCAGCACGTTGCGGGCCACCGCGGTGATTGGGTGCGACGCGGAGAGGACCGCCCCCATGAACCGGACGAGGGCAGTGAACGCCGCGGCCAGCGTGAGGCCGCCGCTGATGAACCAGCCGAGCTGAGTCAACGACTCGGCTGGGAGTATGAACGACGTGTTGCTCAGGCCCAGTGCCAGCGGGGGCAGGGCGACAAGCGAGCCCACGAGCAGAATCGCCAGGTAAGTCAGCGCCAGTCCAAGCCAGATGACCACCAGTGACACGCCCAACGCGGCAGCGATGCCGGTGATGACCGAGGCCGATGAGAATCTGGCGGCACGCAGTTCGTTGAGCAGCCGCACCGTCATCTCGACATCGCGGCGTTCCTGCTCGGCCTTGGCGGCCATAGCAACCTCAGCGGGATCGGCCGACTTCGGGGCCTCAATTGGCTGCGCCAGCCCCGAGGGCATCTGGGCCTCCGGCAGCATCTGGGCCGCCTTGGATGCGGCGACAACCTGCCAGACCACCGCGAGGATGGACAGCATGACCACCGCGATCGTCATGGCGATCTTGAAGCCCTTTTGCTGCTGCAGGCGGTCGAGCTTGCGGACCATCTCCATCATCAGGAAGCTCCCCCGGACTTCCCGGGACCGCTCGGGCCCTCACCCAGCAACGAGGAGATGACCGAGTCATCGACCGCCGGCTTGGACGCCTGGGCGTCGGTCTTGCTTGCTGCCGCCGGCGCAGGTGCGGGGGCGGCGGGCTTGACCAGTTCGGCGATGGCCGAGGTGTCGGGGCCAGCCGGGGCGGCCGGGGCAGCGGGTGCCGGGGCGGGCGCGGGGGCGGTATCGCGGGTCACCAACTGCTGGATCAGCGCATCGCCCGTCGGGCCGGTGTCGGCGCGGAGGAAGTCGGCCGTCTTGCCGTCGTGGCGTGCACCGGCGGTCTCGACGCGGCGTTCGATGGCACGCTCGACAATGGAAACGAACTTGTCCTCGAGCTTCTGGCGGGGCCGGGTCACGCGGCCGATCGACTTGCCCGTGCGCTCACGGACGATGCGATCGATCTCGGCGATCGTGGCTTCATCGAGCGTGTCGGTCTCGAAGATGGAGCGGTCCTGGGATTCCAGGAGCTGGTCACAGGTGCCCTCTTCCTGAATCTTGCCGCCGTAGAGGATGACCATGCGGCTGACACAGTCTTCGACATCGGCCAGAAGGTGGCTCGACAGCAGGATGGTCTTGCCGCGGCGGCCGAGTTCCAGAATCAGGTCCTTGACCTGCCGGGTGCCGATGGGGTCCAGACCGCTGGTGGGCTCGTCCAGGATCAGCAGCTCGGGGTCGTTGATCAGCGCCTGGGCGATACCGATGCGCCGCTGCATGCCTTTGGAGTACTCGCGGACGGGGCGGTACTGGACCGCCGAGAGGCCGACCATGTCCAGCAGTTCATCGGTGCGACGCTGACGGACACCACGCTCGAGCTTGAAGAGCTTGCCGTAGTAGTCGAGCGTTTCGCGGGCGTTGAGGAACGGGTAGAGGTAGGACTCTTCGGGGAGATAGCCGATGCGCTTCTTGACGGCGACATCACTGGGCGGCTTGCCGAAGACGGCGATGCGACCGGAGGTCTGCTTGAGCAGCCCGAGCATTATCTTGATGGTCGTCGACTTGCCGGAGCCGTTGGGGCCCAGCAGGCCGAAGATCTCGCCTGGATACACCTCGAAGGAGACGTTGTCGACAGCGCGGGCGCGGGCCCGGAGCCAGAAGTCCTTGAAGGTCTTGGTCAGTGCCTGAACGGCGATGACCGGATCGGCCTGCTTGCGTGGTGCGACCATATGGGGAGCCCGACTGGATTACTTCTCGGTCGTGGTGCCGATGTTCTTGGAGTTGTTGAACCGGAGGTCGTCGACCTTTCGCATGCGCTCAAGCTCGATCCGCTCGGCCTCCTTGCGGGTCCGGATGGCCTCCTGAGCCTTGGCCAGTTCCGGATCGCGGTTGAGCCAAAGGTCGATGCTCTTGCCGCCGGGCAGCATGAAGACCTGAATGGTGTCTCGGTTGAGGAACGTCGCCAGTGCCTCGGACCAGTCGCCGGTGAGCACGACATTGGGGTTGGCCTTAAAGGCGGCGAGCTTTGCCTCAAAGACGCGTGCATCGGCCTGCGCACGGCTGACGACGCTGGAGCGGTACTGCTGCGACTCGCTCATGACTCCGGCGACGCGACCGGTGACACGAAGCGAGAGGGTCTTGCCGTCGATCTCGATGGGCCGGCCGGCCATGGCATCATCGATCGTCGAGAGGATCTTTTCAGCATCGGCCGAGCCGGTGGCCAGCGCCTTCTCGTAGCGGTCGATGAGGTCCAGGAGGACCGGAGCCGCCTCACCGGCGACGTTGGCCAGTGTTTCGGCCCGCTGTTGCTGGGCCTGCTGGATCTCCTTGCTGGCCTCGGACTGGCCCGTCTGCACGGAGGCAAACGACGAGAGCAGCCGCAGGGGTGGCGAGCGGAGTTCAACGTTGAACTGGACAATGTCGATACCGGCATCGATCTGATCGAGAGCCTGCTGGGTCAGGCGGCGGGCCTCGAAGTCGAGCGACGGAAACTCGCCCTTGCGGGAGGGGTCGGCGCGGTTGTTGAGGATCTCATCGACGCTGAGACGGCCGGATGCGTGGGTGATGCCGCGCACTGCCGCGGCGCGGACCATCTGCTGCTCAAACTCGGGGTCGATGTTGCGGGTGTTGGCCTTGATATCGCGCCGCTGGTACTGCAGCGTGAAGCGGCCGTGGGCAAGGCCCAGATCGCCCGAGAGCATCGCGCCGTCCTGAGAGGGATCGAGAATATCGCGAGCACTGTTGGAAAGGTCCGTCAGCGACTTGTTCTCGTTTTCCTTGGTGTTGCCGATGGCCGGGAAGAACTGGCTGCGCAGCGAGATGGTCTCGATGCCGGTGGACACCTTGATGATCTCGCCCAGCGGCCGGGGGAGGCTGAACTGGAAGCCCGGGGCCAGGTCGTCGCTCTGGATCGCGCCGAGCACCACGCGGATGCCCTTCTCACCGGTCTGCACGCTCTGGAGGCCTGAGAAGGCGAACATGCCGACGAGGCCGAGCATGCCGACTTGCAGGATGCGATAGGTGATCTTCAGCGCATCGGCCAGCGACTGGTTCGCCGGATCCATCAGCGAAGCGCCGCCCTCGCCTGCACCGTCGCGGAAGTTGACCGAGGCCGGGCGGCGACGGACGACCATCGCCGGGTTGGCCTGGGGTTCAGGATTGCTGCCCGTCGGGGGCTGAAGCTCTGCCATGTTCAGCGGCCTCCCGTGGTTGCAGGGGCAGAAGGGGCAGCCGATGCGGGCTTGCCTTCGAACTTCGGAAGCTCGCCGGGCTTGAGGTTGCTCAGTGCGCCGGGGCGGAGCAGGCCGAGGCCCGGCTCGCTGAGTGAGAACACCAGCGTGGTCCGCTTGCTCATGGCCTGCTTCATGAACTCGATGTTCTTGAGGAACACCGCCAGGTCAGGATCGGCATTCTGCTTCTGGTAGTACTGGGCGGCTTCCTGGTCGCCCTGAGCGCGGATGACCGAGGCACGGCGATCAGCAAACGCCATGATCGTGCGGGCGTCGCTCTCGGCCTGGACCTTGATCTGCTCGGCCCGTGACTTGCCGGAGTTGATCGCCTGGGCAGAAAGCTGGTTTCGCGTCGCCTGCATGCGGTCGATGACGGCCTTGGTCGTGGTCTCCGGCAGGCGAAGCACCGCGATACCCACGCTCAGCGGCTTGAGCGCTCCGCCGTCCTTGTTGGTCACGCGGGAACGGATGTTCTCCAGCATGCGGCCTTCAACCTCTGCAAGCTTGCTCTTGCCGGCATCAGCCGAGAGCAGGTCGGTCATGTTGAAGCTGCTGATCTCCGCCAGCGCGGCGCGGAGCATCTGCTTGAGGTTCTCGTCGGCGTTACGGAAGTGGTCCAGAGCCCGCGAGCCGGTGTTGCCGTAGAGCTCGTAGAAGCGGAGAGCGTTGTCGACCTTCCACGTCAGATAGGCGGTCACGATGATCTGCCGGTCGTCGGCGGTGCCCTGCGTCTCGGCCCGGGTCTCGACATACCGGGCGCGGGTGTCGTACTTGGTGACGCTCTGGACCGGGTAGGGCCACTTGAAGCCCAGGCCGGGCTCGGAGCGGACAGCGCTCTCGTCGGCCTTGCCGAAGGTGGTCACCACCGCCTGCTCCGTAAAGCGGACGGTGTAGGTGGTCATGAACGCGATGATCGACAGGACGATCACTGCCGCGACCAGGATTCTCAGAAGATTCTGCACGCTGCCGTCTCCATGGGCGTCCGGGGCCTTGCATGCCGCGGACAGGAACTGTCAGGAACTCGATGAGGTCTGTCGGTGTCGGTCGGTACCGGGGAATCCGACGGAGGATCTTGAAACACGCGGGACACGACCGCACGGCGCACCACGCGGTGCACTGCGGCGGGGTTCGGGGTTACTTGGGCTGAGAGCTCTGGCCGGTCAGCACGTTGCCGCCGGTGTCGAGTTCCTTAAGGTCGAGGTTGATCTGGCCACCGGCGACATCATCGCTGACCAGGAAGACGCGGGCATCCCGCATCACCTCGGTCAGCGTGTTGAAGTACAGCCCGGCCATGTAAAGCTTGGGATTGGCGCGGTAGGCCGACAGACGGGCGTTGTAGCCCTCGGCCTGACCACGCTCGCTCATGTGGCGGGCCCATCGCTGGCTGCGGGCCTCGGCCAGAACCTGACCGGCGCGACCGCCGGCGGTGACGATGAGCGATTCGATCTTGACTTCCTGCTCGGCCAGTGTGGCGTCGTCCTTCTTGTCGTCGCGCATCTTGACCAGAGCGTTGATTTCCGCGACGATCCTTCGGGCCGTGTCGGCGTTGCCCGCCGCGTTGGCCAGCAGGCCGATCTCTGCAACGCGGCCGGATTCGATAATCTCTTCGCGGTTCTGCTGGTAACTGACGACTTCTTCGTACTTCTTGGCCGCATCCTTGGGCGGGTGCACCCCGGTGATGGCCACAAACTCCACCTTCACGCCGGCATCGAGCCCACCCTTATCCAGCGGACCGTTGATCGCGGCATCGACGGCCTTCATCAGGCGATCGCTCGCACCAACGCGACCAGCACCGACCAGGTCATCCTCAGTCAGCGTTGCCAGTTGAATCAGGATCTCGCGGCGGGCACGGGCACGGATCAGATCCTCGCGTGAGTTCGGCGAGGCGAAGCGGTCCCATTTCTCCACATTCTCGATGCGATACACCAGCGGAATCTCAACGATCATCAGGCCGAGATCCTGGCCGACGTTGGCGTCCTTGGCGTAGCGGCTGGCCTGAACAACGACCGGGAACTCTTCGACCTTGTGGTCGTTGGTCCACAGGATCACCGGGGTCTCCCGCTTGGGTGCGGCAGTGGCCAGGTCCACACCGGGCACGCCATCTTCGGATCCCGCCAGCGAAGTCGACTCGCGATCAATGGTCTCCAGCGGCCACGGCAGCTTGAAGTGCAGACCCGGGCCGAGCTGCTCGACGAGAGCACCGTAACGCACGCGGAGGCCACGCTCGTTGGGGGCAATGACTGAGATCGTCGTCAGCAGCCACACCACGACGCCGCCCATGAGCACTAGGGCCAGAATCGACCGGCTCAGCAGCCGGTAGGCCCAGGAGCTGCTGACATCGACACCGAACTGGTAGCTGATGGCGTCGCCGATGGTCTTGGCGATGCGATCGGGCGAGGCGACGAAGCTGAGCACCGGCGAGTCAAACGCCGGGCGGGGCGTCTCACCGGCCTTGCGGGGCCGGTAGAGGTTGAGCAGGAAGCTGAGATAGATCTCAAGACCGAGCACGCCGATGGCCACCGGCAGGGCGATGACGCCGTAGCGAAGCAGAACGTCGGTGCCTGCAAGGTCCACGAAGTGGCCGAGCAGAATGATGACGCCGACCAGCGATGCGGCCACGGCGTATCCCGCGCCGCCGCGGAGATTGGACCAGACCGGCTGCTTGGCCATGCCCGAGACGAATCGGGCGAAAATGAAGCCGATGACCGCGATACCGATGGCCAGCGACATGGCCCAGCCGCGGAGGGCGGGGCGGGCGGCCAGGAACGTGGAGAAGTTGTCCTTGTTGGCGGCATCGAAGCCGATCTGGGCCGAACCTGAGGTGTAGCGGAAGTACGCCAGCGTCAAGAGCGCAGCGCCCAGGCCGAGACTGACACCCGGCAGCAGGAAGCGATGCATCCACGCCAGGCGGCGGGCGTTGACCCGGAGGTCTTCGGCAGCGGACTCGAAGACCGAGGCCTTGCCACCGGCCTGATCCAGAGCCTCGTTCTCCATGGCCTCCAGCCGCTCGCGCCGGTGCTGGTCAAAGACCACCGCCAGGGCGATCCAGACAGTCAAGCCGATGAGGATGAAATAGCCACCCGTGATCGCGGTGTGGTCCTGAACGACAAAGACCTTGTCGTCAATTCGGACCGCCGCACCCATAAGGCCATAGATCAGAAGGATCGCGCCGAGCGCCAACTGCAGGCCGGCCCCCATGAGGCAGACGGCGGTTGCTCTGGCGTAGGTTCTGGAATCGGACTTCATCACGCACTCCGTGCGGGGAGAGATCTGTACAACAAACGACCGGGCTTCGATCCCGCCGGGCAGCGACGGGAGGGTTCACCGACCGGCAGAACGCCGACCGACGGGGGCGGACGGTACACCGGCCGACCGGCCGAAGTTGGCCGGACACGGACACTGACCGGCGCAATTGTCCCGGCCCGGGCGTCCGGGTCCAGTGACCACCGAAGCTTCGTTACGTTCATCCGGCCTTCCGGTTCGCCCGGTCGCCAGCAAACATCTACCCTCCCGGTCACGTACCGACCATCGGCGGGCAGCTCTTGCCCGCCCGGCCGTTGCGTCCGTCCGCTCGGCGGACGCCCTGACGTGCCGCACTTCCGGCCTGACCCAATGCACTGACACCTGGTCCGAACTCTTCGCAGCCCCATGATTTTCACCATCGCCAGAACGACCTTCCTTGAAGCCGTGCGGCAGCCGATTTTCTTTATCATCGTCGCCCTTTCGGGGATTGCGATGTTCTTTACCACCTGGGGCACCGGCTTCTCGATGGGCTACACCGAGGTGGGTGAGGTGTCCGGGGACAACAAACTACTGCTGGATCTGGGCTTGGCGTCCATTTTCCTGGCCGGCACGCTGCTGGCAGGCTTCTTGGCCACAGCGGCGATGAGCCGCGAGATCGAGAACAAGACGGTTCTGACCGTGGTCTCCAAGCCCGTGCCGCGGCCGGCTGTGGTGCTGGGCAAGTACCTTGGCGTCACTGCCGCCGTGCTGGTGGGCACACTGACGATGGTGGCATTCCTCATGCTCGCCGTCCGTCACGGCGTGCTGAGCAACGCCTCGCAGACGATCGACGGTCCGGTCATCACGCTCTCGGTCGGGGCGGCAGCCCTGTCAATCGCAATCGGCCTGTGGGGAAACTTCTTTTACGGCTGGTCATTTCCCCAGGCCAGCACGCTGACGATGTTCCCGCTGATGATCCTTGCCGCGGCGATCTGCACGGCGGTCGGACCGGAATGGAACCTGATGAGCAGGGCCCGCCCGGGGGAGACCCAGGTGCCCATGCTGGCCCAGCAGCTCAAGCCGATGGTGCTGCTGGCGGCACTTTCGCTGACCAGTGCCATCGCCGTGCTGTGTGCCATCGCCGTCGCGGCATCAACGCGACTGGGACAGGTCATGACGCTGGTTGTGTGCTTCGGCGTCCTTGTTCTGGGCATGCTCACCGGGCCGCTCGTCGGCCGCTATGCCTACGAAAACGTAGCCTTGGGCACCGTGCTGAAGGTTGAGCCGGTCCGCGAAAACATGGCTGAGTTCAAGAACGCCGGTGACCGTTACCTGGTAACCCTGCGCTCTGCCCCGGCGAAGGTGGTCAAACCCGGCGACCCGCTGTGGTACGGACCGTTCCCCAGCGGCTTTGATCTTGCCTCGGGCAACTTTGCCCCCCCACCGGCGAGCCTGAATTTTGATGTTGAGAGTCCGCCGCGCGATCTCGCCCCGGCGATTCTGGTCGTCAGTTCGGATCCGAAGGTCGGTCAGCTGACCATTGGCCAAATCAGCGGTTCTACGACAGCGGTCAAAGTGTCACGTCCGCCCCGCGAGGGCGACCACATCTTCCTGGCCCCAACCAAGGCCCACCCGGTGGCGATTCTGGCCTCCTCGGTGCTTCCTAACTTCCAGCACTTCTGGCTGCTTGATGCCGTCACGCAGAACCAGCCAATCCCGCCAGAGCATGCCTTGCTGATCCTCCTGTACAGCGGCTGCCTTATCGGCGCTGCGCTGGCTGTGGCGATCCTGCTGTTCCAAGGGCGGGATGTCGGATAACCCGTCAACCCAATCGATGTCGGGGCGGCTGGTCTCCAGGTTGGAACCAGGTGGCGTGGACTGTCCTTCCGGAAGCTGATACTTTCCCGGATTCGCCTGCCCTCATACACTATCTTCACAATCCCGGCCGCACTGAACGCGACCACCCTGTTTTGGAGAGTCCATCGTGGCATACGACATTTCTGGAAAAGCAAGCTCCGCACGTGCAGCCCGCCCGGAGGAGAAGAAGAACGACACCCCGAAAATCATTTTCGCGGTGTCAGCCCTCCTGATCGGCGGCTATTTCATGCTCGCCGGTCAGATCGGCCTGTTCCCGTTCGGCGGCGGCGCCCCTGCTCCGACACCACCGAGTGAGTCCGAGCAGGCCGCGATGAAGAACGCCCCGACCACGCCGAAGCAGATGCCGCACATTCAGGAAATTGAGGCGATGCCCGAGGCCAAGCGTCCGAGCAAGTCCGGCGCGTGAGCCTCCATCAAACGTTCCATGAATGGATAAGGCCCCGACGCACGTCGGGGCCTTTTTCATTCATCTTGGATTGGTCTGAAACACCGGAGCCCGGCGTCTCAGCGAGCGGTCCGCTTGGCACCAGCCCTTGCGTCGTGCTTCACGGTGCCGTTGGTCGTCGGCTTTGTCGCCTTGGCCTGCGGCTTGCCTCCAGCCTTCGCCGGGGCCGCAGGGTTCAGAAAGTGCTCATTCTGCACGGGAACCAGGATGTGGAGGACCTTCTCGAGCACCTCCGCCGGGCTGCCCATTGCGTCGACCTCAGCAACCAGATCACGGGAGTAGTAATCCAGCACGGGGTAGGTCTCGTCTTCGTAGACGTTCCACCGCTTGCGGATGACCTCTTCCTTCGCATCGTCAGCGCGATTCTCCTTGATCGCGCGGCGACGGAGACGCTCCATCATCTTCTCCTTGTCGGGGCAGACGAGGTGCACGATCTTGAGGACCTCCAGGTGCTTCTCCAGCAGTTTGGCCTGGTTGGTGTTCCGCGGGATGCCGTCAAGCACCAGCAGATCAACGTGCGGCTTGTAGATCGCTAGCACCGTACGGGCGTGCATGTTCTGGTGCCACATCTGGATCGTGGCTTCATCGGGGACCAGCAGGCCCTTGGATGAGTACTCCAGGAACACGCGGCCCAGCTTGGTGCCCATGTCCAGTGAGCGGAAGACCTCGCCACAGGACAAGTGGTAGAAGCCAGGAACGATGCCCAGGATCTTGCCCTGCGTGCCCTTCCCAGCACCAGGGGCCCCGAACAGCAGGATCGTCTTGTAACGGCTCATGCGGTCACTCCAGAGTCTCGATCAGCCGCGCCTTTCGTCAATGAAATCGGTTTCGCGGCGAAGATTTCGGCAGGGCAGCCCCTGCACAATGTCAAGGTACGTCGCTATCGCAGCTTTCGCCAGTCGAACTTCAGAAAAGTTGACCTCGGAGTCGCTTTAGACGGTTTGCCCGGTACCAGGCCCCCGGCTGCACGGCATGGAAGCCCTTTTTACGCCCCCCCACTTTGGCGGCCATAACCGGATGGCTGGCTGCTGGCCGAGTCGAAGAAGCAGCCGGTCACGGCAGGTTCACCGGCAGCTCGGCGTGAAGCAGCCTAGTCAGGCCGGCCTCAAAGAGCGGCTTGAATAGCACCACGATGCCGCAGGCGATTGCCAGGGAAGGTCCGAATGGCAGCGTTCGCTGAGGCCCCCCCTTCCTTCCAGCGGCAGACGCAACAACCATTGCCAGCACCGTCCCGATGAGCCCGACAAACGCCGCGGTGAAGAACGTCAGGATGGAATCGATCCATCCAACGCAGGCCCCGACGGCAGCCAGCAGGTGGACATCACCCAGACCCATGGCCTCCTTGCGGAAGCCGATCGAGCCGAGTATCCGGACGAGCCAGACAATTCCGCCGCCGACCAGATAGCCGAGCAGCACACCAGAAAGCACGTTGAGCCACAACGGTGGCATGATGGCGGTCTCAATCGCGACACCCGTCGTGGTCGTGATGTCCGCACCGCGAGTTGGCAACCCCACCATCCACTGCCCGCCGAACCATGCCAGCACGCCGCAGGGTGCCAGGAAGGCCAGTTCCTTTACCATCTCACGCCGAGCGTGCGGATAAGCAATCCAGAGTTCGGTCGGGTCCGCAGCTGGCTGTTCGACCGTGCTCTGACCAGTGCCGACGGCTGCGTCGGCCTGCTGCTTGGCAATCTCGGCTTCCTCCCATGCCTGGTAGTCCTCAAACGACCGGCCAATGAGCTTGAAGCGCAGCAGCAGCAGGCCGACGCCAATACCGACTGTTCCGCCGATCGAGGCGCCGATCCACCACCATGAACTCAGCGTCGTCAACCCCGCCGCCACATCACCGACTTGTACTGCGGGAGTTGCCAGACTCCACGGCCACTCGGTACCCCGCAGCGGCGCCAGATCCTTGCCCGAGAGCCCGACGTAGACAGCGAACGCCGTGTGCGTAACTACTCCGAACGCCGTCGCAAACCAAGGCAGCACCAGTGGTATTGTGAAGCTCTTCAGGTCCGTCAGCGTCATCGCCACCAGGCAAGAGAACAGGCTGAAGAACACCAGCATGATCGGCCAGACATGCAGCACACCAAGGCGTGTCCATTCCGGCTTGACGCTGGCCCAGTGAATGCCAAACGGCCCCTGGCCGTAACTGGGGAGCACAAACCACAACGCGTATGTACCAGCCCACAGGAACGCGACAAACGCCTCAACAATCGGGTACTGGGGACTGATCTTCGACCGACAGAAGCGGCACTTGCCGCAGAGCATCAGCCAGCCGAAGATCGGGATGTTCTCCCGCCAGGTCAGCTTGGTATCACAGCTCGGGCAGCGCGACGAGGGAGTGACACAGTCGAGCCCCAGGGGCAGCCGATAGGCCAGCACATTCAGCAGCGAGCCGACGCATGCGCCGAACGCAAAGACCCACAGCACCGGCATCCAATCCCCGATCCAGATAATCAGCTGTGTTGTGTCCATGATTGAGCTTGACCGACGGGCCGCGGGCACCCGCCGCGGTCAGTTCGTCTCCCGCATCTCCGCCGAGAGGTCGGCGAACCGTTGCTCCGTCCGTGAGAGGATGCCGCGGCAATGCTTGACGAGTCGAACCCCGTGCTCGTACGCCTTAACGGCCTCCTCCAGCCCGAGTTGGCCGGTCTCGATCCGATCGATCAGCGACTCGAGCTCGGCTTGTGCCTCATCAAACGAGATGGAAAGCACCTCAACATCACCCGGAGCGGGAGATGGTTGTGACCGGCCGGACTGCTTGTCGGATTCGCTCATGGCTGATCGTTCGCACGTCGCGCTGTCAAGTCGCCTCCCCCTCCCACTGCCTCCGGTTTGGGCTCGATCAGCAGATCGTCCGGCCGAGCGGCGACAAAGCTCAGCGGCGGCAGCGGGCGACTGACTGTCACGCCACCGCTGCCAAACGAACCTGCCAGCGAACCACTCCGGATGCTGGCCACCAGTCCGGCGGCGATGCTGCGGTCGACCATTACGCTGATGCCCGGCCATGGCAGCCGTGGCGTCGGGGGTTCGGCCCGGATACTCCGAATGGCGGTCGCGACCATCCCGGGCAGTTCCGCCACAAAATGGCGAACCTCAAGTGCCAGCCGGCCGGAGGCCGCCGCGCCAGTCGAGTCAACCAGCCCCGCTTTGCGGTTGTTCAGGAACGCGCGGCCACTTCCGGCGGCGGCAGATACCTGGCCGATCGGCGATGCCTCAACTACTGACTCTGGTCCGGTCCGCCGGATCGCTATCTCCGCACACGAGCCGATGGTCCCCAGCAGCCCATGAAGATGCTCGCTGCGGCACGCAAGAAATCGCTCGACTTCGCCATGATCTTCGGCCTGCTGGCCAAACCGCATCGGAACTGACGGGCCCGACCGGGCCACCGCCTCCAGCAACGCCAACCAGCGGGTGAGGTGGGCAGCCTCCGGTGCAAGTTCCGCGGCGGCTACTCGAACCACAATCGCAGCCAGCCCCGCGTGAGTGACCAGGCCCGTCTGGTCCACATCTACACCCAAACGTTCGGCCCGCTCAGCCGCGGAGCATGCGGCAAGCGGCCCATCGGCGGCAATGACCGCGATCACGGCAACGACGAAACTTGCGGCCGGGCTGCTCATGTGCCCAGCGGCTCCGACTCGGTAACCAGCGAGGAGGCCAGGCCATACGCCGGTAGCGGCCCGTCAAGGTGCACGTGACAGCCCCGCGGTTCGATCTCGGCAGCCAGCGACTCGACAGCCTGGTCGAACGCCGCCGCACCGTCCCTGGCAACCACGATGCTCAGCGTCAGCAGCGGCTCCAGCGGGCTGTCACCCTTGCGGGCACGCCCCGGGTTCACGGCCCGCAGCCATGCCGGCGGATCCAGCATCAGACCCGCGGCGGCGGCCTTGACCGAGTCGGTCAGCCACGGAACCAGCTTTGTGGCGGCCTCCTGTTCACGCTTGCGTCGCAGCAGGTACGCCGCGCCGCCAGCAGGTCCGCCCGAACCAGCCGAGAGAAACGCAGCGATCGCCGCGGCCTTGTCGTAACCGATACGAACCGTCCACTCATCGGCAGCCTGCGTCAGAGCAGCAAAGTGCTCGAAGATGCCCGCCCTGCTTTCTACCAGTCGGCGAGCAGCGGCCGCATCTGCCACGAGCGTTCCGAAGCGGCAAGGCAACACCGGCCCAAGGGCCATTGCGGCACGCAGAATCTGTTCGTGGCTGGTCGCCCGAGGGCCGAGCCAGCGAACATCAGCCAGGTTCGCCTCACCCCGGGCACCGGTGAAGTCCGCAGGGTCAACCACGACAGTCAGTGCGGCCAGTTCACCGGCGGGGACAGGATCGACAGCGGTGTGCAGAAGCCATCGCGGAGACGTCAGTGACGCCACGTAACGCTCGGCATCGGCCTGGCGGCAGAGACCGACAATGTACCGCGCACTGGCCCCCTGAGGCGCAGTTCCGGTCGCGGAACCAATCGCCACCTTGGGCTCAACGATGGGTTCGGGCTGGGCTGCCGAGTCTGGGCTCACAGGGGCTGTATCGGCCGCCCGCCGCAGTCCGGTGCATTGCCCAGCCCCCCGCGGGCTGGGGTAACTGCCCCACTGTCACCGTGGAACGAAAAACGCCGCCGATGGAGCCCCCATCGGCGGCGTGCGTTGTTGTTTGCAAAGTGTCCGCCGCAGCGGACGTGGGCTTTACTCGTCGTCCTTGGGTGCACCGTCGGTGCGGACGCGGGGCATGGCCGTCAGCACCTTGTCGATCAGACCGTACTCGAGCATTTCCTTGTCATCGAGCCACTTGTTGCGGTCGCAGTCGGCCTCGATCTTGGCGGTCGTCTGGCCGGTGGCCTCGGAGTACACCTTGTACAGCCGGTCTCGGAGCCGGAGCATCTCGCGGGCCTCGATCTCCAGATCGGTGGCCTGACCTTCCATAACGCCGCCGAGCAGCGGCTGGTGCATCAGGTTGCGGGCGTTTGGCAGCGCAAAACGCTTGCCCTTGGTGCCGCTGGCCGCGAGGACCGAGCCCATGCTGGCGGCCTGGCCGATGATGTACGTCGAGACGTCACAGGGCACGAAACGCATCGTGTCGAGGATACCCAGACCCGCGGTAACCGAGCCGCCGGGTGAGTTGATGTAGAAGTGAATATCGCTCTTGGGGTCCTCATTGGCCAGGAAGAGCATCTGAGCGACAATGAGGCTGGCAGCCTCATCGTTCACACCACCACCGAGGAAGATGATGCGGTCGCGCAGCAGACGCGAATAGATGTCATACGACCGCTCGCCGCGGCCTGTCTTCTCAATCACGATCGGGACCAGATAGCTCATGTGTTCGCCTTTGCAGATCCAGCCGGGGGCCGGAGGAAGTTCAGTGAATCAGGACAGAGATCGGGCGGCCGGAGGCATGCTCCGCGTTTCCGCCCGCTCAAAGCGGAGACAAATCAGGCTCAGACCTTCGGCTTGAAGTTGATCACCTCGTCGACCAGGCCGTATGCCTTGGCCTCCTCGGCGGTGAAGTACTTGTCACGCTCGCCATCGGTGCGGATGCGCTCGGGCGTTTGACCCGTGTGGTGGGCCATGATTTTGATCAGCTCGTTCTTGTCCTTGATGATCTGCTCAGCCTGGATGCGAATGTCCTCGGCCTGACCGGTGATGCCGCCCAGCGGCTGGTGCACCATCACCTTGGCGTGGGGCAGGATGAACCGCTTGCCCTTCTGGCCCGCCGTCAGCAGCAGTGAGCCACCGGAATACGCACGGCCCATGCAGTACGTGCTGACCGGAGACGAGATGAACTGCATCGTGTCGTAGATCGCCAGCGTGTCGTCCACGACGCCGCCCGGGGAGTTGACGTAGAAGTGAATCTCCGTGCTCTTCTTCTGATTCTCGAGATACAGCATCTGCATGGTCACCCGCGCGGCCGAGGCGGGGGTGATCTCACCGATGAGGAACACGACCCGGTTCTCGAGCAAGAGCTCGTCGATGGTCATCTCACGCGTGCGCTGATAGTTGATGCTCACGGACTTGGTCCTTTTACAGCCAGAGGGTGGCACTGCCCGCGGCACCAGATGCCGCAGCAGTCATTCGGGCGATGATCGGCAAGTGCCGTACCACAATCAACCCGGAGTGCCCGGTTCAGTACATCGGGCCGAAAACGCGGTTTCCAGCACCCACTGGCTGTGGATAACCCGCTCACGAAATGGCGGTCAGCTGGGGCGATCACCCCTTGACCTGCCACCGTGGCAGACGCGCATTTTCTGCGCCAACGACCAAACAGCTGTTTGCAACAGGTACGTCCTCCTCGGCTGAACCTGCTCAGTGCGACTTCTCGCCTGCGGCACAGTGGACGCACCAGGTACCGTGGTCACCCAACCGTGCGATAGCCAATCGAGTCTCGGGAGCATCAGCATCTGGCGGCGGGGGGAGCAGGGCGAGCCGACCGAGCATCTTGCTGCGGTACTCGGCTTCATTGAGCTTGTACTTCGGGTCCTTCTGTGTTGCCGCATATGAGCGGTTGATCTCGTCGCGGAGCCGCTTGACACGGTTGGCAGGGTCCGGATGGGTGCTGGTCCACTCCGAGGGCTGGGAGCCGCTGGCAGCCTGCATCTTGGCGAACATCTCCATCACCTGCACTTGGCCCAGCGGGTTGTACCCGAGCTTTGACATGTAGCGCACGCCCAGGGAGTCGGACTCGTGCTCCTGATCACGGCTGTAGGCCAGCAACGTGATCTGCGCGACCTGCCCGGACAGTTGCTCGAGCTCCGGACTGCCCGTGCCGGCCCCGAGCCCCTTGACGATCACCTCAAAGCCGAGCTGTTTGCTGATCCGTTCGCCACCGTGACGTGCGGTCACGTGGCCGATTTCATGCCCGACAACGCCGGCAAGCTGCGCCTCGTTGGTCAGCCGCTTGGCCAACCCCCGCGTCACAAAGACCTGTCCGCCCGGCAGCGCGAAGGCATTGGGAATGTCGGAGTTCAGAAGCGTGAAGCTCCAGGGGAGCTTGGGACTGTCCCCCTCAGTGAGCTGCGACAGCCTCCGCCCGAGATCGGTGATATAGGCCTGCAGTTGGGCATCAGGAACTGCACCCTGAAACTGCGTGATGATCTCCTGCTTGCTGGACAGTCCCATCTGGACCTCCTGCTGCATAGACATCACGTTGAACTGGTTGCGCCCGGTAGCGAGGTTCTTCGCGCAGCCGGAGAAGGCCGCCAGCACAGCCAGGACGGGGACCCACCACATGAATCGTCGCATCATGTGACAAGCGTAGATCGCCAGCCGGGCACCGAGCAACCCGAGCCGACGCCGACTGCAAGCCTGCTCAGCAGCCAGCTCCGAACGCGTTGATGAACTCGATGAAGTCACTGCCGTCGATGGTGCCGTCGAGCACGACATCGGCGGCGGGCTCACCGGCGGCAAAGGCGTTGATGAACGCGATGAAGTCGCTTCCATCAACGGTTCCGTCCGGACCGCCCGTATCCGACCCGGTCAGGTCAGCCGCGCAGACGGGTGGCAGCGTGGAATCCAACCAGGTCCGCGCCGCGGCGACGTTGACCAGGCCCCAGCCGAAGGTGTCATCCCGTCCGGCATCGCCCAAGTCCACCGCGGCCTGCTCAAGTGCCTGCCGAAGCAGGGCGGGCGTGACGTTTCGCGAACGGAACTCGGCGATCAGCAAGCCGGCGACGCCCGCGACGTGCGGGCAGGCCATCGAGGTGCCGCTCTTGCTCCCGTACCCGCCACCCGCCGCGCCGAGAATGTTGCGAACTGTCGTCTGGATGCCGCTGGCTGCCTCAAGTGCGTTGCCATCAACATCAGTGATCGAAACTGCGGGAATACCGACGCCCTGATTCAGTGTCCCGTTGAATGCACCGGCAGCGTCGTTGCTGATGATGACCGCCGCGGCCCCCGCCGCGATCGCGTTGTTCACCTTGACCTGGAAGGTGTAGCGGTTGCCGGACGCATCGAGCCCGCCGCGCCGGATGTGGGCGATGTTGCCCGCAACGTTGCTCGGGAAGTCCGCCGCGGCGCCGCCGAAGCCGCAGAAAATCGCGCTGGCTGTCACCTCGCCGGTGGCCGCACCGGCCAAGGCCCGCGCGGATCGGAGCGTGCCCGACCAGGTGACATCCACACTGGCCGGGGCAGGGACGGTGGAAAGCACGTTGACACCGGGAGCCACAACGCTGGTCTTTGGGCCGAAGTTGGAGAAGCTGGCCAGTGCCGAGGACGAATCCACCGCACCGACCGAGATCACGCCCCCGTACCAGGCCGGGTATGCCGCGGCAGAGCTCGCCGAGTTGCCCGCGGCAGCAACGACGACGATGCCTGCATCGTTGGCGGCGTTGATCATGTCCTGGAACGGCTGCTCATATCCGCCGCCACCCAGCGACATGCTCACCACATCCCCGCCCTGCGTGACGACCCATTCGATCGCCTGAACGATGCCGGCAGTGCTGCCCGAACCGGAGTTGGCCAGCACTTTGGCGACCATCAGATTCGCCTGCGGCGCCACTCCAATCACGCCATCGGTATTGTCCAGTGCCAGAATCGTTCCCGCGCAGTGGGTTCCGTGCGAGTTGCCGTCAAAGACCGTCTCCCCAGCGATGAAGCTGCTGGTGGCCACCGGCACGGGCAGATCCGGGTGCGCATTGGCGATGCCAGTGTCAAGAACGGCCACCGTGGCCCCCGCACCGCGCGGCGCCGAGGAAACCGCCCAGAACGCCGGAGCGGCGACCAGATCGATCCCATACGGCACGCTCTGGTCGAGCGTCTCATGGCGTTCGGCCGGGGCGGCGTAGGTCACCCCGTCGGTCACACGCAGCCGTCCGGCGAGTCCGAGCATCCCATTGGCTGGGCCCTTGAGCACATGCAATCCTGCCACCAGCGTGCTTGACCAGGTCAAATGGCCACCCGCTGCGGCGGCCTCGGCCGCGAGCGTCTGGCGATCAAGCTTGGGGGCCGTCACGAGAAGCTCAACGGATCCGTCCGCCAGGTCGATCGCCGGCACAGCGAACGCCGATGCAGAACCTGCAAGCACACAGAGCAAACCGACTGACCGGCGGGCAACGTTCATACGAAAAGCTCCTGACGAACTAAGGGCTCGACATGGCAGGCAAAGAAACGACCAATGCCACAGCAGCCGCTTGAAGCGCGGCCGGTGGTAGGTTGTACGCTGGCCGGATCACGCGGTTTCAGCAAAAACGCCAGTCCGCAAAACCCAGAACATCCTCGCCCGGTCTGTTCCGTCGGGAAGTCAGCCCCAAGCGAAGTCCAATCCCAAAGGACGCATATGCAAGCCGCTACAGCCGCAAGTCGCTGATGCCTGTCAGCCGCCGTGCCCGGACAGGGTGGCGGAGCTTGCGAAGGGCTGATAGCTCCAGTTGCCGAACCCGTTCGCGAGTCACCTCGAACTCAGATCCGACCTCGGAGAGCGTACGAACGGGCCACCCCCCCAAGCCGAATCGCTGGCGCAACACCTGCTGTTCCCGGACGGTCAGCGTGCGGATCACGGCCGCCAGATCCCGCGAGAGCTTCTGGGCAGCACCGGGCGTTGTGTCGGGCGCAGCCAACGTCCGTCCGATCGAAAAGTCGTCGGTCCCGCCGCGAGAGGCTTCAAGACTGAGCACAGGCTGCGCGCCGGGCCGGGTGCAGCCGCGGATGTGTGAAACCTTCACGCCAAGTACTGTGGCCAGCGCGTCGGCACCAGGCTTCTGACCGCTGGAGATCTCTCCATCAACCACCGCACCCTGCACCCGGGCCAACAACTCCATCGTGTGCAAAGGCAGGCGAACCAGACGCGGCTGCTCCTGAGTCGCCCGACCGATCGCCTGGCGAATCCACCACGTGGCGCACGTTGAAAAGCGATAGCCTCGCGAGACATCAAACTTATCGATGGCACGAAGCAGGCCCAGATTGCCCTCCTGGACAAGGTCGATCATGGAAACGCCCCGGTTGTCGTACGCCTTGGCGATAGCCACCACCAGACGCAGATTGGCCATGCACATGGCACTGACCAGGAGCTCGTGCTGCGTCCAGATGTGAGTGACCACCCGGGCGACCACCGACGTCAGGTCATCATCGCCATGCAACGCGGCGGCACGCGACGTGTTCGTGCCGGCGAGCCTGCGAAAGAGCTGGATGAGCGCCCCCACGCGAACACGGGGCATCGGTGAGTGGCGAGCCAAGTCGACGAGGACCGTCAGTTCAGACTTCCGCGGGCTGCGGCAACGGTTCTCGTGGAATGCACCGATTCCGCGCGGCAGCGTCTGTCGCAGCCGGGCAGCCATGTGCTCCACAGCAGCCTGCAGCAGCTCGTTACCCTCACCCTTGTTTGGCGATAGCCGTTCAGCCCGCACGACCGTTTGCGGGCGAACACGCCCCTGACCTGCGGCATCAAGCAGTGCGACTGCGACGCGCCGTACCGCCGGGCACAGGAGCGTGAGCGTCTGGGCCAGCTCCCGCATCAGTTCAATACCTGCGGCGATGCACCGCTCTTCGGCGATACTGAGCAGTGGAACAGAACAGGCCTGATCGAGATACACACCCAGTTCGGCAACGCGCGTCGCCCGGCCCCGAGTTGTGCCGCCAGCAGGACCCGCCAGCACCTCCTGCCGCTCAGCCAGCGGCGACCACAAGTCGGGCAGTTGTCCGGCAAGTACCCGCTTGAGCAGAGCGACGGTCCGATGCTCAGAGAGCTGCCTCTCCGCCGCTGCCTGGCACAGAGAACGCATGGTCGGAATCGATCCATCCGCCAGCGACACATCGCCCGCTCGCCCCCAACGAGCGGCCCCGCCCTTTCCAGTCCGCCCCCCCACATCTTGCCCGCCCATCCACGCTCCGCGCTGCACCATGTGCCACCGCCTTTACCAGATTCACACGCACCTTAGACCGAACCACCTTTAACCCGCCTGTAGCGTCCACCACCAGGCTTCATCACGTCCTGTCAAGCGAAGAGAGCGAGCGAGATGCCCGCAACCGGCAGAGAATTCCTGAAGTTGTCGTTTACCACCAACTCCCCATGCGTTGACCGCTGGCCGAATGGCCCGTGGAGGTCACTGACGCGTGGGCTTAGGAATATTACGCGCATCCCGCCCCACGGTTGCATTCGCCTGCTGAAGCAACTTCAGACGGGCCGCCCAGTCCGCAACACCGCCCCCCTCTGCCTGAGGTGCATCGGCGTCCACTTTCTGTGAGGCCACGGCACGCCGCGCACTGCGGACACACTCCTGCATGTGCTTGGCAAGCTGGATCTCATTGCCGGCGGATTGCCGCGTGAGTTCCGCGATCGCCGCCGTCGCTGCCCGCGCGACGGCCGAATCGTCCATCTCGGCCAGAATGTTCGCCCCCTCCAGCGATCCCAGCCGCAGGTGACTGGCAAGCCGGGCCGCGATGATCGCAAACTCGCCTCGTTCAAACCGGTCAGCGGTCAGCATCGTGGCGAGTTCCACGGCATTCACTCCGCAGGTCGCCACCACCTTGTCGTCACACAGCATGCACGCGACAATGTGCTCAAAGACTGATCGCAGCACCGGTCCGCTGCCCGCTCGCACCATCTCCGGTTCAACGCGACCAGGGGTCTTCCCCGCGGCCGACGAGATCACACGACGGATCGTGATCTCATCAACACCGGAAATCTCGCCGATGCGCCGGATAATCATCTGCTTGCGGACCGGCGATACCACGTTGAGCCCGAGTTCCACCAGACGCTGCAGTTCACTCTCCACCGCCTGAGCCTTGGCAGAGAGGTTCAGTCCGGCCCACTCGGCCTTCAGCCGCGTGTAGCGGTAGTCAAGCGCATCCACGGCCACGTCCAGTGCGCTGCGAAGTGCCTCAACGCCGCCCGGGAGCTTGACCAGTTCATCCGGGTCTTTGGCCTTGACACCGTTGATCGGCGGCACGTTGGCCAGCGTCGCGATCTTCACATCAAGGGTCGAGCCGAACAGCACCTCGATCGCGCGGTCCGCCGCCCGCTGCCCCGCCTCGTCACCGTCAAACAGCAGCACCACCGTGTCGCACAACCGCTGCAGCACCCGGGCCGACTGGCTTGTCAGCGCGGTTCCCAGCGTCGCCACCACGTTGCACACGCCGGCCTGGTGGCAGGCAATCGCGTCCATGTACCCCTCGCAGACAACCGCGCGGTTCTCCTTGCGGATCGCATCAGCCGCGAGATGAATCGCATAGAGCGTTGCCGACTTGTTGAACAGCCCCGTCTCCGGACTGTTGAGGTACTTGGGCTCATCGGCATCATCGATCCGCCGGGCCCCGAAACCGATCACCCGCCCCAGCATGTCGTGGATCGGGAACGTGATGCGGTTGCGCAGCGCATCGTACAGCCCGCCACCGTACTCGCGGCTCTTAAGCAGCCCCGCCCCCTGGAAGCTGGCGATATCCGCCTTCTTGCTCTGCAGATACAGCAGCAGGCCGTCCCAGCGGTCCGCTGAGGTCCCGAGCCCGAATCGCTCGACCATCTCCGGGCTGATCTTCCTCCGCTCGATGATCGCCCGAGCCGCCGCGCCGTGCTCGGGATGCCGGAGGATCGCCCGGAAGTACGCCTGTGCCGCGGCGTTCGCCTGCGCCAGTTGCTCGCGTGAGACCGATGGCCCCTCGGCATGCTCTCCACCGCCGCTGCTGCGGGGCTGCCACGGCGTCAGCTTGACGCCGAACCGGTCGGCCAGATACTCCAGCGCCTCGCCGAACCCCATCTTGTGATATTCCATCACAAACGTGATCACATCACCACCGGCGCCGCAGACAAAGCAGTGATACATCTGCTTGTGCGGCACCACGTACATCGACGGGTTGCGATCGTCGTGGAACGGACACAGGCACACTTTCTCGCGCCCCTTGGGCTTAAGCGTGACATGGTCCCCGATCACCTTGACGATGTCGGCCGCCGCCAGAACGCGTTGTTTGTCATCAGTCTGCATCGCCTTCAATCAGCGGGGTCACCGTCTGGACCAGTCAGCATCCGCCGCAGCATTCAAGATAGACCCCATGGCTGATTCCCATACGACAGGTTGGGGCATCTGCGAATATCAAGTTATCGGACTATTCTTGCGTCCGAATACGTTTCCTGGCGAATCCCAATGTACCGTCGTCAGCTCGCCCCCGGCACGCGGTGCCCAAAGGCGGGTCCCTGGCTCACCCGGAGTTTCTGCATGATCCGTCGCTTCGCTTCCCTCTCCGTGACAGTCTCGCTGCTCGCCTTCGCGGGTACCGCTCACGGCCAGAACGCTGCCCAGCCCGCCGCCAAGTCGGTCGATGCGGGCCAGCTCATCCCCCGCAGCGTCCTGTTCGGCAACCCGGAGCGTGCCTCGCTCCGCCTCTCGCCCGACGGCAACAAGATCGCTTTCGTCGCTCCCGTCGCCGGCGTGCTGAACGTCTGGGTTGGCCCCGCCGGCAAGCTTGACGATGCCCGCCCCGTAACCCGCGACACCGGCCGCGGCATTCGCAGCTTCTCCTGGGCGTACACCAGCAACGACATCCTCTATTCCCAGGATGTCGGCGGCGATGAGAACTTCAAGATCTTCCGCCTTGATCTGACCAACAACGACGTCCGCGATCTGACCCCGTTTGACACCATCCACGGCCCCGACGGCAAGCCCGTGGCCCTGCCCAACGGCAAGCCCCTCCGGCCCGCTGCTCGCATCGAAGGCGTCTCGCACAAGGTCCCTCAGCAGATCCTCATCGGGCTGAACAACCGCGACCCTTCGTTCCACGACGTTTATCGCGTCAACATCCGCACCGGCGAACTGACGCTGATCCAGAAGAACGACGGCTTCGCCGGGTTCCAGTTTGACGACGACTTTGTCGCGCGTCTGGCTGCCAAGCAGAACGAGGACGGCAGCACCACGCTGCAGAAGGCCGCCGCCCCGGCCGCCGGCCCCGAGGGGGTGAGCAAGTGGGAGGACTTCCAGAAGATCGGCATGGAAGATGCCCTGAGCACCAACCCCATCGGCTTTTCCAAGGATGGCAAGACGGTGTACATGACCGACAGCCGCGGCCGCAACACCGCCGCCCTCGTCGGCATTGATCTGGCAACCGGCAAGAGCAAGCTGATTTCTGAGGATGCCCGCGCCGATGTCGACGGGGCGGTCATCCACCCCACCGAGAACACCGTGCAGGCCGTCAGCTATGAATACCTGCGGTCGGAGTGGAAGATCGTCGATCCATCCATTCAGGCCGACTTTGACTATCTCAAGACCGTCTCGGCCGGCGACTTCAACATCACCAGCCGCACGCTTGATGACAGCAAGTGGGTCGTCAGCTATCTGATCGACAACGGCCCGTCGAAGTCGTTCATCTACGACCGCAAGGCCAAGAAGGCCACGTTCGTTTTCTCCAACCGCCGTGACCTGGAAGGCCTGCCGCTGGCCTCACTCCAGCCGGTGGTCATCAAGAGCCGCGACGGCCTTGAACTTGTCAGCTACCTGACGATCCCCGTCGGCAGCGATGCCGACGGCAACGGCCGCCCCGACAAGCCCGTTCCCATGGTCCTCAACGTTCACGGCGGCCCGTGGGCTCGTGACAGCTGGGGCTTCAACCCCGAGCACCAGTGGCTCGCCAACCGCGGCTACGCCGTTCTGTCGGTCAACTTCCGTTCCTCCACCGGCTTCGGCAAGGCGTTCCTCAACGCCGGCAACCGCGAGTGGGCCGGCAAGATGCACAACGACCTGCTCGATGCCGTCAACTGGGCCGTGGCCGAGGGCATCGCTGACAAGTCAAAGGTCGCCATCTACGGCGGCTCGTACGGCGGCTACGCCACACTCGTTGGCCTGACGTTCACTCCCGATGTGTTTGCCTGCGGCGTCGACATTGTCGGTCCGTCCAACATCGTCACGCTGCTGAGCACGATCCCCCCCTACTGGCTGCCCCTGGTCGAGCAGTTCGCCCAGCGCGTCGGTGATCACCGCACCGAGGAGGGCCGCAAGTTCCTCGAGTCGCGCTCACCGCTGAACTTCGTTGACAGGATCACCAAGCCGCTGCTCATCGGCCAGGGTGCCAACGACCCGCGCGTCAAGCAGACCGAGGCCGACCAGATCGTCAAGGCCATGCAGGCCAAGAACATCCCGGTCACTTACGTCCTGTACCCCGACGAGGGCCACGGCTTTGCCCGCCCGCCCAACCGCACGTCCTTCTATGCGGTGACCGAGGCCTTCCTGGCCAAGCACCTTGGCGGCCGGGTCCAGCCCATCGGCGATGACTTCAAGGGCTCCAGTCTCAAGGTCCCCACCGGGGCCGAGCAGGTGCCCGAGCTCAAGGCCGCTTTGGACAAGGCTGGCATCAAGTAACGAGGCGAAGCCGGGCCTCCCGGTCCATTTTGGTGATCCGACAGCGGGCTGCCCCCTCCGGGCAGCCCGTTTGTTATAAGACCTTCGCAAACCTCCCATCTTTTCATGTAACGTTTCAGACAGTCGACTCCGGCGTTTTTCGGAGCCCATCTCCTGATTTCCATTGACTTTACGACATTCTCGATTACCTTTGCTCGCACGGGAAAGCCCTTTCATTCCCGTTTTTCCCATCGCATCGGGCGGTGGAGCTGAGAGATCACGGCGGTCCCCATTCGTGCGGGGTGCAGCCACAAACTGTTTTTCTCGAAGGAGATTGAGATGAAGACGTTCGCCCTGCTGTCCCTCGTCGGCCTGATGGCCGCCCCCGCCATGGCCCAGGTCAATGGCAGCCTCACCCCGGCCTACGGCTCCGCCGTGTCCGTCCAGACCAACGCCACCGGCTTCGGTGACGCCAACCTCGGCAACGCCCAGGGCCCGACCAACGGCTCCGAGCTCAACGCGGCCTACTACCGCGCTGACGCGAACAACGCCTACCTGCTGTTCACCGGCAACCTCGAGACCAACTTCAACAAGCTCGAGATCTTCTTCAGCACCGGCGCTTCGGGCCAGCAGCAGATCAGCAGCACCCTCGGTGCGATGACCAACCTCAACGGCTTCCGCCACGACAACGGCTTCGCTGCCACCCACTGGATCAGCGTCACCGGCGGCAACAACCCCTACGAGCTCTTCGTTGACGCTGGCGCTCTGGCTGGCGGCACCTGGGGTGGTGGCTACCAGGGCACCAACAACGGCGTCGGCGGCCCCCTCGCCGGCGGCAACGGCTCGACCCTCTGGTCTCTCCAGGTCGCCGTTGACAACTCCAACACCGACGGCGTCACCGGCTCCAGCGCTGCTGACCCGCTCAGCGCCGCCACCGGCATCGAGATCGCTGTGCCTTGGTCGATGCTCGGCATCGCCCCCGGCAGCCTGTTCTCCGTGATGGCCTTCATCAACGGTGGCAACCACGACTACGCCTCCAACCAGTTCCTGGCCCCCCTGCCCGCCGGCACCGGCAACCTCGGTGGCAACGGCTCCGGCACCTTCACCGGCAATGTCGGCGGCCTGGACATGACCCAGTTCGCTGGCAACCAGTTCTTCACCGTCCCGACCCCGGCCGCCGCCGGCCTCTTCGGTCTGGCCGCTCTGGCCGCTGGCCGTCGTCGCCGCTAAGTTCCTGAGCCCCTCGGCTCTCTGAACTGCAATATCTCAGATCCCTTAACCCGCCGTGGCCTCCGCCACGGCGGGTTTCTTTTTGCCCGCTGGCGGCGTTTGCAGCTTTCTCACGTTTCCATCCTCCTGCCGGACGTCACTCCGACCAAAGCCCCATAAATTGTGGCGATCAGTTGCGAAAACACTGCTTTGTGGATAACTATCAAAATCCAAACAGTTTTACTTGAACGTGTTCCGTTTGGGTGTAAACTGGTTTTTGTATGGTATCCCCTCGCCCAACTCCTTTGCCCCCCGTGACGCCCTCCTCGGGCACAGCCACCCCGCGTCATGAACTGCTCCGCCAGCTCAGCACACAGATCCGCGCCATCGAGCTCGGTTCCGAACTCTCCGCCTCCGCCGAGCATCCCGCTTCCACAATCGACATCGGCTGGCCGCACACCAGCCAGCTCTTCCGCCGCGGCAGTGTGCACGATCTGTTTGCCACGCTCACCCCGCCAGCACCACACCACACATCGCACGATGCCGCCGGTCCTTCTTCGCCACGTGCATCCCGCACCGATGATGCCCCTCCGCTGCTGGTACTCACCCATCTGGCCTCACGCTCCCTGCTCACCGCTCCGCAGCGGCTGGTGCTCTGGATCGGCCAGCGCATCTGGCCCAGCGTCCACGCGCTGATCGATCGCGATGACCCGCACCGCGCCTTGCTGACAGCCAGCGTGCTCATCGACCCACCGGATGACGCTTCTCGCCTGTGGGCCATTGATCTGGCCTTGCGCAGCCCGGGCGTGGCCGCCGTCATCGCCGATGCACGCGGCCTGGATCTGGCAGCCACACGCCGGCTGCAACTCGCGGGCGCCTCCGGAGCCACGGCCATCGGCCTGCTCGTCCGTTCGCATCGCGATGCGGGCGAACTCTCGGCTGCAAGTGCTCGCTGGCGCATCGCCCCGGTGCCCGTGCCACGGAGCGATGCGCCGCCTCAGCGTACACCGAACGGCTTTGGCCGTTTCCGTATCCCACCTATCACCTGGCGGCCTCGTCTGGCCGTCACACTTGAGCACTGCAAGGGAATGCAGTTCAGCTTCCTCCCCCCCACCGCAGGGCTGCCCGTGCACGATGCCGGGCATACGCCCGACATTGTCCTCGCGGGGTGCCAATCCCCCACGTGGATTGTGGAGCAGAGCCGTGGCCCGCTTTGTGTCTGTGTTTCTTCCCCACTGGTCGCTGGATGTGCTGCGCCGACAGCTCCGCAGCAAGGGGTTGTTCCCACCCCTCCCACCCCTCCCTCCCCTCCCTCCCCTCCCTCCCCTGCATCCTCTTCATCCCTCACACCAGACGGCAAGCCATACCGGTCCTTCGCCGCTTCCGCCTAGTACGCCGCACCTGGCCTCACCGGTCAGCCCTCCGGCACGCTCGGTTGCGTCCCGCATCGCCGCCGCGGCAGCATCGCGCAAGCACAGCCGCGAGCAGGCGGACAACGCCCCGCTGCTGATGCTCTCCCGCACCGTCAGCCAGCGTGAGCTGGTTGTGGCCTGCTGCCCCCGCTGCCTGCATTTGGGCATCCGGCCCGACATGACCGTGGCACACGCCAAGGCACTGCTGCCCGAGTCCTTGACCCGCGAGCCACACGCACAGTCCCGCTCACAGAGCTTCTCACAGGGCCAGCCCGCTTCCTCCATGCATCTGAGTCATCCCTATCCCCGGCTGATCATCCGTCCGTGGCGACCGGAGCGCGACATTACCGCTCTGCGGTCATTGGCCGCATGGTGTACCCGCATGGCACCCATCGTCGGGGTTTCATCCCCCGCGTGCGATGCCGCCGCGGCAGAAACAGTTTCGGCTGACACGCTGGTGATGGATGTCTCCGGCTGCGAGCGTCTTTACCCGGACCCCGCCGCGCTGGTCCGCCGCATCCGTCTGACGCTGCAGCGTCGCTTCGGCCTGGCATGCCGCATCGCCTGCGCCCCCACACTGACCGCCGCCCGCGCTCTGGCCCGCTACGGCCCGCAGGGCGAAGCCATGCTTGCCCCCTGCTCGGGTGAAAACTCAACTGTCGCCATCCGACGTCATACCGCCCAACTGCCAGTCGCCTCGCTCAATCTGGCTCCCCGCACACTGGCGGCACTGCACGAAGTCGGGATCCATACCGTCGAACATCTGCTGGCACTGCCCCGCCGCAGCATCGCCCTTCGCTACGGCCCGGCCACCGTAACACGAATCGACCAACTCTTCGGGGATATCGCCGAACCGATCGTCCCCATCCGCCCGCGTCCACTGCCCCTGTGCGAGCACATCTTCGACGGCCCCGTCGCGGATCTGGGAATCGTCATCCACACCACCCGCACGCTGCTGCAGCGGCTGGTGACCGATCTGGATCTCCGCCACCGCGGCATACGGCAACTGCGCGTCACCATCGATCGGCTCGACCAGACCGCCCGGACCAGCACCACCCACGCGCTGGCCCTGGCACGCCCCAGCCGCTCGATGCGTCACCTCTGGTCCTTGCTTGAAGGCAAACTTGAAGCCACACACTTGGGCTTCGGTATCGAGCGCATCGCGCTGCTGGCCGCCGCCACCGGGCGCGTTGCCCCTCGCACCGGCACGCTTGAGCAGACCGTCAGCCGCCGCACCATCGATCCGGCCACGCCACATCCCGGCACCATCCCCGCACTGCCCCCGCCCGACGACTCGGCCATCGGCGAACTGCTGGACATGCTCTGCACGCGCATGGGCCCGCAGCGGGTGCTTCAGGCTGTGCCGTTCTCCGCTCACACTCCCGGCCGCAGCGCCATGTTCGTACCCACCGCAGCCGATGTGCCCCGCTCGCAGTTCATGGCCCCCGTCACGTCCTCGCCGCGGCCCACGATCACCACCGACCGCCCCGAACCCGTCAGTGTGATGGCCCTTGTTCCCGACGGCCCGCCCATCAGCATCACCTGGCGCAGCCGCAGCTACCGCATCATCGACTGGCACGGCCCCGAACTGCTCAGCGATGCCCGGCCCGACATCACCTGCTGGTGGTCCGGCCCGTGCCACACCGCCGAGGCCGACATCACCGGCAACGACCGTGATGCACCGCGCCAGTTGCTGCTCCCGCCGGACAGTCAGCTCTTCCGCGCCCAGCTCGACACCGGCCTGTGGCTCTGGCTCCAGCGTGATGCCGCCCCCGGCGGAACCTCCGACCGCTGGACTGTCCGGGGCCTCTGGTTCTGACCTCCTTGCCGCCCTTTCTTTGACTGACACTGTGCCCGAACACCCATCCCCCAAGCTATACTCGCACCCGTACAAGAACGGTGACACCGGCTCAAAGCGCCGCAGCGATGGCATACCCTCGCACGCGATCATCGCCGGCTCAGCCGACCCACCGCCCGCACCACCGGCAGACCTTACCACGCCACCGCTGCACCACCCGGCTTCCCACGCCTGGGCCGAACTCCTGTGCACCTCCAACTACACCTTCCTCACCGGTGCGTCACACCCCGATGAGCTCATATACCGCGCTGCCGAACTCGGCTACCGCGCCATCGCCGTCACCGACCTGAACTCCATGGCCGGCCTCGTCCGTGCCCACGCCGCCGCCGCACGCTGCGGCATCGCCTTCATCCCCGGCACACGCATTCAGCCGGTCGTGCAGACCGGCCGCACAAACGTGCCGGCCAACTGGTCGCTTGCACTGCTGCCCACCTCGCTGCCCGGGTACTCGGCCCTGTGCAACCTGCTGACACTCGGCAAACGCCGCGCCCCCAAGGGGCACTGCCACCTCAGCGTGCACGACATAGTCGCAGCACTCACCGAGCCCCGCGGCAGCGATATCCAGACCATCTTCATCCCGCCCCACTGGTCGCCCGATCAGCCGCCCGATGAGGACTTCCTGCAGCTGCTGACCGACCTGAACACCCGCCTGCACGCGCGGCCGGGCACGCTGGGTGACCCCGACCGCCAGCGGCTGTTTCTCGCCGTCTCCTGCCGCTTCGATGGAAACGATGAACCCCGCCACAGCCAGCTCCGTGCCGTCAGCGAGCATGTCGGCATCCCGCTGGTGGCCGCCGGCGATGCGCTCTATCACCAGCCGCAGCGTCGCGCTCTGGCCGATGTACTCACCTGCATCCGCCTGGGGACCACTCTGGCCGAAGCCGGCCTGGCCCTCTCACCCAACAGCCAGCGCCACCTGCACACGCCCGAGGAGCTGCACCGCCAGTTCGCACATCTGCCGGGCGCTGTTGCTAGCACCGTGCGCGTCGCCGAACGCTGCCGCGGCTTCTCGCTGGATCAGATCCGCTACCAGTACCCCAGCGAAGTCGTGCCCGCGGGCACCACCCCGATGTCTCACCTGACAGACCTGGCCTGGCGTGGTGCCATCGAACGCTACGCCCATCGCACCAGCCCGGCCGCTCTACCTCCACCGCCATCGGCATCCCCCGCGCAGCTTGAGGCCGATGTGCTCCGAGTCGTCCCGCCCAAAGTCATCGCTCAGATCCGCCACGAACTTGTCCTCATCGGCGAACTGCAGTTTGCCCACTACTTCCTGACCGTGCATGATCTAGTCGCTTTCGCCCGCTCCCGCGGCATCCTCTGCCAGGGCCGCGGCGCTGCCGCCAACTCCGCCGTCTGCTACTGCCTTGGCATCACCGCGGTTGATCCCGACCGGGTCAGCGTGCTCTTTGAGCGTTTCGTCAGCAAGGAACGCAGCGAGCCGCCCGACATCGACATCGACTTTGAGCACGAACGCCGCGAAGAGGTCATCCAGTACCTCTACACCAAGTACGGCCGCCACCGCGCCGCCCTGACCGCCGAGGTCATCACCTACCGCGGCCGCTCCGCCGTGCGCGAAGTCGGCAAGGCCCTTGGCCTCTCAGCCGACATCGTCCACGCCATGGCCAAGAACCTGGATTGGTGGGAGCCCGGCGTCCCGCAGCACAACCGGCTGCGCGAGCTGGGTTTGTCACCTGGCGACCCCACGATCCAGCGACTGCTCGTGCTCGTCGAGCAGATCCTCGGCTTCCCGCGTCACCTCAGCCAGCACGTCGGCGGCTTCATCATCACTCAGGACAACCTCTGCGATCTGGTCCCCATCGAAAATGCCGCGATGGCCGACCGCACCGTCGTGCAGTGGGACAAGGACGACATCGAAGTCCTGGGCATGCTCAAAATCGACGTCCTGGGCCTGGGCATGCTCACCTGCATCAGCCGCTGCCTGGCGATGATCAGCAGCCAGATCGCGAACTCACAACCAGCACCTCCCCCTCCCAAGCGTGCCTCTTCGCCTTCTTCTTCATTTGACAATTTGACCATTTCCCAGTTTGATCATTTGTCCCCCGCCTTCCACACCATCCCTCCCGACGATCCCGCCGTCTACGACATGGCCTGCCGCGCGGACACGGTCGGCGTGTTCCAGATCGAGTCGCGGGCACAGATGTCCATGCTGCCGCGGCTCAAACCCCGCTGCTACTACGACCTGGTGATCCAGGTCGCCATCGTCCGCCCCGGCCCCATTCAGGGCGACATGGTTCATCCCTACCTCCGCCGCCGCGACGGCATCGAGCCGGTTTCTTACCCCAGCGAGAAGGTCCGTGAGATCCTCGCTCGCACACTGGGCGTTCCGCTGTTTCAGGAGCAGGCCATGTCCATGGCCATTCACTGCGCCGGCTTCACCCCGGGCGAGGCCGACCAACTCCGCCGCGCCATCGCCGCGTGGAAGACCAAGCAGAAGCTCATCTATCACTTCGGCCGGAAGATCATCACCGGCATGGTCGCCCGCGGCTATGACCACGAGTTCGCCCAGCGTGTCTTCAATCAGATCAAGGGTTTCTCGGAGTACGGCTTCCCCGAGTCGCACGCCGCCAGTTTCGCCCACATCGTCTACGCCTCGGCCTGGATCAAGTGCCATTACCCGGCCCACTTCGCCGCCGCACTGATCAACAGCCAGCCGATGGGTTTTTACGCCCCCGCCCAGATCATCCGCGACGCCCAGAACCACGGCGTCAGCATTCTGCCCATCGATGTCAACCACAGTTGCTGGGACTGCACCATCGAACCATCCCGCAGTCCCGTTCCCCCTGCTGCTCCTGCTTCCTCCTCTTGTTCTGCTTTCCCTCGCGACTCGCGACTCGTAGCTCGCGACTCACCCCTCCGCCTCGGTCTCCGTCTCATCTCCGGCCTCAATCAGGCCGAGGCCCACACGCTTCAGGACATCGTCGCCCGCTGCGGCCCGTTCCGCGATATCGCCACACTCTGGCGTGCCAGCGGCATCAGCACCGCCACGCTCCGCAAGCTCGCCCATGCCGATGCCTTCACCAGCATGCGTCTGACCCGCCAGCAGGCTCTCTACGCCATCAGCGCCCTGAGCGATGAAGCCCTCCCGCTGTTCGATCTCGCCCGTGCCGACAGTTCGCGATCACCCGCACCCGACCTCTCAGCAAGCACCGACCGCCTCCCCGCCGTCCCGCCGGAAATGCAGACGCTTCACGATTACGCCGCCACCGGCCTCTCGCTCAAAGCCCACCCCGTCTCGTTCCTTCGCCCACAACTCCGCCACCGCCGCTTTGCCGTCTGTTCTGACCTGCACGATCCCGCCCGCTTCCCGCAGAACTCCACCATCCGCATCGCCGGAATTCCGCTGGTGCGGCAGCGGCCGCACACGGCCAACGGGGTCATGTTCATCACCATCGAGGACGAAACCAGTCACGCCAACCTCATCCTCTGGCCCGACATCTACCAGCGTCACCGTGCCGCGGCACGCCACGGCACCCTGCTGCTGGTCACCGGCACCGTCCAGCGCCAGGGGCAGGTCATCCACGTTATCGTCAAGTCCGTCAAGGCTGGCGATGACGAGCTGCGCACGGTGACACCGCCCAGTCGTGACTTCCGCTGACAGATCTGTCACATCGGTACGAGAAAGTAGAATGCCGCAAAGCGCCAGCCGCCCGGACACGACCGTCCGAACAGGGCGATCGCTCGCCATATACTCCGGAATGGGACTCGAGCGCGTCGAGCTTGTATTGGATCTGGAGCAACGTCTCGGGATTCAACTGCCCGACGATCAGACCTTTAACGCCAGAACCGTTGCCGATCTGGTCGCCGCGATCATCGCGTGCGAGCCGACATCAACCGCTCCTTGCCCGACCATGCAGACCTTTGTTCGGCTCCGCCGCGAGCTGATGGACCGGGCTGGCATCCCCCGGGACAAGATCAGACCCCGCACTCGGCTCGACAAACTGTTCCCGGCGGGCAAGTCCAAGTTGTGGCACAAGCTCGCAGAGTATGAGCCTCGCCTGCTCGGGCTGACCAGACTTCCCCATACTGAAGCAGCAGTCTTTCAGGAGTTCTGGTCACTGAGCGCTCTCGCATTCGGTGTAATGGCGAGCTTCAACCTGCTCGTGGTATTGCTCGGTGATCCGTACCTGCTGCCATACCTCACGCTACCAGTGTTGATCGTGCTCACTGCGGTGTGCTACCGAAGGAACAACCCCACACCACCACCACCACTGCAATTCCCGGAAGGAGTGCAGACTGTGGGCGAGTTGACGCGGTTCCTCGCACCACGACGTTCTGCATCGGGTGCGCAACCAGATACTCTGGCAGGACGACGGATGGTTGTTCTCAACCACGTGCGTGCTTCAATCTCCGCAGTCACCGCCCGCCCGATCACGTCAATCACCGAAGAAACCGAGCTTGTACGCGATTTGGGCATGTAATCAACCTGATTACGACCACAACGCACGCCCGGACCAGCTTCGCTACTCAGGCCTTGATACTCACTTATCCCCGGCCTCGCGGGCCTTGAGCAGTACGGTCACCTTCTTGGTCTCGCCCTTGCGGACAAGCTCGATCTCCACTTTGTCACCCGGCTTGGCCGAGCCCAGCAGCGGCATCCAGTCCTCAACGCTCTTGAGGACCTTGTCGTTCCACTTCATCAGCCGGTCACCCTTCTGGATGCCCGCCACCGCGGCCGAGGTTCCCGCGTACACATCGGCCACCTCAACACCCGGCTGGTCGTCGCCGTAGTTCCCCGGTGCGATGCCAAAACGCACCTTGGTCCCGGCGATACCTCCCGCTCCGGCGTTACCCGGTCCCGCGGCACCGTGCGGGTCAGCTGCCGCATCCGTCTTGGCTCCCTCGGCGGGCTTGGCCGCCACGGGCTTGTTCGCATCCGCCGGCTTCTCCGAATCACTTGGCTTGGCGGGTGTCGCAGGCTTGCTGCCTGGGGCCGGGTCGCCCGGGTCCGCCTTGGGCTCTTCCATCATAATGCTGCGACCGGTGGCCACCGTGAACTTCAATGCCTCATCACGCTTGCCGAGATCAACAGTCAGATCACGCACGATGCCCGCCACCTGCACACCACCGACCGGGTTGATCAGCTGGTACACATCCTCCGGCATGTGGTACTGCGGGTGCAGACCGGTGAAGAAGTGCAGCACAGGGATGTTGCTTGCGTAGAAGCTGGCATGATCCGAAGGCCCCTGCCCGCCGGGAAGCGTCCGCACCTTCAGGCCCGAGGCATCAAAGTGCGGCTTGCAGATATCCAGAAACCCTTCGGCCGAACCAACACCCGAGACATCAACCTTGTTGAACCGCACGCGACCGATCATGTCCATGTTCAGCATCACCGTGGCCTGCTCGGCCTTGATCGGCATGTTCCGCGTCATATGACGCGAGCCCAGCAGCCCCAGTTCCTCACCGGAAAAGCCCACGAACATGACGCTGCGACGGTTCGGCCCGGCCAGCTTGGCGTAATCACGGGCAAGCCACTTGGCGACCATGAGCACACCCGCCGTTCCCGACGCGTTGTCGTCGGCACCGGGGTGGATCTTGCCCACGCCCGCCGCACCGGCGCGCGACCCCTGCTGCCCGTAGCCGACGTGGTCAAAGTGCCCGCCGATGATGATGAACTGATCGGCCAGCGGCCCCTCGCCCCGCAGCACAGCACCGATGTTGCTGCTGATCACGGGCTCCCGTGCCACCTCGGCTGCCAGTTCCACCTGCCCGCCCAGCACACGTGCGCCGGGCCCGGCATCTGCCCCGGCCTTCAACTCCGCAATGGTGGCCTTCACGCCCGCCGCCTTGAGCAGCCGGTCGGCCGCTTCCGGCGTAGCCATCGCCACCGGGAACTTCCGTCGCGCTCCCATTCGACCCGAGGTGAGATTCTCCAGCGACTTGGCGCGGGAGTCACTCGCCTCGGGCGGTGAAACCAGGATGATGCCTGCCGCACCGCGGTCCGCTACGGAACGCAGCTTGGCGGGCATGCTCGCCGCATCAGAAAAGCCCTGGCCTTTCTCGCTCCACTTGCTGTTGCCGCTGGCATCCATCGGCTCGTAGCGCAGCAGCACCGCGATCTTGCCGGCCAGCGGCGCCTCGCTATTGAGTTCCGCAAACGAGTTGTAACCGTCCTTACCGGACTCGATGCCGTAGCCCACGAACACCAACTCGCCCTTGACCTCGCCCGAGCCCGAGGCACTGACGATGTCGTACTCCGTCCCGGCGGCCAGCTTCAGCCCCGCGGCTTCAAGCCGGGAACTCTTGAGCTTGTACTCGCCCTGCAGCGAGAACGGCTGGCGGTAGCTGGCAAACGGAGTCTTGGACTCGCCTTCCTTCTCGGCCGAAGGGAAAGCCGGCGAGAGCTTGAGCTTCTTGAAGTACGTCTCAAGGTACTCCGCCGCAAGCTCATTGCCCCGCGTGCCAGGCCCGCGGCCTTCAAAGTGCGGATTCGAGAGCGTGGCCACATGCAGGAAGTACTCGGCCTGATCGGCCGTCAGCGTCTCAAGCACCTGGGCCGTGATGCCGTTCTCACTGACGGCCGGCGCAGCCGCGTTCTGCGCAGGCTGGGCAAGCGCCACACCAAGGGCAAAGAAACCGACGGCCGCGCCGCCGACGAGCAGGGCACGGAGATCACGCGAGTCGTTCATGTTCAGGTCTGCCATAGTGCTTCCATCCGCAGGGCCAGAACGGCCCGGCGTTACTCATCACCGGTCGCGATCGCAACCGGCATCATCGCCCGCCGTGCCCCGCGGCACCCCCGGCAGGAGGTGCCGTCGGTGGGGTTTCCGGTCCCGGCGACGGCACAAAAATAGTCTCCCCGTTGCTGCCATCGCGCCTCCCCAGCACACAATCGACAATCACCCCCGCCACCGTGTCCGGGCTGAGTGCCATCTCCGGCGGCAGGACATCCACCCCCACAATCGACCGCAGCATCGGTGTTTCCACAGCACCCGGGGCGACCGCAAAGGCCCGGACACCAACCGCCGCACCGGCTCTGGCCACGGAGAGAGCCGCCAGATTCACCGCAGCCTTGCTCGCCCCATAGGCCAAAAACCCGTCGTAGGGGTCGCGGCTGGCCATGCTGGACACCAGCACAACCACCCCCCCGCCCTGCCGGCCGAAGACCGGCCAGAGCTCCCGAACCAGCCGGATCGCAGCCATCGCGTTGGTCGCAAAGACCTTGTCGATCAGCTCGTCATCGTGCTGCTCGACCCCCACCCGCGGCGCGTACCCCGCGCTGTGTAACAGTGCGTCAACCCGCCCACAGTGATGAACTGCCTCGGCGACCAGTCCGGCACAGTCGGCCGCCTCGGCCACGTCAGCCTCCAAACCCACCACCCGTGGCTCACCCCCCGCTGCCCCGACCGTCCCGGCTGCGCCCGGTGTCGACTCCAGTTCCGTGACGGCCCGCTCCAGCCGCTGGTGGTCGCGGCCGCAGACCACCACCCGCCAGCCCGCGGCGAGCAGCCTCTTTGCCGCCGCCAGACCGATGCCCGATGTCCCCCCGGTAATGAGGGCAACCGGGTGCTGGAGGCCGGATCCCGGAAGTCTGCCGCCCACGGCGTTGTTGCTCGCTTCGCTCATCGTGGAGTCTCCTGCCGTCACACGTGGAACCGACTGCCTCGCTATGCTCATAACCAGTTGTCTTGGGAACCAACCGGCTCAATCCAAATCCTGGGGAACTCTCACCGTGAAAACTGCCGCAGCCTTCCTGCTCGCCCTCATCGGCCTCTCGGCCGGCACTGGTCCTGTTGCCGCCGCTGCCTCCAGCCCGGCCAAGACCCCACCATCGGCACCCGCCCCCACGTCTCCGACGTTGCCCGCCAAAGGTGAGGCACCGCGACTGCCACTGCCCGACCTCTCGAAGTTTACCGCCCACCGCGTGCTGAAGATCGACGGCTTGAGCGTCTCGGTCTCGACGGGCAACACGATCGAAACAGTCTCCCTGCTTGGCGTCGAGCCCCCCCGACCGTCCGACCCTGCCACGCCAGCGGCATCGGCGTTTCTGAGCAACCTGCTCACCGGCGAGAGCGTCTACCTCGTCGACCACGAGTCCGGCCGCAAGGTTGACGAGAAGAAAAGCCGCATCGTTTACCTCCACCGCGCCCCCGACGGCCTGCTGGTCAACGCCGAACTCATCCGCCAGGGCTACGCCCGCGAGCAGGCCGACACACCATATCAGTACCAGGACGCCCTCCGCGGCTACGAAGGCCTCGCCCGGGCTGCCCGAAAGGGCCTCTGGGCCGACCCAGCCAAGGCCATCAAGCCCGGGACCGACCCGTCCAAGCCCGACGCCAAGCCCGACGCCAAGCCGGAAACCAAGCCCGGCGAGGCATCCCCGACCGGGGTCAATCCGACACCAGCCGAAACGGATGCCAAACCCATGGTCCCCGTGACCGCCGCCCCCACGCCCGGTGCCCAGCCCGCTGGCGGCAATCCGGGCGACAAGGCCGCCAAACCAGCCCGAACAGGGGTGACAACCGTGTACGCGTCGAAAACAGGCAGCCGTTATCACACCGAAACCTGCCGCTATCTTGGCAAAACCAAGGACCCGATCACCGTCGAGGAGGCCAAGAAGCGCAACCTCACCCCCTGTGGCGAGTGCAAGCCGGGCGTCTGACTGCTGCCCGATCGAAGTGAGTAGCGGCCAAGTCCGGACGGAAGATCAAAGGCGGCCCGCTCGCGGCCCTCTTGCTACTATTGTGTCGAAAGATCTAGCCGTCAGATACGGATTTTGTATGGACCGCTCACGGCTCGGTTTTCTGTTCGTTTTGGCGTCGGGCGCGATCGCGTTCCGCCGCAGGTTCGGCTCCGTTTAGCCGCTCTGGCTTCGTCATGACCACCGCTACCACCACCCCCGCCGCAATGAACCCCTCCACCAATCCCGCCGCTGCTGCGGCTGATGGCTCGCTGTACCACATCACATCGTCGAAGGTCCACATGACCCCGGGGACCAACGGTGCTCCGGCCAAGCGTGATGGCAAGCGTCCGTCTGACGCTCTGTCCAATGAGCAGGTCGTCAAGCTCCTGCGTGACATGATCCTGATCCGCGAGTTTGAGAACCGCTGTGCCCAAGCCTATCAGCAGGCCAAGATCGGCGGCTTCTGCCACCTGTACATCGGCCAGGAAGCACTCGCCGTCGGCACCATCAACTCGCTGAATCACGACGACCCGATCATTACCGCGTATCGCGATCACGGCCACGCTCTGGCCCGCGGCATGTCGGCCCGCGCCTGCATGGCCGAGATGTACGGCAAGATCACCGGCTGCGCCAAGGGCAAGGGCGGCTCGATGCACATGTTCGACCGGCCGAACTGGAACTTCGGCGGTCACGGCATCGTCGGCGCGCAGACTCCTGTGGGTGCCGGCCTGGCCTTTGCCGCCAAGTACGAGGCGGAGGTCATCAACCGTGCCGTGACCGGCCCGGATGGCAAGCCGCTGCCCGCTCCGTGGCAGAACCCGCCGCGCGTTGCCCCGAAGAAGAAGGTCGCTCTGGCCTATCTCGGTGACGGTGCGCTGAATCAGGGTGCCCTGCACGAGGGCATGAACCTCGCTGGCCTGTGGGGCATTCCGGTTATCTTCGTCGTTGAGAACAACCGCTACTCCATGGGCACCGCCATCGAGCGCGGCACCACGATGGCCCACGACCTCAAGCAGAAGGCCGTGGCCTACGGCATGGAAGGCATCCAGATCGACGGCATGGACGTGCTGAACGTCTACGACCAGTTCAAGGCCCTGGTCGATCGCTGCCGCGAGACCAGCCGCCCGGCGTTTGTGGACCTGCTGACCTATCGCTACCAGGGCCACAGCATGTCCGACCCGCAGAAGTACCGTGCCAAGGACGAGGTCGAGTCCATCAAGCAGCGCGACTCGATCGCACTGCTCGAACAGCACCTGCTGACCGAGCGTCGCTGCCTCAGCGAAGGCGATGTGGACAAGATCGTCGAGGAGTGCAAGGCCATCGCCCTGGACGCAATGGAGTTCGCCGAGGCCTCCCCCATGCCGGATGCCAGCGAGCTCTACACCGACGTGTTTGCCAACATCCAGCCGGATCTCTCCCCCACTGCCAACTACACGTTGGGCGTCAAGAACCCGCTGCTGTAAGCCCCGACTGGCTGCACAACTCGTACCGACCCGAGCGACCTGCCTGATTCCGGCGGCTCGCTTTCCTTTGGGCGGTCGCCAACAAGGGCCGCCCGCAGGTTTTCTGACGGTTTGTCCTTTTCCATCCGCCGCCGTGTGGTAGAGTGTGAGGATGCCCCTCGCATCGCAGTCTGAATCAACCTGCAGTCTCCAGCGTCTTGCCCCGCTGCTGCTGCTCGCGCTTGCCGGCACCGCCGCCGGTTCTGTCCTCAGGCCGGGCCCCGAAGCGGCCACGGAACTGGCGGAGCCCGTTCCGACTCATGCGGCGGACGGTGCGGACTCCATGGCCGAGCCCTGCATTCACTGCCTCCACGCCACACGCATGCTCCGCCGCCTGACCGCCGGTCCGGGACTCCGCAGCGTCGACACGCCGGAGGGAATCGATCCGACAGACGTGCTGAACTATTCGCTGGAGCTTGAGCCCAACTTCACCAGCCGCACACTCGCTGGCACCATGCAGATCACAGTTCGCTCGATGGTCGAAGGTCTGGCCGCCATGGAGCTCGAGCTGCACCCCAACTTCACCATCGCCTCCGCGACCGCTCGTCGCAGCAGTCAGCCCGCCGCGGCAGCCGCGGCCGTCACGATCTCCCGTCCCGCGGCTGACCAGCGTCTGAACGTCGCCTTCCCGGCCCCGATGCTGCCGCTGACGGCCGGTGATGAGTTCGTGATCACCATCAGTTACTCCGGAGCTCCATCGTCGGGCACCTTCGGCGGAACAGCGTTTACCACCCACAACAACGGCACACAGCAGTTGGTCTACACGCTGTCCGAACCCTGGTACACCCACACGTGGATGCCCGTCAAAGAGAGCAACAGCGACAAGGCCACCGCGAATCTCGCCATCATCGTGCCGACCACCATGAAGGTGGCGGCCAACGGCCTGCGGCAGGGGATTGACGCTCTCTCCGGGAGCCGCGCTCGCCATCGCTGGGCCACCAGCTACCCCACATCGCCGTACCTCATCGCCTTCGCCGCAACCAACTACGACGAGTTCACCAGCACGTGGACCCCGCCTGAGGGCGGCACACCGATGCTGCTGCAGTTCTTCATCTACCCCGAACGCAACACAACGGCCAATCGCAACGCCTGGCTGCAGACCGGTCAGATGCTCACGACGCTCACTCGCCGATTCGGCCCGTACCCGTTTATCAGCGAGAAGTACGGCATCTACAGCTTCCCGTTCAACGGCGGCATGGAGCACCAGACCATGACCGGTCAGGGCACGTTCAACTCGTCGGTCACGGCACACGAACTGGCCCACCAGTGGTGGGGCGACCTTGTGACGTGCGAGCGATGGAATGACATCTGGCTCAACGAGGGTTTCGCCACTTACGGCGAAGCACTCCATCTGGAAAGCGCCCCCGGCTCCACGGGCACGCAGGCCCTGCTTGACGCGATGGCCGCTCGCCGCCCAACGACAGTCAACGGAAGCGTGTACGCCTTCGACATCTCGGACCCCAACGCGCTGTTCGGCACGCTGCAGTACCGAAAGGGTGCGTGGGTGCTGCACATGCTTCGCCACATCATCGGCGATGAAGCGTTCTTTGCCACGCTCGCCGCGTATCGCCAGCAGTTTGCATACAGCACCGCCACGACGGAGGATTTCATCGCCGTCTGCCAGGCCGTCACCGGCCGTGACCTCGGCTGGTTCTTCCAGCCGTGGCTCTTTGGCATCGGTGCCCCGGCGTACTCCTGGAGCTGGCAGCCGGTCACCGTCGGGACGCAGTCCTACGCAGAGGTGTACATCCGCCAGAGCCAGCAGGCCAGTTACCCGCTATTTCCGATGCCGATCGATGTGCAGGTGACAACGGCCACGGGCACCGCCATCGCACGCGTGCAGAACAGTCATCGCGAGGACTGGCTGCTTGTGCCGCTGAGTCAGCCTGCCACCGCCGCGGATCTGGATCCGTCCAACTACGTCCTGGCCACCTCCAAGTCACAGTTGGCTGCCGGGGCCGCCCCCGCAAGTCCACCAAAGCTCGTCGCACTTTCCGTCGCACCCGGTGCCACCCAGCCCGCCCCGACAACGCCGCTGGCAGTCACCTTCCATAAGCCCGTCACCATCACTGCCGGTGCGGCTCCGGCAGCCACCATTGCTCGCGCTGGCGGCGGTTCGGCACCGGTGACGCTCGTGCCTGCCGGCAGCCCGCTCACCTTCGAGCTTGCCGGGACCGGCAACCTCCCGCCGGGGACTTACACCGTCACGCTTCGCGCCGCGGCCATCACCAGCATCGGGGCGGCCCCCGTCGCACTCGATGGCGAACTTCCCGGCAGCGGCAGCATCGCCGCAGCCAACGTTGCACCAATCCCGCTGCCGTCCGGCGATGGGGCTCCCGGCGGAGACGCGGAATGGTCCTTCACCCTGACCCGCGGGGCGGCGGCATGCCTGGCCGACATCACCGGTACCGATTCGCCGTTTGGCTCTTCGCCGGACGGCACGGTTGACGGATCCGACTTCGTCGCTTTCATCAACAGTTTCTCGCTCGCCGATCCCACCATCGATGCCGCGGCTGATCTCGTCGGCACCTCCGGGCCCGGCGGCACGGAACTGCCCGACGGCACGATCGACGGTTCGGACTTCATTGCCTTTGTCAACGCGTTTGCGGTCGGCTGCTGACGCGAATGGACCTGACCGCGGCCGGTCGCAACCCAACCATTCGCCGCGAACGTGAGTACGGGCCACGCCCCCGTGTCCCGGCCAGAGCCTGGCCAGAAGCGTCTTGGACGTCCGGCCTCCCCTCACAAACACATAGTTATCGGCCGAATCGTGGGAACAGGGGAACACTCGCACGACGGCGACCACCATGAGACAACTGTGGACGTGATCTCCGTGGGATTAACGAGGCGGAGAATCTGCAGAAGTCGCCGACTTCTTGCATCCCGGACCCCAACTGGAATCGAATATAGATTCGGCGGCGTAGTCACGCCGAGGGGGTTGATCACCTGTCGGAACAGCCTGAGTGTTTTAGTTTCTTTAAGTAATCGCACAGCTGCAGCACGGCCTCAAGCAGCTGACTCGTCGCGGTGCGTACCGCAGACGTTTATCGGTGGCGGTCTGGATCTCCGACCCGCCAATGTGCATCAGGCCGGTAAGGCAAGAAACTATGAGTACGTTGAGTCCTTCAGTCCCCCCGGCAATCGCATTCCGCGGTCAATCGTCCACAGTGGCGATCCTGAGTTCCTTTGCCTTGGCATCCACTGTGCTGGCACAGGGACAGTTCTTTCCAATCCCGGGGGAATCGCCAGAGCCGGGCAGGAACCGCAACGCCTGCGTCTTAAGCGGAAACACGGGCTATTCAGCCGTCCGTGTCAGCGGCGACGGTCAGGTTGTCGCGACGGTGGTGTACCGCCCCGGCTTTTCTGACGGATTCATCGAACGCCGCGCCGCGCGTTGGACGGAGTCAACCGGGACCGTCCCGATCTCGCCGTTTCTCGAGGGCTTGTACCCGGTGACGGGGATCTCATCAAACGGGCAGGTCATTTATGGTGACACGTGGCGTTGGACGGCAGCTGGCGGCTACGAGAACCTAAACCCTCTGTTCTTCAGCCTGACGGTGTACGGGATCAACATCTTCGGATGCTCCGACGACGGAGAGACGGTCACGGGTGCACGTGCACGGTCTCCAAATCCTCTTGAAGTTGACCTTTTTCGCTGGCGAATCAACCAAGGACCGCTGCAGGTTCTTCCCCAGGTACCCGGCCTGCCACAGGGCTACTTCATTTTCAACTCGATCAGCGGCAACGGGCAGGTGGTCGCCGGATCCACCCAGGGACCTGCAGACTCCTATCAGATGGCGGCGGTCGTCATCAACGGCACTCGAGCATCGGCAGTGACCCCGCTGGGTTCTCAGAATCAGATCACGGATCTTTCGTTTGACGGCTCAGTTGCTGTCGGGGCGATCACACTCTCCAGCGGACTACGAGCGTTTCGCTGGACCGCCCAGGCCGGAGTTTCGGAAATCGATCCCAACTTCATCCCCGGCGGACAGAACTTTCCCCGCGCGGTCAGTGCCGATGGGTCTATCGTCGTCGGCGAGTATCTCGCGAACTTGGGCGGGGCGAACCGGGCGATGATCTGGGTCAACGGCGTTGGCACCGACCTTGTCGATTATCTCATCGATCGTCAAGGCCTCGCGGAAGCACTTCAGGGCTGGACACTTCTTGTGGCAACTGACGTGTCCTCCGACGGTCGGACCATTGTGGGTGAGGCGCTGAACCCGACCGGGTGCCAGCAGGCTTTCCTTGTTCGGCTCGCCCCGGAGCTCGCCCCCTCCGGTTGCAGTCCGGCCGATATCGCTGGTGCTGGCACAGCCGGCTCCCAGCCTGATGGCATCGTCGACGGCACAGACTTCATCGCGTTCATCACCAGCTTTGCGATCGGCGATACCTCTATCGATGCGTTGGCAGACATCGCAGGTGCCGGTCCGTCGAACGACGAGCCAGATGGAACGATCGATGGAGGCGACTTCATCGCCTTCATCAACGCCTTTGCCGTCGGCTGCTGAGCGCCGCATTTGCCTCCGCTGCGGTTCCGAATAACCCGCCTGACGAGATCGGACCGGCCGTCACCAGCCGGTCCGATCTTTCCCACGGCCGGCCTGCGGGGTATCTTTGCAGGCTTCATGGCCAAACGCAAAGCCAGAATGATCGAAGCCGTTCCCGCCGCACCGCTGCCCGGCGGCATGGCGCTCCCATCCCGCCCGCGCGGTGCGAGCGCATCGGATGAAGAGGTCTTCGCACTGTTCGCCACCGTGCGCACCTTGAACCGTCGCATCAAGACCACGCAACTTGCGACCAATCAGCGTGGGAACCCGCCGCTGTCGGAGGCGGATCTCGAAGCCCTGTTCATCATCGGCGAGTTCGGCACCTGCACCGCCGGTCACCTCGCCCGCACGCTCTGCGTGCCGGCAACCACCGCCACCACGATCGTCGACCGGCTGGTGGCCCGCAAGCTGGCCCAGCGTGAGAGGTCCGATCAGGACCGGCGATCAGTCTGGCTCCGGCTCACCCGGTCGGGCGAGCGGGTCCTGGCCGCCGCCCGGGAGGATCTGCTCCGAATCTGCCGCACCATTCTGGCAGCACTCGACCCGGGCGAACGCCAGGTGCTCGCCCGCCTGCTGCAGAAGATCGGGACCGAGGGCTGAAGGGTTCTCGCAGCGAACGGCCGAAAAAGCGTATTTGTACTGGAACCGGATAGTTCGACTTCCGTACTATCAGCTGCCGCATGTACTACGTCGCCCTGAAAATGCTCATCGGTGACAAGGTCAAGTTCCTGGGCCTTGTGCTGGGCGTGGCCTTCTCGACGCTGTTGGTGGCCCAGCAGGCCTCCATCTTCGTCGGCGTGCTGGAACTTTCAGCAGCCATCATCCGCGGCAACCCGCACATCGACGTCTGGGTCATGCGCCGGGGCGTCCGGACCATCTCCCTGCCGGAGCAGATGCCCGAAACGTGGCTTGATCGCGTCCGCGGCATGCCCGGCGTGGAATGGGCCATGCCCCTGTACCGCGGTGCCGCCACCGTTCGCGCGGCCAACGACGAACTCCGCATGGTCGAGATCATGGGCGTCGATGATGCCACGCTGATCGGTGCCCCCGCGGTCATGCTCTACGGTCCGCCCGATGCCCTGAGCGTCCCGGATTCCGTCGTACCCGACATCTCCACATTCAAGAACCTGCGGCCGGATCTGACCATCGGCCCGGAGTCGATCGGCACCGAGCTGGAGATCAACAAACGCCGCGTCACGGTCAGTGGGATCTGCCTGGCACCCAAGTCCATCACCGGTGGCGATGTGCTCTACACCAAACGCTCACTTGCCATCCGATTGACCCAGGAAGCCAACAACACCGTCTCGGTCATCATGGTCAAGGCCAAAGCGGGCAAGGACCACCAGCAGCTGGCCGATGAACTCTCCCAGCTCGTTGGCCTGACGGCTGTCACCCGTGCCGGCTTTGAGAAACGCGTGATCGGCTGGACCGTTGATAACACCGGCATCGTTCAGGTGCTCGGCTCGGTCATCCTCCTTGGCCTGACCGTCGGCGTGCTGGTCGTCGGCCAGACCTTTTATATGTTCGGCATCGAGAATCAGCGGTACTTTGCCGCCCTCAAGGCGCTAGGCACCTCCAACGGCACGCTCATGGGCATGGTCGCCCTGCAATCCCAACTGGTCGCATTCCTCGGCTACGGCATCGGCATCGGGCTGACCACCGTCCTGCTCTCCCTGGGCGACACGCCGACTTCCCCGATGCGCGGCCTGAACATCTCCGCACCGGTTCTGTACGCTACCGCCATCTTCATGCCTGCAATGGTGCTGGTTACCGCATGGTTCGGAACCCGCAAGGTCCTGACCGCCGAACCGGCGATTGTGTTCAAGGCGTAACCCAGAACGCCCACGGCCCGGCGTGCCGCCGAATCTGCGGCGATAGGAGCATATCGCTGACCCGTTCCACCAGGCCCGTCAGCCCCACCGCTGCCGATGTTCCGCTTGGCCCCGTGCCGCCAAGCCCCCCCACTCCAACATCGTGGGGCCAGACAGCTGTGCCACGATCCGTTCGGAGCGCCACACGGAGCACCGCGGGGGTACTCGACCGCCCGTCGGCATCGTCAGCCGGAAGCACCTCTGCAAGTTCCGGCGGCGGCAGCTCTGCATCGCCACACAGCAGGATCAGCGAAGCGCTGGCAATAGCAGACCGAGCAAGTACAGCCCCTTGTCCGGCAAGCACACCCGCGGCATCGTCGGGCACCTGCCGCGGCACAGCGATGCCCGGCGTATCCAGCCAGCGCAACGCCAGCCCATCGCCCAGCACCAGCGAAACACCAACGTGGTCTCGCGTCGTGCCCGCCTCATTGCGCACAATGGCCACGCTCCGGCCGGCCATGGCGTTGAGCAGCGTGCTCTTGCCGATGTTCGGCCGCCCTACGACCGCAACGATGGGCTCAGTCAGCAGCCGGGAGAGCTGCCGGGAACGGGCGAGCACCTGGGCATCGTCCTGCCAGCGGGTGCCGGCACGGTCATATTCGGCCCAGCGACGGGGCTGGTCCAGCAGCAGATCCACCGCCAGCGGGCTCGGCGCGGCGGCAAGGGCGGCGTGAAGATGCCGCTCGCACAGCTCGGTTCCAGAGAGATCGCACGCAAGTTCGGCAGCCGTAGTCCAGCTTGCTGGAGGCCGCTCTGCCAAGCCTTGCTCCTGCAGGTGGCCCAGCAGGGCGGCAACAACCACCGGCCCGGCATGGGGCATGATGGTGGCACGCAGGCCGGACCAGCGGACGAGGAAGGACCGATCGATGCCCGCGATATCGCAGGGCCGGGCATCACCGGGACGAAACGTGCCGCAGCCGAGGCGGCCCAGGCCCGCGTCTAACTCCGCAGCCGAACCAGCAGCAAGCTCGATGCAGGCGATGGCGGCGGTCCCGTCGGGACTGGACGACTGCAGGGTGTACCAGCAACCTGCCGCGGCAGCGGTCATGGCCGTTCGTCCGTCATCGGGTCGCCGAAATCATCGCCATCGTCAAGTTCATCATCCTCAAATCCGCCGGCTTCCTGCCCCTCGAAGGCACCGGGGAACTCCGAGCGGATCCATGCCGTCTGCATGCCGATAAGGACCAGATCGGGGACGATGTGCTCGATGAGTTCATCGGTGCGGAACAGCAGTGCGGCATCACCGCCGGTGGCGATGACGCGGGGGTAACCCCCCTCCACCTCGGCATAGCGGTCGATCATGCGGTGGGACAGCCCACGAACGGCCTCGATCGCACCCAGCAGCATGGCGTCACGCGTATTGCGGCCGATAGGGCCGGCCGGGACGGCGTCCGCCTCGCTCCGCGGCACCTCCAGCTTGGGCAGCGCCGAGGCCGCGGCGTTCATGGCATGCAGCATGGACCGCAGCCCGGGGGCGATCACGCCGCCCTGGAAGGCCCCAAACTTCCCGACCAGATCAACCGTGACCGCGGTACCGGCATCAATCACCACGCAGGATGTGTGGGAGCGGTCGTGGGCCGCCAAGGCACACAGGAGGCGGTCGACGCCGGGGGTGGCACCTGGGTCAAGTTCGGTGGCGATGGGGATCTTCAGGCCAAGCACATTGGCCGCCGATGCGCCGGTCGAGCCGGTTTGGGTCAGGCGGACCAGCGCGGGGAGGCCGGGCAGGCCGGCGAGTTTGGCCAGCAGGGCCGCACAGGCGGGCTCGTTAACGCTGGCGATAACGATGCGGGCGGCGTCGGCCTCCAGCGTGTCGGCGAGCTTGACGATCTGGTCAACAAGCTGCTGGGTCTGATCGGAGTCGATCACGGTCGCCGGGGCCAGCTCCCCGGCCTTCGCGGAACCGGTCAGCTTGGCATGGGCCAGACGGGTGCGGGAGTTGCCGAGTGAGACGAGGATGAGGTCGCGAACAGTCATGGGGGCGAGTTTAGTGCCCCAAGGCCACGATAACCGGCGTTACAGGCGGAATCTCCTGCCAACAGATTGCCCAGATTGAACCGAAATCGCGCCGGTATCGAATACTTCGGTATGCGATCCTTCTTCCAGTTCATCGTTGTTGCTCTGGTCGTGCTGGGAATCCTCGTGGCATTGCGGGGATACGGCTTTACCGCCAAGACGCCGGCGATCTTTGCCAGCGAGCCTTTGGAGTCCGTACTGGAGCAGGCAGACAAGGACGGCAAGGCGGTACTGGTGAAGTTTACAGCAGCCTGGTGCGGGCCCTGCAAGGTGATGGACGCCGATGTGTTCGGCAACGCCGAGCACGCCGATGCCATCGCGAAACTGTGCCGCGTGAAGGCGGTGGACATCGACGAGTTTAAAGAAACCGCGCGGGACTACAAGATCAACGTGATTCCCACCCTGGTGCTGATCAAGGACGGGGTGATCCTGGCCCGCAAGGACGGCGGCATGAACGGGCCTGGGCTGGTCAAATGGTTAAACAACTCGCTGACTTCGTACTAGCCCTCAGCAGCTTCTGATGACCGGAGTTTTCCACCAGTGCGGGGTTGTCCACCAATCCGCGGACGAATTGACCGGAATAACGATCAGTTTGCGAACGGCATCCGGAGCCGAACCATGACCGTCTGCCCCGATCGGGGCGTGGAACATCCAAACTTGTTGCACGGGTCAAAAACTCGGGTAAACTGAGAGCAGAGACCGCCGCACGCGACGGCCCGCGACACGCGGGACAGCCGGACGACTCAGCCCCGGGGTGACTGGCTCCGAGTGATCGGAGACAGATGACCGGGACCTTCCGACCGACCCGCGCGATGCGAGCCGACTCAATGTGACGCAGTGGCGTGCGAGCATCCGGCCTCAGCTCCTTTTCATAGGAGGCCATCCGATGGCTCTGGCACTGAATCCCGCCGTCTCCCGCATCCAACCTGCTGACATCCGCAACGTCCTGCTGACCGGGCACACCGGCTGCGGCAAGACTTCGCTCGTCGAGCGGATGCTCTTTGAGAACAAGAGCATCATCAAGCAAGGGACGATCGCCGACGGCAGCACCGTCTGTGACTACGAGGCGGAGGAGAAGCATCACAAGCATTCACTGAAGTCCTCGTTGGTCCACTTCATCCACGACCGGCGGCTGTTCAACATCATCGATACCCCAGGCTCCGGCGACTTCATGGGACAGGCGGTGGCAACGCTGCCAGCCGTCGAGACGGTCCTTATCGTCATCGATGCGGCCAAGGGCATCGAGGTCACCACGCGGCGGATTATGAAGACAGCCGCGGAACTGAAGATGCCGCGGATGCTGGTGATCAACAAGATTGATCAGCCCGGAGTGAACCTCGCCGGCCTGATGGACGAGATCCGCACGGCCTTCGGCCCCGAGTGCCTGGCGATGAATCTGCCCATCCGCAACAACACCGACGTGATCGATGTACTTGACCACGGCACCGCGGCCGGCGGCTGGGACAGCAACCTCATCCCCGTCGGCGAGGCCCACCATCGCATTATCGAGCAGATCGTGGAAATGGACGAGGAACTCACCGGCGAGTACTTTGAAAAGGGTGACCACCTCGACCCGATGAAAGTGCACCGTGCGTTCGAGGCAGCACTTGCCTCAGGCCACCTTGTGCCTGTGCTGTTCTGTTCCGCCATCACCGGTGCCGGCATCGCCGATCTGCTGCACATCATCGCCGAGCAGGCCCCCAGCCCGTTGGAGGCTCAGGCCCTGTCGATGACCATCCCCTCACCCATCCACACGCTGCACGAAGGCGAGGATCATCACGACTTCACACCCGACACGCGGCCCGATGCACCCTGCATCGCCCATGTGTTCAAGGTCATCAGTGATCCGTTCCTGGGCAAACTCTCGGTGGTCCGCATCATCCAGGGCTCACTGAAGAGCAAGAGCGAGATGCTCGTCGGTGAGAACAAGAAGCCCGTCCGCATTACACACCTCTTTAAGATGTTCGGCAACCAGCACGCCGAGACCGACCACCTGGTCACCGGCGACATCGGCGTAATTCCCAAAATTGAAGAGATCCACTTCAACACGATCCTCCACCAGGACCCCGCCCACCACGCGGTGACCCCGCCGGTTCTGCCGCTGCCCCGGCCGCTCTACGGCGTCGCCGTCGAGCTCAAGAACCACGCCGACGAAACCAAGTTTGCCGCCGCCTCGCACAAAATGATGGAAGAAGACCCCTGCTTCCGGGTCGAACGCGTTGCCGCGACGGCACAGACTGTGTTCCGCGGTCTGGGCGAGCTGCACCTGCGTGTGGTGCTTGAGAAGCTCCGTAACCGCTTCGCCGTTGAGGTGACGACCAAGCCCATGAAGGTGGCGTACCGCGAGACCATCACCTCACCGGCCGAGGGCCACCACCGCCACAAGAAACAGACCGGCGGCAGCGGGCAGTTCGGCGAGGTCTACCTCCGCGTTGAGCCGCTGCCGAACGACCACCCCACCGGCTTCGAGTTCGTCAACGAAACCGTCGGCGGCACGATCCCGCGGCAATACATGCCGGCGATCGAGAAGGGCTGCCGCATGGTGCTCTCGGGCGGTGCGATCGCCGGGTACCCGCTCACCGGCGTTCGCGTCAGCGTGTACGACGGCAAGTATCACGATGTGGACAGCAAGGAAGTCGCCTTCGTCTCCGCCGGCAAGAAGGCGTTCATCGATGCAGTGACCAAGGCACGTCCCGCACTGCTCGAGCCCTTCGTGCGGCTGGAAGTCACCGCGCCACAGAACTATCTGGGCGATCTGACGGCCGACCTGTCAGGCCGCCGGGGTCGGATCGAAAACAGCGACTCGGACGGCGAGTCGTGCACGATCACCGCGATGGCGCCGCTGTCGGAGTTGATGCACTACGCCACGGAGCTCAAGAGCATGACCGCAGGTCAGGGCAGCTACTCGATGGACTTCAGCCATGAGGAGCGTGCGCCGGCGGGAGTGCAGGCGAGCGTCGTGGCGGCATTCAAGCCGCACGCTGACGAGGATTGAGCCTGCGACGCGTAGAACCGAAACTCGCATGGACGATCACCGCCGCGGCTGATGCCGCGGCGGTGTTTTCTTTTGAAGCACCTGTTGAATGGCATCCCGATCAATCAAAATGAAAACGGGCCGCCAGAAGGCAGCCCGCTTGGTTGAAAACACTGTGTCGTCGCGGCGAGGACTTAGTCCTGACCAGCGAGCTTGATGCCGGCGACGTGCTTGAGGCCGCGGCGGCGATCGATGATGCGGCGGCTCTTGCCCGAGCGTGCACGCAGATAGTACAGCTTGGCGCGACGGACGTTACCGCGGCGGACAACCTCGATGACCGCGATCTTCGGGCTGTTGATCGGGAAGATGCGCTCGACGCCGGTCTCCTCGACCACGCGGCGGACGCCGATCATTTCCTCAATGCCACGGCCAGAGCGGGAGATGAGCACGCCCTGGAAGATCTGGATGCGCTCCTTGTTACCCTCAACGATGCGGCAGTGCACGTTGATCGTGTCGCCGATGTCCATGATCGGCAGGTCGGTCTTGAGGGACTTGGAGTTGATCTGGTCGAGAATGGCCTGAATCGCCATGGCAATGCTCTCAAAGAAACAAGGTTGATCCAAAACGCCGCCCCTGCGGCACTTCGCCGCGGGGTGGGTCGAGATGATAGCGGCCTGTCAGGCCCCCGGCCACTGTCGGCCAAACTCACAGCCGGAGAAACCTGTGCACCAAGGGTGGACAACCCGGTCATTCCAGTTTGTATTCTGGAAGGGGTCTCACCGCTCCAAGGACAACAGTCAGTCCTTGAAAACGCCAGAAGGACCGACGGTTGTCCGTGGCGTTCAGAGGCCCGATTCGACAATGAAATGCCGGGAGTTATGCTGTTGTGGCGGGTGAAAACCCGCCGCGGCGGCCAGGTTCGGGGCAGGGCGGGAAGGGATGCCCTCGGAGAGAGGCCTGTGGCGGGGACGGGCGGGGGACGGGGCCGGAGGGAGGGGGGTAGGACGAGGGGGGAGGGGCACTCGACGTCAGCCCGAGGGGCACCGGGGAAGGTGGTGGCGGGCGGACGGGGAGGGGGGAGTCAGGCCGGGGGCGGGGCAGGTCGGGCGGGGTAGGTCGGGGAGGGACCAGGAGGCGGGAAGGTGCTGAGGGGAATGCGGGGGAGGGGAGGGAGGGGAGGGACGGGGAGGGGGGAGGGTTTTTTGAATACTCCGGTAGCCGGGCGTTGCAGTTGTAGGAATCTACAGGTGCAGCGCCCGCGCTGCTTGGAGATAGGTCTCGAACTGGGTCTTCATTTCGCCAAGGGAGTCGCCGCCGAACTTGACGCGCAGGGCCCGGGCGACTTCAAAGGCCACGACCTGCTGGATCACAACGCTTGCGGCCGAGACGGCTGAGATATCGGAGCGTTCGTAGTCGCTGGTCGCGGCCTGACCCGTGGACAGGTTGACCGATGGCATGCCTCGCAGCAACGTGCTGATGGGCTTCATGGTGCCGCGAACAACCAGCGGTGAGCCGTTGGTCATGCCACCCTCCGTGCCGCCGGCGTTGTTGGAGTCACGGACGTAGCCCAGCGAGGGCGTGCCGACCAGAGCGGGGTCGAAGCGGATGGGGTCGTGGACTTCGTGGCCGAAGCGCGAGGCGGTTTCGACGCCGAGGCCGATCTCAACGGCTTTGAACGCCTGAATACCCATCACGGCGTAGGCGAGCCGGGCGTCAAGGCGGTCTCGCCAGTCCATGCAGGAGCCCAGACCTGGCGGGAGGCCGAAAACGTGACACTCGACCAGCCCCCCCACTGTCGACTTCTCCATCCCCGCCTGGCGGATCATGTCCTTCTGTCGTTCGGTGGCGGCCGGGTCGGGGCAGAATGTCTCGGAGGCGTCGCGAGCGGCGGTGAGCTCGGCGAGGGCGGGGGCTGACGGGGTGACGTCGGTCCGCACCTGGTGGACGGAGCGGACGAAGCCGAAGGCGGTGATACCGAACTCGCGAAGCAGACAGGACGCCGCCGCACCTGCGGCGACGCGGGCGGCAGTCTCACGGGCCGAGGCACGCTCGAGCACATCACGGCAATCGGTGGTCAGGTACTTCACGCTGCCGGCGAGGTCCGCGTGGCCTGGGCGAGGAGTGCGCAGCGGAGGCGTCTTGGAAGGGTCATCAAGCCGGTTGTCTTTATTGGGGATACGGAAGGTCAGCGGGGAACCCAGGGTGACAAGCTGCTTGAGCCCGGAGAGCGGCTCGGCGATGTCGGTTTCGATGCGCTGGCGGCCGCCGCGGCCGAAGCCACCCTGCCGGCGGCGGAGTTCGGCGTTGATGAACTCCATATCCACCCGGAGACCTGAAGGGAGGCCGGAGACGATCGTCAGAAGGGCTGGCCCGTGGGACTCGCCGGCAGTGATGTAATCCAGATTCGCCATGTTGCCGGAGGATAGAAGTACCCGGCAAATGACGGGCGGGAAAACCGCCCAGAGGGGGCAGCCGGTGGGGTTATAGGATCGACCGCGTGAAACTGGCCATCCTCATCCCGGTCTACAACGAGCGGTTGCTGCTGGCGGCCGCCGTTGAGCGGCTACTGAGCACCGCTGTCCCGGCGGATTCTCACGGCAATCCCATGCACCGGGTCGTTCACTTGACCGATGACGGCTCGACCGACGGCACGGCCGACGTCGCCGCCGCCCTTGCACAACTGCACCCGGGCGTCGTCTTCGTGCACCGGCATCCGGTCAACCGGGGCAAGGGCGCTGCGATTGCGACCTCACTGAGGGCCGCGCTGGCGGACGAAGCGGATGTGCTGGTGATCCACGATGCGGATCTGGAGTACGACCCGGCGGATCATGAGCGGCTGCTTCGGCCGATCGTTGACGGTCGGGCGGATGCGGTCATCGGATCGCGTTTCCTGGGTGAGACGCACCGGGTGCTGTACTTCTGGCACTATCAGGCGAACCGGCTGATCACGCTGGCGTGCAACGTCCTGAGCAACCTGAACCTGTCGGACATCGAGTGCTGCCTCAAGGCGTTCACGGCGGAAGCCGCGCGGACACTGACGCTGGAGGAGCATGGATTCGGAATCGAACCGGAACTGGTGATGAAGCTGGCGCGGCTGCGGCTGCCGGCCGAGTTACCCGGGGGCGGCCCGAAGCAGATGACGCACCGGCGGGCGCGGATCTATGAAGTGGCGGTTTCATATGCCGGCCGCACGTACGCCGAAGGCAAGAAGATCCGCTGGACCGATGGAGTGAGGGCATTGGTCTGCATTCTGCGGTACGGGCTGCGTCCGCCGCTGGTCGCGGAGCCACGCTGACTCGAAGGCGACAGGACCTGCGGCGGTGGGCGGGCAAGCGGTCTAATCTTCGCCGATGTCAGACCCGTCCAAGCACGCGAATCTCTCCCGCCCGCTCCCCGCCATTCCCGGCAGGGGCGTTGTCATTCTCGGCTCGGGCTCGGCGGTGCCCTCGGGCGAACTGACCAACGACGAGTTGGCTGACATCGTGCAGACCAGCGACGAGTGGATCTTCCAGCGAACCGGCATCCGCAAGCGGCGAATCTGCGATCACGCCAAGGGCGAGAGCAACCTGACACTGTGCACCGAGTCCCTTCGCGGGGCACTGGCGCAGTCGAACCTCAAGGCCAGCGATCTGGACCTGATCATCTGCGGCACGATCACGCAGGACTTTCGCTGTCCGTCGACAGCGTGCCTGGTGGCAGCGAATCTGGGTGCCGGCACCGCGGCGGCGTGGGACCTGGGTGCTGCGTGCTGCGGCTTTGTCTACTCGCTGAACGTCGCGCACGACCTCATCCGCATCGGCACCCACCGCCGGATCGGCGTCATCGGCTGCGACACGATTTCGGCGATCACCGACTACACCAATCGGGGTGTCTGCATCCTCTTCGGCGATGCCGCCGGCGCCGTGGTGCTCAGCGCCACGGACGATACCACCAAGGGGTGCATCGCTCAGGTGAACAAGGCCAACGGCACAGGGTGGCACGACCTCTATATGCCGACCTGGATCGAGAACATCCCCGAAAACTCGGACTGGAACACAGTCCGGATCGGCTGCCTGCAGATGAACGGCAAGGCAGTCTTCAAGTTCGCGGTATCAACTTTCCAGGAACTGATTAGCGAGACGCTTGCAAAGGCTGACTTGCCGGTTGAAGCGATCGACATGTTCGTGTGCCATCAGTCCAACGCACGCATTCTCGAAGCCGCCAGAGAGAAGTTCGGCATCCCCACCGAAAAGCTGTACGTCAACATCGACCGTATCGGCAACTCCTCGGCCGGATCGGTGCCGCTGTGCTTCGATGAACTCAACAAGGCCGGCAAGATCAAGCCGGGAATGAAGGTGCTGTTCCTGGCCTTCGGCGCCGGCGTGACGTGGACCAGCAGCCTCTGGCAGTTCTAAGCAGCAGCAGAGGATCTGATAACTTGACGTTCACCGGACGTGATCAGGGTTTGGGGGCCGCGGGAGGCTGCGTCGCGCCCGCTGTCGCGGCGGCGCCTGCGGCTGTCGGCGTTGCTGCTGCCGTCGTGGACGGCTCAACCCCGACGGCGTTCTTTGCATCCAGCGGGCACTCGCCATTGGGTCCGTGCTCGTGACCCGCGTGGTCGTGATCGTGGCCGTGGTCGGCGTGCACCTTCGGGCCGCGGGCGGCGGGAGCCCAGATCATGGCCGCTCCAACAGCAACAGCGGCAACGGCGAGCACGGCGGTAACGGCAGCAGCCTTCTTCATCAGCGGTTCTCCTGGGACTTGGCGGGTTAGGGTAGCCATTCCCCCGGAACCAGGGGATAGCCGCTCGAGCGATATCGATGATAGTTATAGGACGTATTTGCAGCAAGCAGGATTATCGCTGGCAGCCCGGGCGTCTAGTTGAATCAAGGTCCGAGTTCACTCCGGCTCGCTGCGGGCCGATACAGCGCGATGCCGGGCTGTGTTCCTGCCGCGGCCCGCGCAATGCGGCGCGGGCAGTATTGAACGGCTTCGGCGAGCACCCATGGACCAGACGGCACCGAAAAACGCGGAGCAGACAGACGTCCCGACGTCGGGAGTCGGCAGTTCGGGCGACGTCGCGCTGAATCTGGTTTCGGCTATCGAGAACCAGCTGGCGGAACTGCGCAAGCTTGCCAGCGAGCAGAACCGCAAATCAGCGGAGCAGATCGTGCTGCAGGCCGAGCTGTCGCGAGCCTCGGCAGAACTGGCCGAGCGTGAGTCACAAGCCAGCGACCAGGAGGCGGAGCTCGCGACCCTCCGCAATCAACTCGCCGAGCGGGAGGAGCAACTCGAGAAAACCACGGAGAAGCTTGGCAGTCAGGACCGCGACGCCAAGAAGCTGCAGCAGGATCTGATCCACGAGATCGAGCGTCTGAACAAGGAACTGCACGCGCTGCAAGCGACGCACGAAGCCGTGCGTGAGGAACTCGAGCAGGCCCGCGGCCGCGTGACAGCGCTGGAAGGCGAGCTTGAGACACTCCGCACAGCAAACTCGCGGCAGGGCGAGGAAATGAACTCGCTGCGTGCCGAGTGGACACAGAAGCTCAGCACGGCGCAGAGCGAAGCGGCGTCCATGCTGCAGACCTCGAAGGTCGCTCTCGAGACAGCAAGACGAACGACAGACCAGGCCCAATCGCAGCTCAGTGAACTGACAGCACAAGTGCAGGAGAGCACGGCCAGACAGGCGGCTGTCGAGGAGTCCCTGCGAGCGATGAGCGAGCGGGCGGCAAAGGCCGAGCAGGCGTGCAAGGATTCGGAAACCTCGGCTGAAGGTCTGCTGAACGATGCGGTAAACGCCAAGGCAGCAAAGGATGCGTCCGAAGCCGAGCTTGCCGCAACGCGAGCCGCTCTGGAGAAGGCACGCACCAGCGAGTCGGACGCACAGCAGCGTGTTGGGGCTCTGGAGGAGATGACCGCCGACCTGAACCACAAGCTGGACGAGCAACTGAAAATTGCCGAGAGGCTTGCCGACGACCTCAAGCGAGCGCGTCAGGCCGAGCATGACGGAGCATCTCTGCGGGTGCGGGCCGAGGAGGCCGCCGTACTGGAAGCGGCGAGCAAGGAGCTGGCAACGAAGCTGGCCGCCGCCGAACGAGCCGCGGCCGAGGCCGCGACGAAGGCCGATGAGGCGCAGGACAAGCTCCAGCGGCTCGTCGAAGGACGCAAGGCGCTGACCGAACAGTTGCACGGGGCAGCGGAACGCGCCGCAGCTGCTGAGCGGAAGCACGCTGATTCGGAGAGATCAGCGGAAGCCCTGCTGGCTGAAGCGATGTCGAGCAAGTCCGCCAGAGAAGCCGCTGAGTCCGCACTCGGCAAGGCCGATGCTGAACTGGTGACTCTGCGCGAGCAGCTCAACTGCCGGGGCGGCGAACTGATCGCGACGGCCGACCGTGCTTCGGCGGCGGAACACCGGGCAACCGAGGCCCAACGCAGCCTTACGGCCCTGGAAGCCCGAGTCAAGGAGCTTTCCAGCCATGCCGAATCGCACGCACAGCGGTGCAAGGAACTCGAGGCCCAGCTCCGCAAGGCTGAGGCCAGCGGCCACGGCCACGTCGAAGCCGCAAGCCGGGCGGCAGAAGCTGAGCGGGCACTGGCCCACCTCCACGAGAAGCTGGTGGAGACGGATCGCGAGCTGCGGGCGGCACTGACCGCTGCCGAGTCACGGACGGTGACCGACACCCGCAAGCTGGCTGAAGCAACAGCTCGCGCGGAACGGGCCGAGGATGAACTGCGACGGCTGGAAGAGGCCGCCAAGGCAGCAGCAGGGCGTGCAGGCGAGGCGTCGGCCGCGGCGCAGCGGACGGAACTGTTGACCGCCGAGCTCACGGCGGTCCGTGCAGAACTGGAGCTTGCGCAGCGCGAACTGGCGACGCTCCGGGAGCGTGCGGAACTCGCAGAACTTGAGCTCAGCGAAGCGAAGGAACTGTTGCAGAAGGCGGATGCGGACGCAAAGCGGCACTCCGAGACGACACGTGCCAGCGAAGCACATCTCTCCACGCTGACCGCCGCGTTGGAGGCAGCCCGCGCAGAGCTCGCCACCGCCCGCAGACAGTCCGGCACGACGACTGGGCAGTTGGCAGCGGACCACGCGGCGGGCGTCGCGACAGGCGATCTCGCAAGCCAGATCGAGGCCCTCAAGCACATGCTCGCCGACGAGCAGGCCGAACTGATGGCGACAACTCGCCTGCTGGATCAGCGTGAGGAAGCACTGCGAGTACTGGCCGAGCGGCTGCTCAACGGCGAGGAACGGGCACTGTCCACGGACGCGGAACTGAACAATGCACGGGCAGCACTGGCCGCGGCTCAGGAACAGCTCGAGACGCTGCGGGAGTCGCACCAAGAGGAGCTCAGCAAAGTCCGTGGCGGACCGAGACCGATTCCGTCGCTCGGTGACGAGTTTAACGCCCAGCGGCGCGAGCGTCTTCGGAACGTCCGAGCGGCTCTGGCCGTGCAGACACGGAAGATCGTGGCGGCCAAGGCCGCTCTGGAACGCAAGAACCAGCAGTGTGAGGAAGTTCTGACGCAGCGGAAGACCGTGGCCGAGGGTGCCGCGGCGATCGCGTCGGAACGAAAGCAGATCGACCGACTGGTGGCCCGGAACAAGGCCGGCACCTTCGTCTTCTTTGCGATCTGTTCGCTCATTGTCATCGGTGCGATCGCCTGGCAGGTTGGCGGGCATCTGGTCCCGGCTACCTATGCGGTGCGGGGCTCGCTGCGGGCGGACATCGCCGGCCGTGAACTGACTCGCGAAGAGATGGTCGCGTGGACAGAAACACACGAGAAGCTGGTGGCAGACCCGGAGGTGCTCAGTCTGGCCGCCTCACGCTTCGCCCAGCGATCGATGATCTCGCTTGGTAACGTCGCCTGGCTCAAACAGCGGCTGGATAAGGACCTGACGATCGTCCCCGAGGCACCAGGGCGACTGACCCTTGAGCTTCGCGGCGAGGGCAGAGAACGGACCGAACGCGAACTGGAGACCTTCATCCTGGCGGTTGCAGCTTCGGCCAACGGATCCCGGGATGCCCGCGGCGATGGGGCGACAACGGCGATCTCCGAGCCACCGCGGGCCGGAGCCGAACCGATCAAGGACCCCCGGCTGGCCACTGTACTGGGCGTGGGCGGAGGCGGTGCCCTGTTGGCCAGCCTCTGCATTTTCCTGTTCTACCGAGCCACCCTCTCGGGCAAGCAGAAGTTCGAGAACGAGATGAAAATGGCTGAAAACTCGCTGTAGCCGGGAGTGCGGCCCCCTGTTGGCCAGTCTGGAGGCTCGCCCGGATCGACACCCGCGGCGGCTGCCAGTCACCGGATCGACGAATATTCACCAAAATTGCCGCAACGGTTCCCACGGCGATCCCATAAACTCGACCATGACGCCGCAGTTGCCCACATGCCAGCATGATCGGAACCGGCGCCCGGGCCTTCCGGGCGGTGGGTTTACACTCATTGAGTTGCTGGTGGTCATCACGATCATCAGCATTCTGGCGGGCATCCTGCTGCCTTCCCTCGGCAAGGCCCGTGACACGGCCCAGCGGGTCAAGTGCATGGCCAACCTGCGGTCGTTCGGACCGGCCTTTGAGGGCTACAAGCGGGACTACAAGGACCTGCTGCCAAGGGTTCTGCCGTTTTACTCGTCGGACCTTCCCAACTCCAACGACCCGTCGATGCTTGATGTGCTGACGGCCTATCTCGATGCTCCCTCTCCTCGGCGCGAGATCGAGGGCGATCCCGAGTCCCTCTACATCCCGGTTGACCCGTACTTCTGCCCGATGGACAAAGAGGCGGACGCTGGCAAGAAGGTCGGGCTGAGCTACGAGTACTGGGCTGGCGTGCTGATGATCGCCCGGGAACTGTTCAACCCCCGCGACCGCTTCCCCCAGCGCACGGTCAGCCGGTACTACGAGTCCAAACTGGACTTCCCGCTTCTGGCTGATGCCAAGCCATGGCACAAGGGAGGATCGCAGTACAACCAGAACGCGCTGTACAGCGACGGACACGTGGAGTGGCTGATGGTCGACCCCAACGGCGAACGGACCCAGCCACCAGTGCTGCCCCCGACGCCGGGCGGTTGAACCAAGTTGACTTCTCAGCAAGTTCGGGCGTTTTCGATGTGATGCGGGCTTTCGAGTGCAGGTGACGACATGAATCAACCCTCAGGTGGACTGCTTCGACCGGAAGATTTCGGACCGCTCAACAGCGGTCGGCGCGGTCCTTCGCTGCGAACCAGGCTGAATCGCGCGGGTGAGCGGCTGATCGACGGATTCAAGGATCGCTGGGAGCAGCCCGGGTTTCGCCGCAAGAGCCGCTATGCGCTGGTGGCATTGCTGCTTGCCGGTGCCGTTGCCGCATTCCTTGCGCTGCGTCCGCGAGCAGTGCCGGACTACCTCAACGATGATCTTGAGGATGTTCTGGATTACACGATGCTGTCGGCGGATTTCAACAAGCTGCCGCTGCGCGAGCGGCTGCGGCTGATGAAGGACCTGATCGAGCGGTTCAAGGGAATGGATGGCGGGGACTCGGCCTTGCTGGCGGCGTTTGCAGCGGGGCTGAGCAAGACCGCCCTGGAGCAGGCCCGCGAGAACATGGAACGCCTGGCGGTGGACCTGTGGGACGACGCCGCATCGCGGTACAAGGACGTGCCGGTGGCCGACCGTAAGGCGTATCTGGACAACACGTTTCTGGAGTTCTCCAAGCTGATGGAGGAGACGGCGGGAATCAACCGCGATAAGTCGGACGGCGACCGGCTGGCGGAGGCCAAACGCAACGCACAGCGAGACATGCAGCGGGCCCCTGACCCCAAGGCGATGACTTCGGCCGGCGTGAACCCGCTGGTGCGGCTGATGCAGGACCGCGGGCAGAAGGTATCCTCACCGGAGCAGCGCGGGCGGATGGCCAAGTTCAGCCGCGACATGGTGCGGCACCTGCGGGGGCAGAACGTGGACACTGGCGAGCCCGATGGTTCAACGCCGACCGCACCGGCACCGGGCGCCGGCGGTCCGGGCGGACGACCGCCAGTCCGGCCGGGTGGGACCGACCCTGCCAAGGCCGACAAGCCGGGCGAGGGCGAGAGGCAACCCGGCAAGGAAGCTCTACCCGAAGACAAAGAACGGGCACGGGAACGTGAGCAACTTGAAGAGGAGCGGCGGCAGAAGGAACGCCGCGAGCGCGAGCAAAAGGGGCAACGTCCGGCGGCACCCGCCGCTCCGACAGCGCCCAGCCCTGCCGCCCCCGCAACGCCGCCGGTGCCGGCACCCGGCGACGGCCCGAAGTGACACAGGTCCCGACGTGACGATGTCAACTGGCGTCCGCGGTCGCATTGGACCGGCACCGGGAGGACAGCCAGCTGCACGCCGCGTCCTCCTTATCCCCTGATTTTGGCTTTCGCCGCTTGCTGGCGACGGAGCCGCCACATTGCACGGCCAGCTCTGGCACAACCCCACTTTCGCAGCTCGGGCGGGTAGCATTCCGCAACGCTCCGGCGCGACGGTGATCCCGTCAACCGGGGCGGGAACACCTCTGCGTCCTCGCACCCAACGGAAGCACAAGAATGCCCCACTATTACCGCCTTGGCACGATGCCCAAGAAGCGCCACGTGCAGTTTCGCCGCCCGGACGGGATCCTTTACAGCGAGGAACTCTTCGGCACCGAGGGCTTCTCCGGGCCCAGCAGCACGATGTACCACATCAACCCGCCGACCCAGGTGTACGGCTGGAAGACGCTCTACTCGACGAAGGCCGACTATGTCGAGGTAGACACAATGAGGATGCGCCACGTCAAAAGCGCCGGCGGCATGAACGGCTTTGCACCGATGGGAACCAAGACCGGCCAGGGCCTTCCCGCGGCCGGCGATGCAATCAGCGGCCGCGTGGTGCTCTTCGGCAACACCGACGTCGAGATGGCCGTGTGCAATCCGACCGAGCAAATGGAGTATCACTACAAGAATGGTCAGGGCGACGAGTGCCTGTTCATTCACTTCGGCTCGGGCGTGTGCCACACGATGATGGGAGCCCTGCGATTCGGGCCCAAGGACTATGTGATCATCCCCAAGGGAGTCATCTACAAGCTCACGTGGGACGAGGCACCCCGGCCCGTGAAAGGCAAGAAGCCCGCTGCACCATGGCGCCCCGCCGGCGCACCGGACAACTGGACGCCCGAGCAGATGCCCCTGGGCAAGTACCTGCTCATCGAGACGACCAACGGCAGCCACATCGGCCCGCCGCCCCGATATGTCTCCAAGGCCACCGGCCAGTTCCTGGAGCACGCCCCCTACTGCGAGCGTGATCTCCGACTGCCGGTCCACGAGCCGGAGAACGGTCTGGCCATGTACTTCGAGGAGTATGGCGAGTACGAGGTCCGCGTCAAAGCACGCGACTGCATGCACAGCTACACCTTCCACTACCACCCGCTGGATATCGTCGGCTGGGACGGCTGCTACTACCCCTACATCTTCAATATCGACGACTTTTCTCCGATCACCGGCAAGCTGCACATGCCGCCGCCGATTCACCAGACCTTCGAAGCCCACAACTTCGTCATCTGCAGCTTCTGCCCCCGCATGCTGGACTACCACCCCCAGGCAATCAAGGTTCCGTACAACCACAGCAACATCGACAGCGACGAGGTGCTCTACTACGTCGAGGGCAACTTCGGCAGCCGCAAGGGCATCGAGGTCGGCAGCCTCACGCTGCACCCGCAGGGCATCCCACACGGCCCGCACCCAGGGACCATCGAGGCCAGCATGGCCCACCAGTACACCGGTGAGCTGGCCGTCATGTGCGACACCTTCCGACCGCTGTTCCCGACGCGGGCGGCACTTGGCATGGAGGACATGAAGTACCCCGCCAGTTGGGAAGGCGAGCATTTCCCCCGTCTGGCAGCGGGCCAGCCCGTCGGCGGCAACTTCGTTGACGGAAAGCTCAAGAGCAAGAAGGTAAAGTCCAAGTTCGGCGACCTGGTGGACATGGGCGACGGCAAGATCGTCGCCCCGCCGCCGGTCATCGTCAGCAGCACCAACGGCACCAACGCCCCGGCCAACGGGGCGGCAACCGCCGGCGCCAACGTCTGGGCCCCCAACACTGCTGCCAATGGAACAAACGGCGCCCACAGTGCCAACGGCACCAGCGGCAAGCACGCCGCCGGGGCCAAAGCGTCCGCCAAACCGACCACCAGAACCGCGGCCAAACCCGCCGCCAAGGGTGGCAAGCCCGCCAAGGCCCGAAGCGGCCGCTGAGTCCGCCAGTACCCTCCGCAACGAGAGACGCCGTGCAGAACCTTGTCGCTCTGCACGGCGTTTTCACTTCTTTCTCTTACTGGCATCAGCACAGCGGCCCGCCGCAGCGGCGGCTTAGAACCCCAGCGACCGCGGGAAGTAGTCCAGCTTCATCGCCTTCTTGGCCATCGCCAGGGTTTCCTCGGCAACCGCATTGGCACGCCGCGTGTGCACCTTCAGCAGATCCACCAGCATGGCCTCACCTTCGGCCGTCTCCAGCTTCGCCCGCCGCTGCCGCATCGGCTCCAGGAGCACATTGATGGCATCGGTCAGTTCCATCTTGATGTGCCCGTCACCGATGTTGTCGCCGCGCACGTACTTGTCCCGCAGCTCCGCCGCACGTGCCGCCGGCAGGAAGGCGTCACAGAACTGCATCAGCACGTTGTCCGGCTTGCCCGGCTCAGTCGGGCTCTGCCGGCCGGTGAAGATCTTGCCCACCTTCTTCTTGACCTCCGCCGCCGAGTCGAACAGGAAGATGGCGTTGCCTAGGGACTTGCTCATCTTGTTGACACCGTCGATTCCAATGAGTCGGCTCACACGCCCCAGCTTCGCCTTCGGCACCGGGAACACACCGCCCGCCTTGACGTGCTCCTCGGGCGGCACGCGGTTGCCCACCCCGCAGTACACCTGGTTGAACTTTCCCGCCACGGCGCGGCACATCTCGATGTGCGCTTCCTGATCCTCACCCACCGGTACGAGTTCCGGCCGGAACGCCAGAATGTCCGCACACTGTCCCACCGCGTACATCGGGAAGCCGAATGAGTATGTGTCGCCGAGGTTCTTCAGCTCGATCTCGGTCTTGATCGTCGGGTTGCCCATGACCCGGTTAAACGGCAGCAGCATGGCAAAGAACCATGTCAGCTCCGCGATGGCCGGGATCTCAGTCTGGAGCACGATCGTGCTGCGGTCGGGGTCGATGCCTGCGGCCAGCCAGTCACGCAGGATGCCCAGCGTGTTGGCGCGGATGCGAGCGGGCTCCTCGGCCAGTGTCGTGTACGCGTGCATGTTGGCCAGCAGGAAAAAGCAGTCATACTCGTCCTGCAACCGCACACGGTTCTCCAGCGAACCCACCCAGTGGCCCAGATGCAGGCCGGTATGCGTGGGCGTGTCGCCGGTGAGGATCCGGGGGCGGGAAGCGGCGTTTGAAGTCGAAGCTGCCATGCGGGCCGATTGTTGGCCGCAGGAGGGCTGGCAGCACGGGAAATCGCTCAGAAGAACATGGTCCGTCCGGAAGCGATGATCTGCAGGATGCCGATGACCGGGGGAGCCGCGGAGATCACCACGGCAGCAACTGCCAGCCGCCGCCCCAGCTTGGCCTGGCTTCTGCCGATGCGTTCGCAGGCGAGTACGAACACGACCACGGTAAGGAACTTGAGCGAAACGATCCCCCACTTGTTGCCGAGTTCGATGGCCTTGGCCGCGATGGTGTTGAGCTCCCGGCCGCCGGCGTGGAGGATGATCCACGTGATGAGGATGTCAAGGGTGCCGACCAGCACAAACCAGCAGTACAGCGATGGGTAGAGGACAGCATGCCGCAGGCAGACCGACGCAACCGCGGCATCGCCGCGGCTAGGCAGCCTGTGATCGGGACTGTTCTCTCGCTGTAACCTCAGGTGCATGGGAATCTCCAGGCGAATCCGCTGTATTGGATTCGTCGGCAACACGCTGGCGGTTCGCCGGAGACACCGATTCCTGCGCAGTCAAGACGCCGGCAGCGAGAAACGGCACTGATACCTGCCCCCCACTGCCCTGTCGATTCGGCAGGAACTGTGCGGCATCGGCGGCATCCCAAGCTGGCCCGGGTGAAAGCGCGGCCACCAGACGCGGAGCGGCCCCGGCCGCGGCGGGCGAGACGCACATCAACCCAGCCTCTGCCACTGCGCGCTGCACCGCCCACTGATTTTTCCCCGGCGCGATCAATGCAACCCGGGTTTCGCCCGTCTGGCGAAGCGCACGGGCAACCTCCCGTACGGCCGCCAGGCCCGTAAATCGGTCCCACTGCTCGCGTGTCAGCGGCGTTCGCCGCTGACGCCAGAGCCGAGCCGCAAGCTCGGCAACTCCGAGCAAATATCCCTCCATCGCGTCTTCCTTGATCGCGATACCGGCATAGCGCGTCAGCGTCTCGGCCATTGCCGGCAGAAACTCAGCAGCAGGCGCGTACCTGACCGCCACTACCCCGTTATTGCGGACCAACCGCCGCAGAATCAGGTTCATGTCGCGGCCGGCTGTCACCTTTCGGTGCATCACGCGGAACCGCCGATCCAGGCAAACGCGTCCGCCGGCAGCGATGATGCGGGCGGCAAGGTCATACTCCTCGGCGTAGTAGTTGAAGCTTGAGTCATAGCCACCCAGGGACAGGAAGCACTCTCGCCGGATGGCAACGCCACAGCCGATGAACACCTCAGGCAAACCGCCTGCCTCCCGCCGCGGCCGGCCCCCCTGCGGCGGCAGCCAGATCTCCGCGGCGATCGCCGAGACGTCGGCGGCTGCTTCGGTCAGCAGCGGGACGAATCCAAGGTCCAGCGGAGCCGAATCGTCGTCGAGCATCACGAGCCAACGGGAGCGGCCGTCCGCCGCCGCTGCGGCGATGTTCCGCGAGGCGGCCCCGGCGTTGGCCTTGTGATAGAGCACGCTGAGTGAAACGCGAGCCCCCAGAGCTTCGCGCAAACGGCAAGCGGCCAGAGGTCGCTCCGAAGCGTTGTCGATGAGTACCACCTCCGCCGCTGGTGCGTCGGGAGCATCATGCAGCTGCCGCAGCTGCGTCAGTGTCGCGAGCAGAACCTCGGGGCGATTGCGGGTTGGAATGATGTAGCTGAACATCCGGAACGCGCGAAAGACTGCACACTCAGCTTGCTGCCGCCGCTGGGGCGCCGGCCTGGCTGGTCACTAGGGAAAGTCGCGGCGGTGCCAAGCGGCTGGTCGCCTCCAGCAGGTCGGTGGAGGCAATCGGCGGGTTGCCAAGCCGCTGCCCGTGTACTGCGGCCGCCAGTGAGCCAAGCAGGGCTGACTGCAGCATGTCGCCGCCAGCGGCAAGGGCGAGCGTCGAAGCAGCGAGCATCGCATCGCCGCAGCCGAGAGCGTCCAGCGCCGGTCCGCCGAGCGCAGGCACGTGCTGAGCAGTGATTCGGGACAGATATTCACCAGACTCGTCCGTGGCCGGTGAGTCAGCGCCGGAGCCGGAGCTGCGGGTGCACGCGACGCAACCCTCCGGGCCAAGCTTGACAATGGCCCCGCGCGAGTTGGTGTTTGACAGCAGACGCCAGGCAAGTGCAGACAGGCCAGCGTCGTAACAACGCAGAGCGTCGCGTGCCTCCTGCTCCCCGGGCGTCAGCAAGTCCGCGGAGTCAAAGGCCGCAAGATTGCCGCGGCGTCCGGAGACATCACCAACGAGAATGCCCGTCAACGGACGGAGCGTCAAGCACAGCCGGCGAAGCAGCGCGGCAGACAGCAGCCCGTTCCCGAAATCAGCGATCACAATCGCGTCCAGACCGCCGGCGGCCAGTTCGCGAGCCTGATTGAGCAACCGGTCCTGCGCCGACGCGTCGAGAACGATCGGTGACAGGGCGTTGAGCTTCATCAGCTTCTGGGGGCCGACCAGGAACCGCTGTTTCTCTGCCAGTTCACCGGCAAGGGCGACTGCGTGCACATCGATGGACTCGGCGGAAAGCCGCTGCTGCATCGCCACGGCCGCCTCGCCGTGCGGCAATCCGGTAAGCAAGCTCACCTGAGCTCCCAGATGACGGAGGTGCCGGGCGATCACCGCCGCCCCGCCGTCATAGGTCGTCTGGCCTACCGGACGCAGTGTCATCACCGGAGACTCACTTGCGACCTCGGCCTGGTCACAGTGAATGTACTTATCCAGGATGGACTCGCCGATGACCAGCACCCGCTTGGAGCGGAAGTTGTCCACCAGTCGCCGCATGGCATCGTGACCGGACCGCGGATCACCGGCGATCTGGGCCATGCGGGCATGGAACGGGTCCAGGGACCGCTCCAGCGTGCCGATCAGGGCAGTTGACGAGAATACAACCTCACCACCGGTGAATACAACCCGCCCGCCGGCGATCTCAACGATTCTGCGCTCTTCAGCAAAGCGGGGGTCGTTGTTGGTCTCGTACTCCTTGCCCTTGACGTACACGTCGGGCGTGACGCGGGCAAGCAGCTCCGAGGCGGTGTGATGGCGGTCGATCAGAACGAGGTCGACGCAGTCAAGCTCGGCGAGATTCTCCGCCCGCAGATGCTCTGGAATGAGTGGCCGGCCGCCCCGCTTGCTGAACGTCTCATCACTGGTGATCGAGACCAGCAGCAGGTCGCCCTGTGCCCGCGCCTGCCGCAGGTGCCGGATGTGTCCGGGGTGGACGATGTCAAAGCATCCGTGACACTGCACCAGACTCAGTCCCATTGAGCGGCATTGGGCTCGCTTAGCCAGCAGGTCCTCAAGCGTGACAATCTTGCGGGCAGCGCGCGGGATGTGCGAGGGGCGGGATGTCCGGTCCGGCGTCATGGTCCCTGATATCGGCACGGATGCCGGTTCCAGGCCCAGCACAACAGGCCGGCATCGCCGGTGTGGGGTGATCACCCGCGGCAAGAAGCTGAAGCCAGCGGCATCGGGGGGGCGATGAAGAGCCGTGAGCTTGCTTTCCACATCCGGGACCAGACTCGCCAGCGCAGGATCGGCCGATCCTGCGCTTCGCCACAACGCCTTTGCCCTCGCCAAGGCGGGCAAGGGGGCAGCTGCGCTGCCGCTGCTGCTGGCTGTGGCAAATACCACCACCGACGATCAGGAGTGCCTGCTACACCTGGCAGCGTGCTTTGCACGAATGGGCCTGGGCACACCGGCCGCCGAAGTCCTCTCGTGCGTGGTCGCATCACCCCTGCGCGAACAAGTTGCCCGGGTGGCAGCGACCTGCCGCGGCAAGCCGGTTGAGCAGGCTATTCGCTTGCAAAGGGCCGGAGCAGCCGCAGCCGCCCTGCGTCATGTTGCTGCATCGGAAGAACTGTCCGAGGCGATGCAGCAAGCAGCCGATCGAATCAGCACCACCGCGTTGTACACCGCAGCCGAGGGGCTGGCCATCGAGTGGGCGGTCGATCGCGGTGGGCCACGCCCCATGTTTGTCTGCCGCGGGCTGACCATGCCGGCAGAGGCCGTCGGGCCCGTGTCATCATCGACCGAACACGTCTTTATGGCCGGAAGCATATGGCAGACCCTCGCGGTAACCGCCGCGGTGCCGGCCGCACTTCCCGCCGGATGGGGCCCGGGCTACCGCCGTCGGGTGATCGCGGTCGCACCAGGCCGCTCTCGCATCGATGTGCTCACGGACCTGCTGGTCAGCGCCGGCGCAGTTGATAGCGCAGTCGAGCCGCTTCACGCTCAGCAGCTGGTCATCCTGTGCGGCACCGACGACACCGAACCGCTGAAGCACTGGCTGCGCGACCGACTTCACTTGCGTCTGACGGGACCCATCGTCGGCACTGCGATCAGCGAGATCGGTGCAATCACCAGTGGCGCCGGAGTGGATCTTGTGCGCTCCGTCGTGCAACAGGTGCTCGATGAGCAGTCAAGACTGCTCGGCGAGCTCCGCCGCGAGATCTTCTCCCCGGAGTTTGCCCAAACTCGCGCGGCCAGCGACTCCAAACGACTGCTGATCGTCACCACTCGCTATTCAACGTTCATGCAGCACTCCGCGGCGGATCTGGCAGGCGCGTTCAACGCCGCGGGCCACCAGGCCGAGGTGCTCCTGGAAGACGACGACAGCTCGGTATTCGCCTCCACGGCACTGCTCGTTACCCAGCGGCGCGTGCGGCCCGACGCTGTCGTGCTGATCAACTTCACCCGCTCCACCGTGGCCGATACCGTACCGCCGGCAACTCCGATTGTGACATGGATTCAGGACGCCATGGGTCACCTTTTCGATGTGCGCACCGGCCGCAGTGTCGGTCCGCGAGACGTCGTCATAGGACACCTCATTCCGTCACTGTTCACTCAGTTCGGCTTCCCCAGCGAGCGAACGATCCACACGCCGGTGCTCGTCAGCACCGACAAGTTCTGTCACTCGCTCCCGGCGGAGCTTCTCGAGAAGCACCGCTGCGATGTAGCGTACGTCTCTCATCAGAGCCAGACCCCCGAGATGCTCTGCAGCAAGATGATCGCAGACATCGGCGAAGCCGCAGGCGGCCGCGTCGGGGCCGCGATCAGAACCCTGTACGCTGGTGTGTGGATGGCCGTCGGCGAATGCGGCCATCGGCCGCTGGCCGCGACACTGCCCGAGTGGGTCGATGAAGTCATCCGTCGCCACGATCTCTCGACCGACCCCGGCGTCCGCGAACGCCTGCTCTCAACGGTCGCCTGGCCGCTGGCCGATCGACTCCTCCGCCACCGCATGCTCGGCTGGACGTCAGACGTCTGCAGGCGTCGCGGCTGGACCCTCCGTCTCTACGGAAAGGGCTGGGACAAGCACCACGCCTGGTCGTCACACGCCTGCGGCGAACTGGCCCACGGGCAGGACCTGGCGGCAAGCTACGCGGCGGCAAAGGTCCACCTCCACGCCTCGCTCGGATCTTCCATGCACCAGCGGGTGATGGAGTGCTCCCTGGCCGGCGGTCTGCCCGTCGTCTACCGCAAGTCCGACGACCTGCTGGTCCTCGACGCATACATCAACTTCGCCGTCCAGCGCGACGGCACACCCGCTTCGATGACCGAAGTCTGGCCCGATGCCGGCCGACGCTGGAGCTTCGCCGCCGACCACCACGAGTCGATGCGGTTTGTTGCTCAGTGTCAGCGACTGGGCGTCCCCAGCAATGCTCACTTTCCAGGCATGTTTCATCTGCGTGAGAACGCCGGCGGCGTCGCCCGCTGGCAGCCAGATGCCCCGGCCGCAACTGCTCAGGCCGCTTGGATGCTCGGCGATCTGGCAGAGTCCACCTTCGCCAGCGAGCAGGAGCTGGAAAACATGCTGGAGAAAGCCATCTACCGGGCGGACTGGCGGGCAGACCTGCAGGCGGGTATCGCCAATCGAGTGCGCCAGGTCTTCACCTATGACTCGCTGGTGCCGCGGATCACGCGGATGCTCAGCTGAGGTGCGTTTGCGGCGTCACGCCGACCAGCCGCACCGCCGCGTCCATAGCCGCGATCATCGACGACGGATCGGCACTATTGCGCCCCGCGATGTCAAACGCAGTCCCGTGCGCCGGACTCGTTCGGACGATCTCCCGTCCCGCTGCGGCCAGGCCAAGCGTCACATTCACGCTCTCGTCCCGATCAAGCAGCTTGACGGGAATCAGCCCCTGGTCGTGGTACATGGCGACAAACAGATCGAACTTGCCGCCGCCGCGGGCCGCAGGCTTGACGGCATCAAGAAACACTGAGTCCGCTGAGAGCGGCCCGCGCGCATCAATGCCCCGACTCCGCAGATCCTCCACCGCCGGCACAATGACCGTTTCATCCTCGGTCCCCAGGAGCCCCTGCTCACCGGCATGGGGGTTCAAACCGCAGACGGCCACGCGCGGGCGGCTTGTGCCCAGCCGCTGGCAAGCCACCACACCCAGACGCGTGGCATGCACGATCGCCTCTCGCGTCAGCAGCACCGGGACCCTGGCAAGCGGAACGTGAACCGTCACGAGCACCAGCTTCAGCCGCGGTCCAAGGAAGAACATGACCGCCCGGTCCTCCTCGGGCGTGCTCGCATCCCGAAAGTGCTCATCCAGTAGTTCGGTGTGGCCGGGATACCGGCCGTGGCCGGCCAGAAACCAGGCCTTTTTGCTGATCGGCGCTGTACAGATCGCCATCGCTGCGCCAGCCGCATCGGCCGGCAGCTTGCACGCACTGATCGCCGCCAGCACCGACTGGTAGGAGATCTCCCCGGCCGCGCGATCGTCCGAAGGGGTTGTCCTGCTGAGCACCGGCCACGCCGGATCCGCAACGACGACAATCTCCGCCGCCGGATCAATCCTCCCTGGAGTGGTTACCTGGAATGGCGGAAGCGGGATCGCGGCCCTTGCGGCCGCCGCCCGCAACGGTTCCGGCTGGCCGTACACGTGCAGCCGCACGCTCTGCCTGCCCCCCCATTGATTGATCGCTTTGGCGACTACCTCGGGACCGATACCCAGCGGATCGCCCATGCTGACGGCCAGCACCGGTCGGGACGGATCCGACGTTCCCTGCTGCGGCACGATCACTTCCCCTTTGGCGCTTCCGGTGCGGACGAAACCACCTCCGCCACAGCGAATCGTCCCCCGCCGCTGAAGCCGACCGACGGCCGCGAGACGCGGTAGTCATACAGCACCGCCGCAATCTGCCCGGGCTCAAGGTAACTCACCGTGCCGGAAATGGCGTACTCCGCTCCGGCAAGATCAACCCCCGCCGGAAAGGCTGCGGGCAGCGTCAGCTTGTGGACACCCTTGGCCGGAATCGTTGCCTCGGCGGCACGAGTCCCCGAGAAGCTCAGGCCCGGCTGCCCGACAACATTGACCGAATAACGCACCTCCCGCATCGGCAGCGGCTCATCATTCGGGTTGTTCAACTCGACTGCGATGTAAGCCACCGTTCCGCCGGCCTGCCTGTCTCCTGAACGACCGGACTGCACCTCTGCCGAGGGTGCAGTGGCGCAACCGGGCAGCACGGCCGCGGCAGCGATCAGCAGAACTGCGACTGAGGCAAACAATCGGGCAGAGGTGTGGCTCAACATCATGCGATCATTGACCTCAACGCGGGCCAAAGTCAGGCTCGCGCGGCTGAACGAATTTACAACTACAGTGCATATGCCGAATATAATGCACGAATCTCACTGGTTTTCTGCAACCTTCCTGCAGCCATCCCGAACCATCGGTTGCCGTTACCGTCACCTCGCAGCCGCTGTTTCTCATTACTCAGACATTTCGAATGTGTTATCGGAAGACAGCGGGGCATCCAGTCACGTCGTCACGGGGTCTCGTACCCGGCGAGTCTGGCATTTGCGAATTGCTGGTGTAGCTTGTAGTTTCGACCGCGTCATGGTTTTGAAAGAAGGAGCACTCGTGAAGAACTATGCCAAGCCCGTCCTGTTCTCTGCTGCAACCGTCGCCGTCATGGCCGGTGCGGCTATGTCCGTGATCACGGTGCCGTCGGCGCCGTCACCCCGGATGAGCGGCATCGACATCGCAGTTTCCGCCGTGGCCGCATCGACCGGCGCCGCCAAGTCATTTGCGGTGTTCAACCCCGGTGGGGCCGCCGGCCTGGCTACGACCGACATCGCCATCGCCGTTTCCACGACCTCCTGCAACGTTCAGCCGACCAACTCCGCTCCGTACGACCTCGCCGACTGGTACGCACCGTTCGATTCAGCCGCCCCCACCGTGACCGACTCGGCCAAGCACCCCTACATCAACACCAACATCTACCGCCTCAACGCCGAAGGCCGGCTCGAGCAGCTTGCCGCCTCCTGGACCAAGCACGGCTGGTACGCTGCCTCGGCCAGCCAGGGTAACGTGGCCGGCAACACCGGCTCCGATGCCTGCGGCACGGGCACCTGCCCCAGCGGCTCACCAGCCAACGACCAGCTCGGCGCCAACTGCGCCGACACCTACAACTCCGGCCACAACTCAGACCGCTACTACATGGGCCCCCGCTCGGAGATCTCCGCCCGCGGTGCCAAACTGTCCCCGGGCTGGGCGATCCGCGGCACCTACCTCGATGCTGTGACCGTGACCTCCAATGTTGACACGCTCGCTGCAACCACCGCTGCCCGCGCTGATGCCGTCCGAACCTACACCGGCTCCGGCACCGCCCAGTCCAACAAGCTTGCCACCTTCGCCAAGGCCGACGTTTCCACCACAGCCCTCGGCCCCAACGGCCGCGTGATCATGGAGGCGTACTACGTCGTCAACGGCGATGTGAACAAGCTCAACAACTTCGCGTTCCGCTCCTTCACGTCGAACCACAACGGTGGCACCGGCACGCTGACTGCCACCAACCTGAACTTCGCCACCACCGCCAGCCCGTTCATGCCGACGGTCATCGGCCGCCACACCTACGGCCCGGCGATGTTCCAGTGGGGTGATCAGCAGCAGCAGGCGTCGCCCACAGCCGAAGGCAGCGTTTACGCCGCCAGCCGCGTTGTCAACAACGGTGACGGCACCTTCCGCTACGAGTACAACATCCTCAACGTCGATCTGGACCGCGGCGTTGAGGCCGTCTCCATCCCGCTGGCCAACGGCATCACGCTGTCGAACGTCTCGTTCCGCCAGCCCCGCCTGGCCGACCCCGCATTCGATATCCGCGACTGGGTCAACCAGATCGACGGCGTGACCGGCAACCTCGTCTACTCCGCGCAGACGCCAACCGCCGGCAGCGCCAACTGGACCAACGGCCAGCCGATGAAGTCCAACAGCATCCGCTACGGCACGATGTACAGCTTCTGGTTCACCTCCGATCTTCCCCCGCGCACGACCGGCCAGCTCGTGCTGACCCCCTCGGGGACCGGCTCGGTGACATCCATGAACGTCCAGGCCTCGGTCCCCCGTGCCGTTGCCGATATCGCCGGCAGCGATCAGGGCACCTCAGACGGTATCGTTGATGGATCCGACTTCATCGCCTTCATCAACGCCTTCGCCGCTGGCGAGCCCGCGGCCGACCTCATCGGCAGCGGCATCCCGCTGCCGGACGGCACGATCGACGGCGACGACTTCATCGCCTTCATCAACAGCTTCTCGATCGGTTGATCCTGCCGATCGGGCAGATGACACAACATTCCTCGCCGCGGACCACCCTTGGTCCGCGGCGTTGTTTTTGGTGCCCGCTTTGGTCACCAGCCACACGGGAACGGCTCACTGAGAGACGTACGCTTGGCCGTGTCAGATCGAGCCGACGCGAACAGTCCAACCTCCGCAGGAGCTTCACACGCTCCTCCCGCCAGCAGCGGGGCCGCTGGCGACCAGTTACCCCCCCTGCCCGGCCGCTTGGATCGCCACCGCTGGCTGGTCATCGCCTCCGCGATCATGCTGGCGGTCTTCGCCGGCCTGTGTGCCATCGGCCTGCCTCCCGGGGTCCCTTCAACGGCAGGCATTGCCTCCGGTTTATACAACTTGCTGCTTGGCGGCGGAGTTGCATTGACATTCGTCGCCTCCGGCGCCGGCTTGGGACTGCTGATCGCCGACCGCTGCCGCGGCTGGCTCGCCGCCGGGCCGGGCGTCGCCGTCGCCATGGGGTGCGCTATCCAACTGTGGCTGGCGCACCTGCTGGGCTGGTCGGGAATCTGGAGAGCTGGGCCAACTGTTGCCCTGGCATCCTCGCTTGGGCTCCTCGTCCCCGGATGGGTCGCACTGGGCTGGCACGTGTTCCGCGCCGTTGGCAGGCGGGAGCGGGCCCCGGCCACCCACCCGCTGTGGATCATCGCGGCACCAGCCGTCGCCGTCATGATGGCCGCGGCAATGAGCCCGCCCGGGCTCTTCTGGTCCAGCGAGTTCGGGGGCTTTGACTCGCTGTCCTACCACCTCCCGCTGGCTGTCGAGTGGGCCGCACAGGGCCGCGTGCAACCGGTCGAACACAACGTGTACTCGTTCCTGCCCTCGTACGTCGAGGCGGCGTTTGCCCAGCTTCACGTCGCCCTCGGCGGCGCCGTGCCCGGCAGCACCGATGTCGGCCAACTCGGTGGTTCCACAGGGCTCTTCGCGCTTGAAGGTACTGGCGTTCTGACCTGCCAGGTGCTCTCAGTCATTTACGCGGTGATGGCTGCTATGGCCACCGCCGCGGCAGCACGCGGCCTTCTCCAGCGATTCGGCGGCGAACGAATCTCCGATTCGGCACGCGAGTTTGGTGCCGCCGCGGCAGGTGCTGCGGTACTCTGCCCGCCCTGGACCGCCGTCGTGGGCTCTCTGGCATACAACGAATCCGCAGTAATGATGTGCTTCGCCGCCGCCATTTGGGTTGCGTCTGCAGGCACCGCGGCACCGCTCCGCCGGGGCCTGCTCTGTGGCATCCTCGTGGGCATCGCCTGCGGATGCAAGCCAACCGCACTGTTCCTCCTCGGCCCGACCGTGGGCCTGGCGCTTGCTTCCAGCATACCTAGGGGCTCGTGGCTGCGTCTGGGCGCTGGGGTCGTCGCCGGCGGTGTCGTCGGCTTTGCCCCCCCGCTGCTTCGCAACGCCTTGTTCTGCGGCAATCCGGTCTTCCCTGCCGCCACCGGTATCTTCGGCCTGGCACATTGGACGGCCGAACAGGCCAAGGTCTTCGCCGACCACCACGTCGAGCACGCACCCCTGATCGACCGCCTCGGCATGCTCTTTGGAACCGTGCAAGGGGGCGATGGTCAGCCTCGCGGCATCCTGCACACCCAGTTTGTCGCGATATGGCCGCTGGCGCTGGTCTGCACCGTCCTGCTGCTCCGCTGGCCGCCGCTTCGTCGCCCGGCAATCACTTTGGCGGCTGGTATCGTCCTGGCCATGCTCTGGTGGCTCTTCGGCTCCCACTGCCAGTCCCGCTTCTTGGTCCCACTGCTGCCAGCGTGCGGCATCATCATCGGCTGCGGCATCGCCTCGCTGGCTTGGCGGCGAACCGCACCGGACGATGCATCGCCGAGCGAAACCGGCATCTGGAGTGTGCCGCCCGTCGTCCGCCTCACCGCCCTGATCGCCTTGGCCATGATCGGCATGTCCGGTGTCCGCACCGTCACACTGTTCATGACCCAGGGCATGACAACCTTCGCCGATGGCCAGCGGCTGCCGCTGCCCAATCGCATGCTCGTCAGCGGCGTCACGGGCCTGACCGGTGAGGACCAGCGTCCGGGCATCACCCGCGCGGTCCGCGCCGGTGAGATCGTCATCGGTGAGAGCGACCCAGTCACCGATGCCATGAGCGTCGCTGAGTACATCAACCTTGTGGTCCCGGTCGATCACGGAGTTTACCTCCTCGGCGATGCCACTCCGCTGTACATGCCCGCTCGCCTGGCATCGGGCAAGCTGCTGTATCACGTCACGTGGGATCGCTCGCCGCTCGGTGAGGCCATCGGCAAGGACCCGGATTCGCCTGAGGCCTGGACCCGACAACTTCAGCAGCAAGGCGTGCGATGGGTCTCACTCAACGTCGCCGAACTCAGCCGCTATCTGGCCGACAGCGCTTACGACAAGCGCGTCACACCCGAGCGGGTCAAGGCCTGGCTTGAAGTCTGGGGCATCCCGCGCCACAGTGACGCCGGCCAGCGCATCTTGTATGAGCTCCGGCCAGTACCCAAAGCACGCAACGAGGCGAGCGCGGCACCCGCATCACGGAGCGACGGCCGATGAGTTCAGCCTCGCCCAAGCCCGCCAAGTCTGCCGGCCCCAACTGGCTCCGCATCGCCGTGCAGGTCGGTGGCTTCGCCCTCTCCATGGCCGCGCTGTACTGGTGCTACCGCACCGCAACGGGCAACCCGCAACTGCGTGAAAACTGGCCCAAGCTGCTGGACCTTCCCTTCTGGCTACTGGGGTCCATGGTCGCCACATCCATGCTCACCATCGTGCTGGCCGCCCTGGTCTTCACCGTGGTCCTTCGCCCCGTCCGCCGCCTCTCCGCGGCAGATGTCACCGCCGTCAGCGGCGTGTGCACACTCCTGGGCTACCTGCCGTTTAAGCTCAGCCTCGTCTTCCGCATCTTCTGGCACAACCGTCGCGACGGTGTCCCGCTCCTGGTCGTCGGCGGCTGGTTCGGCGCTGTGGCCGCGGTCATTCTGGCATCGCTCGCCGCACCCGTGGTTGCCGCACTGCTCGTCGCCCATGATGCCATGCTCTTTGGCATCACCACCCTTGTCCTGGTCGGCGTGTTCGGTGCGTTGCTCTATCCGGCAGCAAGCATCGCCCGCTTCATCACCGCCCACATCAACCGCAAACTCCCCGCCGCGCTGGCCGACAAACTCCACCGCCTCACCGCCGGGCTGGACATGCTCCACCACCCGCGATCTCTGGCCATCGCCATGATGCTCCGCGCCCTGGACCTGGCCGGCCAGTCCGTCCGCTTCATGCTCGCCTCCCACGCCGCCGCCGCGGCAGGGCTCCTGGCCCAGCCGCTCGAACCCTCCCAAGCCGCCATCGCCGGCTCACTGTTCTTCCTGCTGCAGATCCTCGCCCCCACCGGCGTCGCCGGCATCCGCGAGGGCGGCACCGTCGTCGTCCTCTCCGCCATCTCCGGCGGCCTGACCGCCGAGCAAATCGCCCCCGTCGTCCTGGTCGTCTCCGCGGCAGAACTCATCGGCCACATCCTCTTTGCCATCCCCTCCGCCCTGTGGCTGTGGCTTAAGCCGCGAGCGGATGACGTTGCCGCTGTCTCGCTAACCAACGAGTCGTAACAAAAAACCACCGGTCGAAGCACTCGACCGGTGGTCTTGAATGTTGGAACTCAGCCAAACTCCCGGCCAGCGCGGCCGCTCCGACTCACGCCATCGCCTTCTGAATCGCCGTCGCGATCGCGTCCTCGGGCTGTGCGCCCTGGAGACGGGCCACAGGCTTGCCGCCCTTGAAGATGATCAGCGTCGGAATCGCCATGATGCCCAGACCGCCCGGAGCGCCCGGGTTCTTGTCAATGTCCATCTTGCCGATCTTGGCCTGGCCGACGAACCGGTCCGCCAGACGATCGATCGTCGGGCCCAGAGCGCGGCATGGGGCGCACCACTCCGCCCAGAAGTCCACCAGAACGGGCTTGTCACTGGCCAGAACCTCGTTCTGCCAGTTTGCGTCGGTGATCTCAACCACATTTGCGTTTGCCATATATCTGTCCTTTCGATAGCAGTCTATCTATCTACGCCGTCCTCGGCGGTTGAGTTCACGGCCAGCCGCCACCGTGGGGGCTGATAATCCCACCGATTTGTCGCCGGCGGGACTGACAGGTTACGCGGTATCCTCCCCCCGCATGGACGCAAGTGACAAGAACCTGCCGGGTGCCAGTTCCCCAGCCTCCCAGCCGGCCGCCCAGGCCACCCCCCTGCTCGGCATTGATGCGGCGGCAGAGCCAGCCACCGGCCAGCCTTGGGGCAAGCAGTCGATGAGCCCCGCCGATGAGGTCATGCTCGAGGGCCCCCGCTCGCGGCGGGAGGAGTTCTTCCGCGTCCTGCACATCGGCATGGAGTTCATCCGGGGGTTCCGGGCGCTGCACTTCGTTGGCCCCTGTGTCACCGTCTTCGGCTCAGCACGGTTTGATGAGAACCACACGTACTACCGGCTGGGCCGGGCCACCGGGACCGCGATTGCCCGCCGCGGGTTCACGGTCATGACTGGCGGCGGCCCAGGGATCATGGAAGCCGCCAATCGCGGTGCCAAGGACGTCGGCGGCAAGTCCATCGGCTGCAACATCGAACTGCCGATGGAGCAGAAGCCCAATCCCTACGTCGATCGATTCGTGGATTTCAGGTACTTTTTCATCCGCAAGGTCATGCTGGTGAAGTACTCCTACGGCTTTGTCATTCTCCCCGGCGGCTACGGCACACTTGATGAGATGTTCGAGGTCCTCACGCTCATCCAGACCGGCAAGGTCAAGGGCTTCCCGGTGGTGCTCATGGGCACCGGCTACTGGCGGCCCCTGATGGACTTCCTCCGTGAGACAATGGCCCGAGCCGGGACCATTCACCCCGATGACCTTTCGCTCCTGCATGTGACCGACGACCCAGATGATGCGGCCGCGTTTGTTGAGCACAAAGCCCTGAACAGCGGCTTTGGCCTGCAGCGGTACCGAGCGGGCAACAAGCCGCGGAGCTTCTGGGGCTTTGGCGAGAAGGAGATCTGACAAACCCGGGCGGACTCGACGCCCCATTGCTGCCCGGCGGGTCAGAGCCCGGGATCCCATATCGCCCCGATTTCCGACCGTTGCCCCTGCATATCCGGCCGCAACCCGGCCGCCTTTTCCCGCTATCACTCTTGATGGTTTTTGAAGCGGTCTTGGTGCCGCGGACAACACGAAATCGACCCCGCAGTTGCCCCGGGCGCAGCCACCAGTTATGGACGGCCTTTGCCGCCGCCGCGGTGGCGTTGGCCTCCGTTGCAGTGCCAGCCCGAGGCGCCACCAACGGGGCTGATTCTGCCGCTGCGACCGGCAATGCCACCACCAGCAGCTTGGTTCAGAAGCAGCCAGCCGTGGAGGCCGTAACGGTCTTTCGAACCAGCCAGGTCACCAGTTGGAATCTGGGGAAGGGCGTCAGCATCCACCTCCGTCCTCTTGCCGCCGGCAACCCGGCCGATCGCGTGTTCATCCACGCCTTCCTGCCATTGGCGGAGGTTCGCTCACCCGCCTCCGGCCATGAGATCGGCATGCTCGCCGCCGCGGTGCTAGGCGATGCCGGACCGACCGATCCCCCCCCCGCCCCGCCTCGGCCCCAAGCAGAAGGCGGTGAGGCTCCGGACGCCGGCGCAACCCCGCAGCAGCCCGCTGCATCCCGCACCGGCCCGCTCCGCGCCTGGCTCGGTGCCGACGGTCTGCACCTGCGGATCGCCGGACCAAAGTCCGAGCTTGGACAATTGCTCGCACAACTCCGCGAGGCACTCCAGCCCGAAGTCCCCGATCCGTTGTCCTTCAGCGCTGCCCAGGCACGCGAGCTCCAACGGCTGCGAGCCGGACAGGGTGGCGACCGCGAGGTGATCGACAAACTGCTCGCAGCGGTCAATCCCGCGTACCGGCGGCCGGACGCGACGATCATGACCACAGTGACGCACCAGGAAGTCCGGTATTTTCTGGCGGCGATGCTGGGCGGGCAACTGGCCGATGGACTCAGTGACGCGCCAGTCAACCTGCCGCCGATTTCCATCGGCATCTCCGGTCCGGTGAGCCAGCAGGACGTCAGCGCGTTGCTCAATGGCGGGCAGGGCCGCACGCCGCTGTTTGGCGAGTTTCTCGGCAACCGCATCTGGCACCCCGGAACGGCGGCGGTCCGCGGCACGCCCGTTCAACCGGTGCAGATCATCGAGGGTCCGTCGCCGGATCCCTCACGCGGCCTTGCTCTGCTCGCCTGGGAGGCTCCGCCGCTGAGTGATCTGGCCGGATACCGGGCCAGTCTGGCGGCTACGCGACTGGTGCAGCGAAGACTCCGCGAGCGGCTGGGCGGCTCCCACCCCGGGGTGAACGCCCAGTGCACGCTCATGCCCGGCCCCGGCACCACCCCATCTACGGTAACCCTCTGGTTGCGCATCCCCGGCGGTGCCAAGGCGGCCAAGGCCGACGGCGATGCCCTGAACCTGGCCGACCTTGCGGCCGAGGCAGTTGCCTCGCTGGCAATGCGCGGAAATGCCCCCGCCGCAGCGACGGCGGCTGAAATCGATGAAGTGACCGATCCGCTGGTCAACCAATCCACCCAGTTGCTGGCCAGCCCGGACTACTGGTCGACCGTGCTCTCAACGCACCGCTGGAGCGGAATCGATCCTGACGATCTCGTCGAGGCCCCGACGGTCTACGACAACCTCAAACCAGCCGAACTCTCCGCCGCCGCAGCCAACTGGCTGGACCGGGGGCTTCGACTGCGTCTGGTGCGTATCCCCGGCACCGACCGCTAGCTGTCACCAACAACTGCCCAGAGGCCACAAGCACAAGCCGCGAACGGGCGGCCCCTATCCTGCATCGAATCGTGCCCTGTCAAGGACTCTCACATGAAGAAAACAACAAGCGTTCTGTTCATCTCCGCACTGCTGACCGCATCGGGAACCGCCATGGCCGTGGCCTCGAACGAAGAAAAGCCAGCAAAGCCCGCCGCCACTCCTGCTGCCGCGGCGGTTGACCTGAACGCCAGGCTCCCCACCGATCCCGCACTGGTCACCGGCACGCTCGACAACGGGCTTGGCTACATCATCCGCAAGCACAACAACCCCGAGGGCCGCATCTCCGTGTGGCTGCACATCTCCTCCGGCTCGCTCAACGAGACCGAGAAGACCCGCGGCATCGCCCACTTCCTGGAGCACATGGCCTTCAACGGCTCCAAGAACTTCCCGCCCGGCTCGGTGATCAACTTCTTCCAGTCGCTGGGCCTGCAGTTCGGCCGCGACCAGAACGCCTTTACCAGCTTCGAGCAGACCGTCTATCAGCTCGCCCTGCCCGACAACAAGACGGAGACCATGGACAAGGCCCTGCTGTTCATGAGCGATGTCGGCGGCCGTCTTTCGCTGCTGCTGACGGAAATCGACAGCGAGCGCGGGATCATTCAGGAGGAGCGCCGCACGCGGCTCTCCGCCCAGCAGCGTGTGCAGGAGTACATCTTCGCCCGACTGGCTCCCGAGAGTACCTTCGGCCGCCGCCTGCCCATCGGCACCGTGGAGACCATCAACTCCGTCACCAAAGCCGACTTTGAGCAGTACTACAACACCTTCTACGTGCCCAGCAACATGACGGCGATCATCGTCGGTGATGTTGACCCCAAGCTGGCCATCGACCACATCAAGTCCGCCTTCGGCGAACTCAAAAAGGTGCCCCGCCCGGCGGATCTGGAAGTCGGCGTCAAGCCGAGCAGCACCACCCGCGCCATCGTGGCCACCGACCCCGAACTGACCAGTGCCGATGTTTCCATCGATCGCATCCTGCCCGCCGGCGCGCCGACGCTGACCGTCGCTGAGATGCGCCGCGACATGATCGAAACGATCGGTACCTGGGCGCTCAACCGTCGCATCTCGGCCAAGCTGGCCAAGGGCAACCAGCCCTACTTGTCTGCCTCATCGTCCGTGCAGGACGTCTCCAGTGCGATCCGCTTTGTTTCAATGAGTGCCTCCGGCAAGACCGAGAACTGGCGCAGCATGCTTCAGGAGGCCAGCAAGGACCTCCTGGCCGCCCGCCAGTACGGCTTCACCGAGCGAGAGCTGACCGATGCCCGCGCCGCGCTGATCGCCCAGGCCGAGGAGGCCGTGGTCCGCGAGGCCACCCTCCCCGCCCGCGCCCACCTCAACCGCATCAACGGTGCCCTGGCCGCCGGTGAGCAGCCCATGAGCAGCCAGCAGCGCGTCGACCTTTACAAGTCCCTCCTGCCGACGATCACCGCCGCCGAGGTCAGCAAGGCCTTCAATGAGCTGTTCGACACTACGCACGTGCTGTTCCAGCTCCGTGCACCCACCGGCGGTGACATCCCCACCGAGGAGCAGCTCATCGCCTTCGGGCGCGAGTGCCTGAGCGCCAAGGTTGAGAAGCCCGACGAGGAGAGCCGTGCCAACTCGCTGATGAGCAAGCTGCCGACCCCCGGCACGCTCTCTGAGACCGTGACCCACGAGGGCACGGGCGTGACGAGCACCTGGCTGAGCAACGGCGTCCGCGTTCACCACAAGTTCATCGACAAGCCCGCCGGCGAGGCTTCGATCACCATCGCCCTTGCCGGCGGCGAGGTGCAGGAGACCGCCGCCAACCGGGGCACCGCGTCGGCCGCCGGTCTGGCCTGGGGCCGCACCGCTACCAAGAACCTCTCGAGCACACAGATCCGCGACTTCATGACGGCCAAGAAGGTCCGTGTTGCCGGCGGCGGCGGCAGCGACGCGATGTCGCTGAGCATCTCCGGATCGGCATCCGAGCTGGAAACCGGCCTGCAGTTGGCTCACCTCCTGCTGACTGAGCCGCAGATCGAGCAGGCCAGCCTCGAGCAGTGGAAGCAGGGTCAGGAGCAGGCCATCAAGGCCCGCGCCGCTCGGCCCGAAGGCCTGCTGGTCGAGACCATGAGCGAAGCCATGCTCGCCAAGGACGAGCCTCGCACCAGGCCGCTGACCACCGAGCAGGTCGCCGCGGTGAACCTCGCCAGCGCTCAGGCCTGGCTGGACAACGCCATCAAGTCCTCACCCATCGAGGTCTCCATCGTCGGTGACATCAAGCAGGCCGAAGCAATGGACCTGGTGGCCAAGTACCTCGGCTCGCTGCCCAATCGCGATCGCATCAGCGCTACCACGCTTGCCGACAAGCGTGTGCTCCGCCGCAACCCCGGCCCCATCGCCGTCACCAAGACCCTTAAGACGCAGACCGACAAGGCCCTCGTCATGGACGGCTTCGTGGGCCCGGACGTCCAGCAGGTGACCGATGTACGCCTGATGCAACTCGCCTCCCGTGTGCTGTCCACCCGGATGGTCAAGGTCATCCGCGAGGAAAAGCAGCTGGTGTACTCCATCAGCGCCCAGAGCCAGCCCGGCACCGCCTACCGCGGCAGCGGCATGTTCATCGCCTCCGCCCCGACCGACCCGGCCAAGGCCGCCGCACTGCCCGCAGCTCTCGATGCGCTGTACGACGAGTTCGCCAAGAACGGTCCCACCGCCGAGGAATTGGACATCGCCCGCAACCAGCTCATCAAGTTCCTTGAAGAGCAGCTCAAGGAGCCAAGCTTCTGGACTGGCCGGCTGGCCAACCTGGACTACCGCGACGGCAAGCTCGACGATGTCGTGTCCGTCCTGGACTTCTACCGCAAGGCCACGCCCAAGGACGTGAAGGAAGCCTTCGCCAAGTACTACAAGCCCGCCGGGCGCTTCCAGTTCGTCGTCAAGCCGGAAGCGGCCGAAGCGACCAAGTAAGGCCCGCTGACAAGCTCGCCATCCCGAGCAACGCCGTGCTGCCCGCAGCACGGCGTTGTTCTTTTGGGGGCTCGATTCCTGCGCGGAGAAACACGCCCGCGGTCGACTGCTGAGAGCAAAGCTGCAAGCAAGGGGATCGGGCCGCACCGCTTACCCGCCGCCTGCTTCCCGCCAACCCCTGCAGCCACCTGCAAAAAGAACCGGACCCCGCAGAGCGGGGTCCGGAGAGGGGGACTCAGAATCAGATCCCGAAATCAACCCAGTGCCGCGGCACCGGCGATGATCTCCGACAACTCGGTGGTGATCTGGGCCTGACGGGCGCGGTTGTAGTCGCGGGTCAGCAGCTTGCGCATCTTGCCGGCGTTTTCCGTGGCGCCCTTCATGGCAACCATGCGGGCCACGTGTTCGGAGACGATGGCGTCATTGAAAATCTGCAGCAGAGTGGCCTTCACGGTCGCCGGCAGCAGGTCGCCCAGCAACTCGCCAGCCTCCGGGCTGAACTCGTACTGCACGCCCTTGGCAGCCGCCCCGTCCTTGCTGGCGGCGATCGGCTTGAGGGGCAGCAACTGCACGGTCTCGGGGGCCTGACGGCCGGCCGAGAAGTACCGCATGTAGATCACGTGGACCGAGGCAATCTCACCAGCCAGGAACCGGGCCATGTAGTCCTCGGCGATGGCGGCAATCTTGTCGAACGTCGGCTTGTCGCCAACGGCCAGGGTGTGAGCCACCGGCGTCTCGTTGTACTTGAAGAAGCCCACACCCTTCTTACCTGAGACGTCCAGCTGGCCGACCGGCGGCTTGGCCTGGGCGTTGTTGCGGAGATAGACCGCAGCGGTACGAAGGATCGACGAGTTATACGGACCACAGAGGCCGCGGTCGCTGGTCAGCACCAGCGTCACGGCCGGAGCGTCCTTCTTTCGGCTGGCCGGCCCGCTGATCAGCGGATGACTGACCTCGCCGGCGGTCGCGGCCAGTTCCGTCACCAGGCCAAAGAGGCCCTCGGTGTACGGCTTGGTGGCCACAGCCGCCTGCTGAGCACGTGCGAACTTGCTGGTGGCGATCATCTGCATCGTTTTGGTGATGCGACGAATGTTGCCAACGGCCTTGATGCGCTTCTTGATTTCGCGGGTCTTGCCCATGGGGGCCAAGGATAGCGGGCTGGGAGCGGGTTGGAAACCCCCCGCATCCACCCCGGAAAAGGTTTTTGGCCGGTCCTCCACCGGATCCGCCAACTGGCTCCAGACGCCCTTACAGACCCTTCAGGCGTCACAACCGGGCGGATCTAGGCCGTTGACCGCCGCCCACGGTTGCCGCGTCTCGGGCCGGTGGCATGTTTGGCTGACCAGCAGGTTCCAACGCCTGACTGGCTTGGGTAAGCAACCAAAGAGACGGAGCGAGAGAACACATGGCAACCATCATCGCCGGATCCGGCCGCCGCATGTCGGCGGTAGAGGTCAGCGTTCAGCCCAAGCCGACCGGCTTGGCGGCAAGTTGGCTCATCGGTGCTTCCGCCGCCGCACTGATGGCATGGGTGATGGGAATGGGCTTTATCGTCGCCGCAACACTCGCGGCGGCAGGTGAACTGCCCGCCGCTTCCCTGGCCATCGGCTGGCCGCTGGCTGCAATCGGGGCCGTTGCCGTCTGGATGAACGGGCGCAGCTTCTGGCGGCTGGTCGGGCAGGCTGGCTGGGCGATCGTGTTTCCGATCCTCACCCCCCACTACTTTGATGCCGCCGCCCGCGCTGGTTTGTTCCTGGGCCGCGTTCCGAATCTGGAAACGGCCACGATGATGCACGCCCTGGCATTCTTCGCGCTGCCGTCGCTGGCAACGGGCGTGGCGTTGGCCTGGGCCACCGGCAACCGTTGGATGCTGGCCTTGGGGCTTCTGGCCGCGGCCGCAACAACACTGCAAGTCTGCATCTGCGGGCACCACGCGATGGATAACCCGCTGCTGCAGGTGTGGGTTTGGAACGCGGTCATGCTCCTGGGCGTCAGCGGCTTCGCACTGGCCGCATGGCGCAATCGCTTGACGCTGGCAGAGGAGTGATCGGCGGCGTGGCAGACTCCAGAATCCGGCGCGAGGTGATACCGTCGGTCTACGGATGGCCGAGCCACAGATGAACCAACCCGGGGAGCCTGCCGGTGCCCAGCCGGTGCAGAACAGCACAACGCGTGATGGCACTCTGTCTACACGTGCGGTCGGCACGCTGTGCAAGCGATGCGGCTACGTGCTCGCCGGCCTTCCCATCAATGGCGACTGCCCGGAGTGCGGGCTGGCCGTGCGGACCTCACTACTCGGCAACCGGCTGGAGCACGCCGCCCCGGAGTGGCTGGGATCTGTGTACAAGGGGCTGCTGCTGGTCTCTGTGCTGACATTCGTCGCTGGCCCAGTGGCGATTCTCAGCGCGCTTCATGGTGATCACTTTGCCGTGGTGATCTTCTCCCTGGTCATCGCGCTGGCACAGACGTTGGCCTGGTGGTCTGCGACCAGGCCCGAACCTGACCGCCCGCCCGACAGCGAGGGCTGCTCTGCGCGGAAGCTGACGCGGATCCTGGTGATCGCACAGTTCGTCGGCGGGACGCTCCAGCCACTGACGAGCATCGTCGGTGTTCCAGGAGCGGCGGTTCCGGTCGGCATCGCCCAGTTGTTCGCCGGCAGGGGGATCTTGAGTGTCGACGCTCTCCTGACTCTGTCCTGGCTGGTAGCGATGGCGGGCAGTTTCTTCACGGCAAGCCGCTACCTGCGATACCTCGCGCTGCGGAGCTTTGACAAGGAACTCGCCAGCTTCATCCAGATGGGGCAGATCTTCATCCCGGCACTGCTGATCTTCCTGACCTGCGTGTTCGGCCTCGGCCTTCTGGCGGCGTGGGGCTGGTGGGTGGCCACGCTCATCTGGTGCGCAGCAACGCTGCGGTGGGTGTACAAAACGAGACTGGCCGCCGATGAAACGGCGGCCAGTCGAAGCACTTTGCGTTAAAGCCCATCGGGACTCGACGAGTCTTACTCGCCGGAGAGCAGATCCGCCAGCAGCCGCGTTCCCCAGCCTGTCGGGCCCTTGACGAACATGCCGCTGTCGCTCTCGCTGGCATGCACGCCGGCGATGTCCAGGTGGCACCACGGCACTTCGGGCTTGACGAAGTAGCTCAGGAAGGCGGCACCCTGCACCGGGTGGGCCTTGCGGTTGGGGTTGCTGTTGAGGATGTCGGCGATCGGCGACTTCATCATGTCGCGGTACTCATCGTGCATGGGCAGGCGCCAGACCCGCTCGCCGCTGGCAGCAGCGGCGGCCTCGATCTTGCCGCGGAGGGTGTCGTCCTCGCAGAACATGCCGCAGAACGTTGAGCCCAGGGCTACGACCACACCGCCGGTGAGGGTGGCCAGATCGACGATGTACGCGGGGTTCTCTTTTTCGCAGGCCCAGATCAGGCCATCGGCCAGCACCAGACGCCCCTCGGCGTCGGTGTTGGTGATCTCGACAGTCACGCCGTTGCGGTACGTCAGCACATCGTCAGGGCGATAGGCCTCATCGCTGATGGAGTTCTCCGCCGAGCAGAGGATCGCCACCACCGGACGCTTGGGCTTGATGACCGTCGCGATGGCGTGCATGGCCGCCAGCACGGCGCAGCCGCCGTCCTTGTCGCGCTTCATGCCCACCATGCCGTTGTTGACCTTCAGCGAGAGGCCGCCGGTGTCGTAGGTCATGGTCTTGCCGATGAGCACCACCGGCTTCTCCTTGCCCTTTTTGACAACCTCGGGCGTGTAGGCCAGACGGATCATCCGCGGCTTGTTCTCGCTGGCCTTGCCCACGTTGATGTGGCCGACCATCTCCTCTTTCTCAAGCGTCTTCTCATCCATCACCGTGCAGCTCAGGCCGAGCTGCTTGGCCATCTTCTTGGCCAGATCCGCGATGAACTGCGGCGTGGCGATGTTCGGCGGGGTCTCGCTGAGCGTGCGGGCGTAGTTGGTGCTTTCAGCCAGAGCCAGGCCGAACTCGATGCCGTTGCGGAACGACTTCTTGTCGGCCGTCAGCTCCAGGGCCACGCGCTTGTCGTCCTCGCGGGCCTTCTTGCCCTTGAACTGCTTGCTGTCCCAGCCGAGCAGGCCGAAGGCCTCACCGGCGCCGCGGCCGGCGGTTTCCAGATCAGCTTTGACCTCAGACAGCGGCCCGGAAACCGCGAGCGTGACCTTGACATCGCGGGTCACCGCGATGCGCCGGGCAACGGCCGCCATCGCCGTCCGCATGTCAGCGGCCTTGAACTTGTCCTTCTTGCCCAGGCCCACGATGATGATCCGGGTCGGGCCGCCCTCACGCAGCGGGTATGCCTCGGCAATCTTGCCCAGGTCACCGGAGCACTCGGTTCGGGCAGACGCCGCGATGATCGCCGCGGCATCTTCAAACTTCTTGACGTACACGTCGATCGGCGAATCCGAGAACTTCGCGACCACAAGTGCCTGGGGAGAATCGAATTCCGACAGCTTGATTGAGGAGAACATGGTCGTCAGGATAGAACGCCAAACCGGGGCGGCCAAGGCAGTGCCCCGATCAGGCGGCGTTTTTAACCTCACCCGCCATCGGCAGAGTCGTCGCGGCCGATGGCTCAGGCAGTTATGATCGGCCATGCCCGCCGCACGCACGAAGTTGGCCCGAACCAGCACCAAGCCCAGCACCGCCCAGCCACTGGTCGGGATCATCATGGGCTCCCGTTCTGACTACGAAACCATGCAGCACGCCGTGGAGGCCCTGACGAAGCTCGGCGTGCCGCACGAGTGCCGAGTGGTCTCGGCCCACCGCACGCCCGACCTCCTGTTTGAGTACGCCCAAACCGCGTCACCCCGGGGGATTGAAGTGATCATCGCCGGAGCCGGCGGGGCGGCCCATCTGCCGGGAATGTGTGCTTCCAAGACCCACCTGCCGGTGCTCGGCGTCCCAGTGCAGTCAGCCACCCTGTCGGGCATGGACTCGCTGCTGTCGATCGTGCAGATGCCTGCTGGCATCCCGGTCGGCACCCTGGCCATCGGCAAAGCCGGGGCGACCAACGCCGCCCTGCTGGCCACTTCCATGCTCTGCGGCAAGCACCCCCAGTTCCTGCCGGCGTACCAGAAGTTCCGCAGCGACCAGACCGCCAAGGTGCTGGCCGACAGCGACCCGCGGAAGCCGGCCCCGGCGAGCACCGGAGGTTCCAAGTGAGCACGCCAGCGGTGATCGGGGTTCTGGGAGCAGGACAGCTCGGCCGCATGCTGGCGATGGCCGGCCACCGGCTCGGCCTGCGGTTTCGGTTTTTGGATGAGACGCCCGATGCCGTCGCAGGCCACGTCGGCGAGCTGGTCATTGACTCATTCACGCAGCCCGCTCGCTTGGGCGAGTTCCTCCGCGGCGTGGATCTGGTCACCTATGAGTTTGAGAACGTACCCGTACAGCTGGCCGAGACGCTGGCCCGCCGCGTGAAGGTGTACCCGGGCGTGACGGCACTGGCAACCAGCCAGGACCGCCTCAGCGAGAAGACGATGTTCGCCGAACTGGGCATCGGCACGCCACCATTTGCCAAGGTTGACTCACTGGAGGAACTCCGCACCGCGGTAGCGAAGATCGGCCTTCCCGCAGTGCTCAAGACGCGGCGGCTGGGCTATGACGGCAAGGGGCAGGCGGTCCTGCGTGCACCGGCGGATGTTGACGCGGCGTGGCATGCCCTGCAGGGAACGCAACAGGGGCTGGAGCGTGGCGAGGGCGCAGAGGCATCGAGCAAGCAGGCCGTACCGCTGATACTCGAGGGCTTTGTAAACTTTCAGGCGGAAGTGTCGATCCTGGCGGCACGAAGCACCACCGGACAGGTGGCGTTCTATCCGCTCACGGAAAACGTTCACGAGGGCGGGATTCTTCGCATCAGCCGCTGCCCTGCGAGCAAGCGCGTCGACGGTGCAAAGTTTCAGGAGCGGGCCGAACAACTTGCCGAAGCCGTCCTCAAACGACTCGACTACGTCGGCCTGCTGGCTATCGAGTTGTTCGTCGTGGGCGATGACCTGCTGGCCAATGAAATGGCCCCACGCGTGCATAACTCCGGCCACTGGACGATGGACGGCTCACGCACCAGCCAGTTTGAGCAGCACCTGCGGGCCATCATGGGCTGGCCGCTGGGCGCAACCCAGGCGCTCGGCTTCGCCGGCATGGTGAACCTGATCGGGCCAGGACCCGAGCTGCCCGCGTTCGCCTCCGTGCCGGGCGCACGCGTGCACTGGTACGCCAAGCAGCCCAGACCAGGACGCAAGGTCGGCCACATCAATCTGCTGGAAAGGACACAGGCCGACCTGGAGGCCGGCCTGGTGTCAACATTCCGAATGCTCGAACAGCGGCCCAACCGCTCGGCTCACTGAAGTTTCCCGATGGCCAAGCAGGAGCCGATCACTTGGCCATTGACACGTCGCGTTCGGATTCCGTCACGACAATCTCGTTCTCGAAGAGCACCGCCATGCGTACCAGATGAGCGAAGCTATCAGCTTCCATCTTCCGCATGACGTTGGCACGATGGATTTCGACGGTCTTCTCCGACAGCGTCAGATCGTTGGCGACGAGCTTGTTCGGCTTACCCATGACGATCAGCTTGAAGACCTCACGCTCGCGGGGCGACAGTGTGGCCAGATGCGACATCACCTCGCTGCGGCGGAGTCGAGTCTCACGAACCTGCCGGCTGATCTCGCGGGCATGCCGGATCTTCTCCAGCAGTTCCTGCTGGTTGAACGGCTTCTGCAGGAACTCGACGGCGCCGGCCTTGAGTGCTCGGACGGCCATCGGTACATCCGCGTAGCCGGAGTACACGATCATCGTCAGCGTTGTGCCGCGGCGGGTCAGGGTCTCTATGAGCTCAAGCCCACTGATCCCCGGCATCCGAACGTCGGTCAGCAGAACGCCTTCGCGATCCGCCAGATTCGCGGCCAGAAATTTCTCGGCGTTCTCGAACACCTCGACCGTGACCCCCACCGAGCCAAGAAGGTGGGCACACAGACGACGCATATCCAGATCGTCATCGACGATGTAGACCGAGAAGTCACCAGGGAGCGAGTTACGATTCTCTTCCATAGAACGATATCCGTCGGGCAAACAGTCTCTTCGATGAGTATCGGAGGTACAGGAGTTCTAGGACAACCCCGGGTGTAAAATTCTGCTTAGGAATTATACGTAACCCTCCCGGCGAGGTTCCAACACAACCAAGGAACGGTTACGTTTGAAGCAGCATTCGATATGCCTGTATTATTCAACCTTCTCAAACTGATCCCGTCCGGTCTTGCAAACCGGGCACTTGTCCGCCACCAGCTTATCGGTGACGTAGCCGCAGGGCCGGCTGACGAAGTACTCGCGCTTGCCCGTCTTGAGCTTCTCCACAGCGTCTGCCGCATCGGAGGCAAACCGACCAAGCTCTGTCAGCGACTCTCGCTCGAAGCGAAAAGTCTTTGTTGCCTCTCGGTTTGAGCTAGAACGCTGGCGAGTTGAAGCGTCCGATAAAGCGCCAGTGCGGCGATCTGCCAAGAGCTTGGAGAGTGTCTTGAGATTCTCCTTGGTGGTCTTGACATCCGGAGGCGTAGGATCAGGCTTGGCCACTGGAGTCACGCCGAGCTTCTTGAGCGAGTCGGAATACTGGCCGGAAAGCAGTTGCAAACTCCGTGATGCCGCACGGAAAAGGCTGGCGGCACCCGGGAACCCCTCGGACTCCGCCTTGGTCTCAAACCTTCCCAGCAGCGTTCGGGAGGACTCCGTCCAGGAGTAGCCTGCCATCAGATCATCCCGAAGGTTCGGGACCGACGCCGCCGGCTTGGTCTCCTTGTCGTTCTTACCGGGTTCGGCGGGCGGGGGTACGGCCGATTTCGGCGCAGCAGCCTCGGCCGGCTGAACTGATCCCATGCCGACGCCGGCGACACCGAACGCTCCCACTGCGACCGAAAGGCACCAGGACGCCTGACGCTTGAGGCTCGACCGGCCTGGGTTGCAGCGAACTGTGGGCACCATGCGGCGGACTCCTACCGGTGTATTCGGAAATCCCAATGAAACGATGCACGGCAGATTATTCGGTCCCTTGAGATACGTAGCCCAACAGGTCTTGTTCGGCCAAATGAAACTATCCCCCTTATTCAGGGGGTGGTGATTTCAAAGAGAGCGATAACTCAGATGCTCGCACTGGTTGCCGCGGACTCAACTCACTTCGGTGCGCCGTCCGACGAGGCGTTTCGTTGCCGAACAGGGAGCTGAACCTCCAGCCACTTGTCGCGGTTGGCACGCTCAGGCCCGTTGTAGTACAGGCTGCGGGGATCACCGACGGCCTCCCACTGCGGGTTGGCCGCAAGCCACTCATTGAGCTTGGCGATGCCGCGGCGAACATTGTCGATGCCGTAGAACCCCTGCATGCCAACTGAGACGAAGGTCTGAGGCTTGGTATCAACAACTTTGACGCGGGAATCCTTGGCATCGTCGCCAACGGGCCCGAGTTCGGGGGTGCGATACACGAAGGACATCGTCCAGGACGGCGGCATGGATGCGCTGGCCGCGGACTGCTTGGCTGCCGCAACCGGTGCCATCCCGGCATAGTCCATTTCGACCGGAGAAGTCATCGCGATGTCCCGGCGCTTGATGTGGTTGAACAGCGGGAAAAAACCCACGTTCATGCCGATATCCGGGTTGGCATTCGTGGCGGAGAACTCGGCCCGCCGAATCGACGGGTAGGTTTTCAGATCGATGGCTCCGGGGGGCGTCGGCGCCGGGTACCCCTCGGGCAGCGGGGTGGTAATGGAGCAGCGACCGAAGAGCCAGTCATCCCCCTGCTGCCGAGCCGCGGCTTTGAGATCGCCCCCGACGCGAACCGTCTGGCCGGGTGCCGGAACCGCCGCTGCCAAGCCTGCACCGACGGGGTTCACCGCCCCGGTAGCCGCTGTGAGAGCAGTCATTTGCTGCTGGGGAACCGAAGCGGGAGTTGGACTCTCGCTCTGCGGTGCATTCGAAGCGGCCGGCGAACTGGCTGCAGCCGGACCGGTGGTTCCGCAGGCGGCGAGGCCACAGAGTGCTGCCCAAAGGGCGGACATGGTAAGGATCTGACCTGATTGCGCTGCAAAACGACGACGGATCGGCATGAGCGGTGGACCTTTTGATGAAGCGCCGGCCGGCGAACCGACCATCGCTGGTGTTTGAAGCTGCATGATCGACTAGCCTTCGGCCTGTAGCAGACATTTGGATTCCCGGCAGACTATGGCACAAGCTCAACAACCAGATCAGACACCAAACACCACCTTTTCTGCGCTCAACAGGTCGTTGCAGCGCTCGGAGATTGCGCGTGCCGAACTGCTGCTCAAGGTGCTGCTGGTAGCCATCGGACTGGCTGTGGTTCGTAACGCCGCAGGAGGAACGGTTCTGACGGGAACAACCTATCGGCTGACACTGATGGTTCTTCTTGTCGGCCTGGCGTATGCCGCCCTTGTCCGGCTGGTTGTCCAGAACGCCGAACAACGCGGTGTGATGCTGCCGTCACACCTGTGGACGGCCACGACAGTGTTCGAGACTCTGATCCCCACATCCCTGCTGGTGATCCGGATGCTCTACTCGACGCTCGACGACGTCTCAGCGACACACTCGCCCTCGATGCTGTACTACACCATTCTTGCCGTTGTCTCGGTGCTACGCCTGCGACCGCTGCTGTGCATTCTGGGCGGTGTGCTGTGCGCTGCGCAGCACGCCGCGCTCATAGGCATCGCGGTCGCTACCAGCAACCCCCCGGTGGAGCGCGGCCTGCTTCCGCTTCTATTCAGCTATCCGGTGCTTGTGCTGCTGGCGTGGGTGTGCGCAGCGGTGGTCGTGCAGCATATTCGCCGCTCGATCGAGGCGCAGTCGGCCGTTCGCTGAGAACGGCAGCGGCGGCGAGATTGCCCCGGAACTCAGATCGTCGCCTCGGTCACTCGGAGCACCTCTTCAATGCTGGTGGCACCCTTGACGGCCTTGACCAGGCCGTCGGCCCGCAGTGTGACCATGCCTTTCTCCATGCACAGTCGGCGGAACTCCGCGACGTTCGGACTCTTGACGACGAAGTCGCGCATCGAGTCATCGATGGAAAGCAGTTCGTAGATGCCCAGACGGCCGGAGTAGCCGCAGTTGCGGCATCGCTCGCAGCCCTTGGGGGTCCAGATCTTCTCCGTCGAGAGCCCCTGGACCTGGAGGAACTCGAGCATCTCATCGTTGGGCGCGGCCTCGTGCTTGCAGTGCTTGCATAGCCTGCGGAGCAGACGCTGTGCCAGCACACCGTTGATCGCGGCGGCGATCAGGAAGGGTTCGACACCGATGTTGATCAGTCGGGTGATCGAGCTGGGTGCATCGTTGGTGTGCAGCGTCGAGAGCACAAGGTGGCCGGTCAAGGCGGCCTGCACAGCCGTGACCGCTGTCTCAAGGTCACGGATTTCACCGACCATGATGACGTCCGGGTCCTGACGCAGCAGGGCCTTGAGCGCCTTGGCGAAGCTCATGCCGATCTTGTCGTGGGTCTGCGTCTGATTGATGCCGTCGAGGTGATACTCGACAGGATCTTCGACCGTCGAGATGTTCATCGAGTTCTTGTCGAGCTGACGGATTGAAGAATAGAGCGTTGTCGTCTTACCTGAGCCTGTCGGGCCCGTCACCAGCACGATCCCATGCGGGAGGTTGATCAGGCTCTTCCACCGGACCAGCGTGTTCTCGTCGAAACCCAGGTCCTCAAGCTTCACATTGATCGATCGCGTATCGAGAATACGCATAACGACCTTCTCGCCGCCGGTCACCGGTAGCGTGCTCATACGCAAGTCGAGCTTACGGCTCTGGACCGTGCAGCGGATGCGGCCGTCCTGTGGCAGTCGCCGCTCCGAGATATCCAGGTTCGCCATGATCTTCAGGCGGCTGGTGATCGCCGCCGCCATGCTCGGCGGCGGGTAGAGTGACTCGTAAAGCTCACCGTCGATACGGAATCGAACCTTGAGCTTGGTCTCAGCCGGCTCGATGTGGATATCCGAAGCGCCTTCCTTCACCGCCTGGTGAATGATGTGGTTGACATAGCGGATAACCGGTCCGCCGCCGGCCTCCTTCTCCAGGTCTACCTCGGTCTCGTGCTTCTTTTCGACCTGAACGTCACCCTCGCCGACGTCCTTGAGGATCTCCGAAACATCCGGCTCCTCCGGTCGCCCGGCGGTTTTGTCTCCGCCAAGCTCCAGGGCACCCTTGATCTCGAAGCTTGTAACGACCACGAGTTTGATCGCTGCACATCCCAGTCGCCGCTTGAGCTCATCGACGATGAACACGTCGCTCGGACGGACAACGCCGACCACCACGCGGCTCCCCTCGCTGCGGAGCGGCAGGATCATGTGCTTCTTGCAGAACTCGGTGGTGATACGCTGCAGCAGAGTGCCATCAAAGCCACCGTCAAGGCCGCGAACGAGATCGATCCGCTCGAACGGAAGCCCGGCGAGTTCAGCAACTGCCTCCTGCACCTTGGCTTCATCCGCACCCTGCTCGACGAGCGTCTGCTCGAGCGACTTACCCGGCGACTGCTTGACGACCTGCTCGGCGGTCGAAAGCTGCTGCTGCGTGATAGCGTTGCGATAGATCAGCAGCTTGCCGATGTCGTGCATGCCCGGCATGCTGGCCGCGCTCGCACCACGCAGGACTATTGCTGTTTCCGGTGAAGCGTCATCGCCGGACATCGGACCACCCATCGGCCCGACGGGAACACCGCTGCTCATGGCGGTGACTCCGCTGCGGTTGCCCTGGCCGGCCGGAGCAAGCGGAGCCGCGAACTTGCTGGCCTCGGTATCCAGCGCGTGGCGGCGCACCAGCGGCTGATCCTGCTTCTTGACCGGGCGCATGCCGGAAAGGTCCGCATCCGGTCCGACGCCGAGCTCGGCGAGCATCCTGTCCAGTTCGTTATCTCGTCCTGCCACGTGCTGACTCCGTGTCTTGTGTTTACCGCGCCGCTGGCCGACGACCCACGCGTAGCGGGGCGGTCGGAGCGGGCTGTCACTTCATCTCGATGGTGAACAGCCGGTGGCCATCGTCCTCGAGCTCGACGCTGCGAGTTGAGATGGCCTTGACCGTGAAGAACTTGCCGACGCGATCACCAACGGTCTTGAGTTCGCCGTTGATGCGGGCTCGCGGCGAGCTGCCGCCGATCACACCGTTGAGCTTGAGACCATCGAGATCCGCAGCGACCGAACGCTGCCAATCCTGCTCACGACGCTTCTCATCCTCCACACGCCGCTTCGCCTCGGTCGCACCGTCATCGCCGGGACCGCCGGCGGCCGGCGCACTGGGAACAGCACGGTCCTTGAGCACGAAGGGGTTGGTTCGGATCTTCTCGACGGGCACCTGCCGCGTTGTGCGGCTGCTGCCCAGATCGTCCATCACGGCCTTCTCCTGAATCGCCCGCCCGGCTGTTTCAGGCAGTTTCAGCGCCGGCAGATCACTGGCGATCGTCGCACGCGGGCCGAGCCCGAGGTAACGCATCCCGTAAAGGGCGCCGGCCGAGAGCGTCATCACCACCGCGATCGCGACGATGTGCAGCGGAAGCCGCTTCTTGCCGCCGCCACCTTCGGCACCGATGGCCGCCGCGGTGATCTCACCGCCGAACCCCGGCTGCTGGTTGGTCTCTGCCAGAGCCGTCGATGTGCTGGTCTCGCTGCTCACTTGGCACCTCCTTCAGAACCACCGAGGTAGTACACGCTCAGCGTCATGTCGGCCTGCATGTGCCCGTCGCCCTCGTCGGCGCGGCTGAGCTTCAAGTCGGGGATGCGGACGATGCGTGGCAGGTTCTCCAGCTCCAGAAGAAACTTGTAGAACCCGTCGAAGTCGCCGGTGATCTGCACTTCCAGCGGTTGCTCCAGGGCCTGACCCGCCGGCAGCGGTTTCTCGCCGCGCTTGAAGATGGGCAGCTTCAGACCGCAGCGGCTGGCGATCTCCGCCACGTCACGGAGCACCAGATCCATTTCTTTGTCGCTGGGCAGACGAGCCTCGATAGACTTGATCGCCTCGCCGATCTTCTCGTTCGAGCGTTTGAGATCCGCCGAGCGTGCAGTCTCCTCACGCACCTTGTCGAGCATCGTCCGCTTGAGCTGGATCTCGGTCTTGGCCCGCTCGATCTCACGATTCTGCGGCTGGAACACCAGGAAGAACGAGGCAAGCGGAACGCCCACGAGCGCGACAATGTACATCCATTTTCGCACACCCGCCTGGGTCGTGTGGTTCGATGACTTGCCAAAGGGTAGTTTCATGATCAATCACTCTCCCAAGCGGGCGTACAGATCGGTTCGCGGGGTTCGCACTCGGCCGGCACAGCCGGCAGGAAGGCTCTCATCGGCCCGGCACTTCCATGAAGATGGTCGGATCGACGCCGCCAAACGTCTGGCGACCATTGAACTTCGGAGATCGGGCGACCGCAAGAGGCTGGAACGACTTGACGTCCGCAGTGGGCTTGAGCTGCGCTTCGATGCGGAACTTGCGGAGCTGCAGGTCCTCCATCTTGATCTGCAGCGAACTGACCAGATCAACACGGTCGAGCACCGGACTGTCCTTCAAGGCCCGATGGAAATCGGCCACATCCACGTCCGTGGCGGCAAACCCGGTGATCATCAGCGTGTACTCCATCTTCGGAGGACGGACCACCGCAACCTTCTTCTCCTTGTCGTCACCCTTCTCGCCGCCTGCCGCGGCCCCCTTGGATGCTGAAAGGTTCTGCGTCGCGGCCGCCGCTCCCGGCTTGGTTTTCGGCGGTGCCTCAACCAGCCGACGGCTCCGCAGCTGGGTCTCGGAGATCGTCACATGGTCCGGCAGCCGATTGATCACCTCTGCCATGAGCACCGAGCGGGGAATCTTCTCCAGCAGCAGGGCGGTCATCTCGGCCTTGTCAATCATGTCCGCCCGCTGAGACTCCAGCTTTTTGAGCTGCTCGATCTTCTCGTTCTCGGCCTGATACTGGCCGTTGATCGTCTTGTGCTCTTCCTTGACGGCGTTCCACTGGCGATGGGTCACCAGGAACGCCGCGGCAACGCAGCCGAGAACCAGAACGAACAGAAGCATGTTAAAAGCGTTGGCACGCAGCTCCACCCGCTCCTGGATGTAGTCGGCCGGGATGAACGAACCTGACGGGGTTGGCGGCAGTGGGCTTTGCATAAGCGGATGCTCAACGGGCCATGGAACGGATCGGTCGGACTGCTCGGTACACCTTACTCTGATCACCGCGGTCGGGAGAAAGGCGGTCGGCTAGAGATCGGTCGGGCCGCAGCAAAGGCCAACCGCAGCCGCCCACCCGGGCTGAGGCTTGGCAAGATCCACACCGGGCGTCTTGATCTGACTGGTACGGGCGATTCGGGCCAGCGGGTCGGCGACATGGGCCTGCAGACGCAGCTTCCTGGCGACGAACGCCGCGATGTCGCCGCAGGCCGACTCACCGCCGACGAAATAGACGCGCTCAACGCGCCGGCCCGGGAACAGGGCCGAGTGATACCGCACGCACATGGCCACCTCGTCGGCCAGACCCTCGACCGCCTCGTGCACCGGCTTGTCGTTGACTATCTCACTGACCTGCGTGAAGCCGCTCGGGGCCGCCAGAGAGCGACGCTCCAGCACCGCTGTCAGCGGTGACGATTCTTTCTCACCAGACGCCTCGCTCAGCGCATCGCCCACGACCTTGCCGCTGCTGGCCTCGGACTCCATCGCCGCATCGATCGCCGGACTGCCCGTTCGCGCAGCGACCTGAGTCGCCCCGCCGGAGATCGGCCGCCGGGCAGCCTGCTCACCGTCCGCAGGACGGGCAGTCATGGCACTGGCCGCCAGCCGCTTGGCTCGCGCCTCGGTCAGCGTGCAGCGGAGCTGGTCGCGGATCAGCGCATCGAGTGTCGCACCGCCGATGCCGATGCTCTTGATGAACACCGGCTCCTTGCCGTGGGCGATGACCACGCGAGTCGCCGAAGCCCCGATATCCAGATACAGACTTGTGACCTCGCCGTCGCTTTCGCGGCGGGTCACAGGATCAAATGACCGCAGCATCGATAACGTTTCGGGGTGCAGGGCCACCATCTCCAGGCCGGCCGACTTGACCCCCGCGAGCATCCGCTGGACCAGCCCGCGGCCAACGGCCATAGCCAGCACCTCGGATCGCCCGGCGTTGGTCGCCGCCACGATGCGGTGACGGACCTCCAGAGCCTTGGGATCACAGACCAGTTGCTCGGCGACTGATCCGGCAACGACAGCGCCAGGGTCGGTCTCCGGCAGCGACAGTTGCAGGTGCTTACAGAACATCATCGAAGTCGGAACGCAGCACGCCGCGCGGCGGCCGACGAAACCCGACTTCTTCAGCAGGGCGGGAAGCTGCTGCATCTGCCAGTCAAGCCGTTTGAACGAGTCGCTCAGCAGCGCATCAGGCACCTCAAGGCTCGCCGCCGCCAGCATCGTGGGATTCTCGGCCCCTGAGATCTGCAGACACTTGAGCGTTCGCGTTCCGAAGTCGACACCGATGACCGGTGTCGGTGGTCCGGGTGCGAACAGACTGCGCAGCTTAGAGAGGTCGAATCGGGGCATACGGGTGGCTCCGCTCAAACCGGCCAACCGCGGCCGGACGAGCATCGGAAGCATCGACATTGCAGCGGTGCGCATCAACCACCTCTCCCGTAACCCCTCATTCCGCCGCACTGTCCGTCCGGAACAGGCGGCAAGCTCAACGCATGCGCGTCCGAAAAGCCGTAAGTGCGGCACGGCTGCTGACCCCGCATGCCTTCCCCTTCGGACGATGAAAACGCACCCAAATCGGGGCAGTAGTCTCTAGTGAAGAGCCCGCGTGAAACCCGTCCCGCCCCACTGCCCGGCTAGAGCCGCCCCGGAGGCCGATGAAACGGTTTCTCGGTCCGGAAATCTTTGCCTTGGCGAAAAAACTTGTTGCAACTGATGACAACTGGTGCCACAATACCACAATTCGCATCCCGCACCCGGGCATTCGTCCCGAAACAGGAGTTGATCGAGTGTCACAATCTGCTTCCACTGTCTCCGGCGCCGGTTCCGCCCCCACCGGTTCTTCTGGCCAGAGCATCTCCTCCACCATGGTCGAGAACCGTAAGTTCCCGCCGCAGCGTGCAGAAACGCTGGGCTTCTCCAAGTGGCACATCGGCTCGCTCGACGAGTACGAGGCCCTGTACAAGCGGTCACTCGATGCGCCGGAGGAGTTCTGGGCCGAGCAGGCCCGCCAGCTCAAGTGGTTCTCACCCTGGAAGAAGGTCCTGGAGTGGAACGCGCCGGATGCCAAGTGGTTCCTCGGCGGCAAGCTCAACGCCTGTTACAACTGCGTCGATCGCCACGTCCAGGACGGCCACGGCGAGCAGGTGGGCATGGTCTGGGAAGGCGAGCCGATGAAAGACGGTAAGCCCAAGATCCTGCACATCACCTATCGGCAGATGCTCACCCAGGTCAGCAAGATGGCCAACGCCCTCAAGCAGATGGGCGTGAAGAAGGGCGATGTGGTCACGATTTACATGCCCATGATCCCCGAACTGGTGTACGCCATGCTCGCGTGCGTTCGCATCGGTGCGGCACACTCGGTGATTTTCGGCGGCTTTGCGCCGCACGCCATCACCGAGCGTGTCATCGATGCCGACAGCCGCGTGATCATCACCAGCGACGGCGGCTACCGCCGGGGCGATGTGGTGCCGCTGGAGAAGAACGTCGAGGAGGCCATCGACCAGCTTGCCAACAAGGGCCACATCGTCAATCACGTGCTGGCTGTCCGCCGCACCGCCCACCAGCCGCAGGATCAGTGCTTCGTCACCGGCGAGCGGCTGCCCACGATGCGTGGCTGCCCGACCCGGTTCCACTGGTGGCATGACCTTGCCGCCACCGTATCCGACGCGTGCCCCTGCGCTGAGATGGACAGTGAGGACATGCTCTTCCTGCTCTACACCAGCGGCTCGACTGGCAAGCCCAAGGGCATCTTGCACACCACCGGCGGCTACCTGACCTACGTGGCCATGACCGCCAAACTCACCTTCAACCTGCTCCCCGACTCGGGACAGTTGTTCTGGTGCTCGGCGGATATCGGGTGGATCACCGGACACAGCTACGTGCTCTACGGCCTGCTGATGAACCGCGTGCCCACACTCCTGTACGAGGGTGCCCCCAACTTCCCGGCCAACGACCGCTTCTGGGACATCATCCAGCGTCACAAGGTCACACAGTTCTACACCGCCCCCACTGCCATCCGCACGTTCATGAAGTGGGGCGACGAGTTGCCCGCCAAGCACGACATGTCCAGCCTCAAGCTGCTGGGCACCGTCGGCGAGCCCATCAACCCCGAGGCCTGGATGTGGTACCACAAGCACATCGGTCGGGAACACTGCCCGATCGTGGACACCTACTGGCAGACCGAAACCGGCGGCCACATCGGCACGCCGCTGCCCGGTGCCACCCCGACCAAGCCCGGCTCGTGCACCCTGCCGATGCTCGGCATCGATGCCGCGGTGGTCAACGAAGCGGGCAACGAGGTCGAGGCCAACAAGGGCGGCCTGTTCGTGATCCGCAACCCCTGGCCTGGCATGCTCCGCGGCGTGTACGGCAACCGGGACCGCTTCATCAGCAACTACTGGGGACGCGTCAAGAGCCCCAGCACCGGTGTGCCCTACTACTTCTCAGCTGATGGTGCCCGCCGCGATGAGGACGGCTACTTCTGGATCCAGGGCCGCATCGACGACGTCATCAAGGTCTCCGGCCACCTGCTGGGCACCATGGAAGTCGAGTCGGCGCTCGTCAGCCACCAGTTCGTGGCCGAGGCCGCGGTTGTCGGCTATCCGCACGAGATCAAGGGCAACGCCATCTGTGCCTTTGTCACACTCCGCGGCACATGGTACGGCCACAATCCCGGCAAGCAGCCCGGCGATGAACTCCGCAAGGAGCTCATCCAGCACGTCCGCAAGGAAGTCGGTGCGCTCGCCCAGCCCGACCAGATCCGCTTTACCGAGGCGCTGCCCAAAACACGCTCGGGCAAGATCATGCGGCGTCTGCTCCGCGATGTAGCCGCCGGTGTGGAGAAGATCACCCAGGACACCAGCACGCTCGAGGACTTCACCGTCGTCTCGAAGCTGCGGGCCGATGAAGATTGAGAACGGTGGCAACTCGGGGCCACACCCGAGTTCCAATACCCGGCATGCACAGACAAAGAACACCCCGGCCCGGCCGGGGTGTTTTTGCTTCGGCGATAGGGCGGGCTAGTCGATCAAGACCCAATGGCTTGGCCGGTCAGGATCTGCAATCGTGATCCCGTACCCCGCTCCAGCGTGCATCTCAGCGACGAGATCCGGCTTATTGCACTGGCGGGAGAGATGCAGGAACACCACGTGCTTCTTCGGGCCGATCCGCTTCACCGCATCGGCCGCCTCGTGGTTGCTCAGATGCCCCGCCCCGCCCATGATGCGACGCTTGAGAAACTCCGGCCGGTCACTCTCGGCCTGCAGCCGCGGGCAGTAGTTGCTCTCGATGGCCAGCACATCGATGCCGCGGAACAGATCCACCAGCGGATCGGTCACTCGGCCGATGTCGGTCGCAAAGCCCAGTGAACGACCACCGGGCAGCGCGAATCGGAAGCTGGCTGTGCCTTCTTCATCATGAGCCGACAGCACGCACGATACCTCGATCCCCGCCGGAAGGCCAGGGGCCTGCGCGGGCTCCGGCGCCGGCAGGTGGCTGAACAGATCCGCCTCGGGCGGCCGGGTGCTGACCGGAGCCAGCGGGTGCAGGTTCGGCCTGTGGAGGCCGAACGTGCGGGCCTCCCGCACGTGGCTCGCGTGCACCAGCACCACCGCTTCGGGCCGTAGCGGGCTGAGCTTGCCCTGCGGGGCCGCCCACCCCGGGTGAAGGTGGTCCTGATCCATGTGCGTGAGCACCGCGGCATCGATGTCGCGCAGCGAAAGCTCAAAGAGTTTGAGGAACTCGCGGGTCCGCCGCGGGGAGAGCCCCAGATCGATGAGAATGTGCCGGAACCGCCTGCCGTCGTGCACGCGGAGCAGTGAGCTGTTGCCGCCGGAACTCGACGACAGCACGCACAGCGATGCACCCGGATCGCTCGGGGGCATCGGAACGCTCCACCGCGTCAGCAGATACGAGCTCACTGGAACCCTCCGCCGGAACCGCCGAGGCAGGCACTCACGCCTGCTCGCCCCCGGAAAGATCACGGCTGGAGGCATGGGCCAGCAGAGGCCGCTTGGCCGTGCGCACAAACTCGTGCATTTCCATCACCGCGGGGCTTCCCTTGCCCAGCTCGGCAAGCCGCGCGAGCATCTGCTCACGCATGAGGCCCGGCTTGAACACCGAGCGATAGGCCTCACGGACGGCCGTGATGTCGTTACGGTCCATGCCCGAGCGGCGCATGCCGATGAGGTTGATGCCGGCGAGATTGTTGCGGTTGGCACCGACCAGGAACGGCGGCACATCCAGCGAACTGCTCGAGTCGCCGCCGATCATCGCCAGCCGCCCGACCCGGACAAACTGGTGGATGGCCGAGTTGCCGCCCAGCAGCACGCGGTCGGCGATCTGGGCATGACCGCCGATGACCGAAGCGTTCACCATCGTCACGTCGTTGCCGATGCGACCGTCGTGGCCGATGTGGCTGTTGACCATCATGAAGGCTCGATCGCCGACCGTCGTCGGAACATCCGGCTTGGTGGCGCAGTGGATCGTCACGTGCTCGCGGATCATGCAGTTGACACCGATCTGCACGCCACCGGTCGGCATCCCCGGCTTGAACTTGACGTCCTGCGGCTCAAAGCCGATACACGCGAACGGATAAATGACCGTGCCCTCGCCAACCGTCACCGGGCCCTGAATGTAGACGTTGCCGACCAGCCGCACTCCGGCACCGAGCTGCACGTTGCCCGAAACATGGCACCACGGCCCGATCTCCACTGACTCGTGCAGCTGCACCGACTTCTCGACAATCGCGGACGGATGGATCTTGGGCATGGGGGGATAGTTTAGCGGGAACCCGCGTGCCGGGGAGAATCCCGCCGCGGCAGCCCGAGACCCACCCGCCTCCCTGAAGGGAAGCGGGCTGCCAGCCCCGCCAAAAACAAAGCCGCCCGGGCGAACCCGGGCGGCTTCAAACAAGTCAGGACGATCCCCCAGATCGGTGGACCCCGCCGTCGGGATCCCGGTCATTCCGACCAGTCGGGGGGGGCGGAAACTCAGAGCTTCGGTGACATCTTCAGTTCGCTGACCAGGAAGCTGTACATGTCCGCCGCCTGCTGGATGCGCTTCTCCGTCGGCGTGCCCGCGCCGTGGCCCGCACGCACCTCGATGCGGATGAGCACCGGGTTGTCACCCTTGTGGGCCTGCTGCAGAGCCGCGGCAAACTTAAACGAGTGACCCGGCACAACGCGGTCATCGTGGTCGCCCGTGGTCACCATGGTGCTCGGGAACCTTGTCCCGACCTTGCGAAGCATCTGGTGATAGGGCGAGTACGCGTTGAGGACCTTGAACTGCTCCGGATCCTCGCTGGAGCCGTAGTCGCTCTTCCAGGCCCAGCCGATGGTGAACAGGTGGAACCGCAGCATGTCCATCACGCCGACGGCCGGGATGGCCGCACCGAAGAGCTCCGGACGCTGCGCCATGCACGCACCAACGAGAAGACCGCCGTTGGAGCCGCCGTGGATCGCGAGCTTGGCCGGCTGGGTGTACTTCTCCATGATCAGCCACTCGGCCGCAGCGATGAAGTCGTCAAAGACGTTCTGCTTGCTGAGCTTCGTACCAGCCTGGTGCCAGGACTCGCCGTACTCACCACCGCCGCGGATGCAGGCCACAGCGTACACGCCGCCCATGTCCATCCAGGCAACGTTGGCCGGGCTGAACGACGGGGTCATGGGCATGTTGAACCCGCCGTAGCCGTAGAGAAGCGTGGGATTGGTTCCATCCAGGGCGATACCCTTCTTGCTGGTGATGAACATCGGCACCTTGGTGCCGTCCTTGGAGGTGTAGAAAACCTGCTTGGTCTCGAAGGCAGACGCGTCGAAGTCAACCTTTGCCACCTTCCACGGCTTGCTCTCGCCGGTCTTGACGTCGTAGCGATAGATCGCCGGAGCCATTGTGTAGCTGGTGTAGATGTAGAAGGTCTCGGGATCATCCCGCCGGCCACCAAAGCCGGCGGCGGTGCCGATACCGGGAAGATCGACCGAGCGAACGAGCTTGCCGGTCAGATCGAAGACCTTGACCTCGCTGCGGGCATCACGCAGGTAGTTGGCCACGAAGTGCTCGCCGGTCAGCGAGACGCCTGTCAGCGTGGCGTCGGACTGCGGGATCACTTCCTTCCAGTTTGCACGCTCAGGCTTCGTGGTGTCGATCGAAACAAGCTTCTGCCGTGGAGCGTTCTTGTCGGTGACGAAGAAGAACGTTGCCCCATCGTTGCCGATGAAGTCGTAGCTCGCATCAAAGTCGGGCAGAAGCTCGATGAACCCGTGCGCACTGGCCTTGTTGGCGGCGACCAACTGATCGCGCACCTCGGTGGCCTTCTTGATCCCGTCCATCACGGCCTGACGGGCCGCGGGGGGGGTCTTGTCATCAAACTTCTTGAGCTGATCGGTGACCGCACGGATGGCCGTCTCAGCCTGCCGCACCTTGGGGTCGACGGTCGTCGACACGCCGTCCTTCAGCGACCGATAGAACACGCGGTTCTTGCGGTCGGTACCTTCCGAGACGTTCATGATCAGGTACTGGCCGTCTTCGGTCACACCGGCAGAGAAGCCCCAGCGCGGCCGGTCCGGACGCGAGTACACCAGCACGTCCTTGGACTGGTCGGTCCCGACGAGGTGGTAGTACACCATCGGGTCCTCATTGACCTGTGTGAGCACCTTGTCCTTGGGCGGCTCGGCGTAACGGGTGTAGAAGAACCCCTTGCCGTCCTTGGTCCAGCTCGCTCCCGAGAACTTGACCCAGCGGATCTCGTCTGCCAGGTCCTTCCCGGTGGCGATGTCGCGGACACGCCAGGTGTTCCAGTCGCTGCCCGCATCGGCGATGCCGTAGGCCAGCAGCGTGCCCTGCTCGTTGGGGACCGTGCCGGACAGCGCGACCGTGCCGTCACTGCGGTACGTATTGGGATCCAGCAGCACACGCGGCTCGGCGGTCAGCGAATCGGCCACGTACAGAATCGCCTGGGGCTGAAGGCCGTCGTTGCGGCTGTAGAAGTACTTACCGCCCTCCTTGTTGGGCGAGCCGAAGCGCTCGTAGTTCCAGAGCTTGGTCAACTTGGTCTTGATCGCGGCCCGCTGCGGGATGCCGTCAAGGAACTTGAAGGTCACCGCGTTCTGCTGCTCTACCCAGCTCTTGGTCTCCGGCGCGTTGTCATCCTCCAGCCAGCGGAACGGATCACTCACCGAGACGCCGTGGTAGACATCAATGGTGTCGATCTTTTTGCTCTCGGGGTACTGGATCGGACCGGCGGCAATCACCGCAACACTGCAGCAGGCAGCCACAGCCGCGGCGGCGCACACGAACGGGACAGAACTGGTCTTCAATGGGGGCTCCTTGTCTTGATGACACGACCGGGAATCCTAGAACCCCGCCACTCCGCCGTGGACACCACGCGGCGAAAGCCATCGCCGGCCAGACGGCACCGTCGCCGCAGGCCGAAACTCCGCATCCATTAATGTTGCACAGCCCCCGACCCGCTCCGGAGCGATCAGCCCGCGATCACACCCGGTCGCCGGCCTTGATCGGCCGATGAATCTGCACCGCCCGGTTCTGCTTGAACCGGCCGACCGAGCAGAGGAACTTCTTCTCACCCTCCACCGCCAGCACGAGCGGATCACTGACCGCCTTGTCCGTCAGGATGATGTCCCCGACGGCCAGGTTCTTCAGATCCTCCAGCGAGATCGTCGTCTCGGCCAGCACGCCCGTCACCGTCAGCCCGGCGCGACTCAGCGAGCCCGTCACCTTCTGCTGCACTTCCTCGCGGCCCGCGGCCTTGGCCGTGTTGAACCAGCTCTGTGCCGACAGCGACTCCATCACCGGCTCGATGACGTTGTACGGGATGCACAGGTTCATCGTGCCCGCACGATTACCCATCTTCATCTCAAAGCCAACGACGACAACCACCTCGTTGGGCGGCACAATCTGCACCAACTGCGGGTTGCTCTCTGTCGTCGAGATCTCGAAGTTGATCTGCTTGACGCCGGCCCACGCCTCACCGAGCGCCGAAAGGCCCTTGCTCGTCACTCTCGAGATCAGCCGCATCTCGATCACCGTCATCGCACGCTGCGGAATGAACAGATCCTGGTTGTTCCCGCCAAGGAGCCGATCAATGATCGGGTAAATGATCAGCGGGCTGATCTCAAGACAGATCTGCCCCTCCAGCGGCTTGGCATCGATCAGGTTGAAACACGTCGGGTTCGGCAGGCCGGCGATGAACTCGCCGTAGGTCATCTGCTCGCAACTGGCGACCTTGACCTCCACGATCGTGCGCAGAAACCCCGAAAGGGCGGCACCGAAGTTCCGGGCAAAGCCCTCGTGCAGCGTCTGCAACGCCCGCATCTGGTCCTTGCTGACTCGTTCCGGACGCTTGAAGTCATACGGCCGGATCTCGATGCCATCGGTCGACCGCCGCCCTCGCGAGAAGATCTGCAGCGTCTCGATGGTCTTGGGCGTCTCGGTCGGCTCAACTGCCGCCAGCAGTGCATCGATCTCATTTTGGTCTAGCACGTCAGCCATAGAGATGCACAACGCAAGCAAGGCGGTGGAGAACCGGGTAATCCCGCAGCGTCGCCCCCGACTCAGGCTCACCTTTCCGAAGGCAGAACGTGAGCGCAGGAAAGACGCTACTACCCTGCCAAGTATCGGATTGGACCGATCCCCGGCTAAAGCCCGCTTCGGCCAACTTGAACGAACTTCAGACCGGTAATCGCCTTATAGATTCACCCGCCATGCTGCTCTACCCCCATCGCCGTCTCCTGCCCCCCGCCGCCAGCCACCGCTTCGCGGCGGCGACCTCCGTTCTTCCAACGACCAGGTCGGTTTTTGTCAGGATGGCCGGCCTGATCGCCATTTTGCTCACAGTCATCTCCGTCCCGGCGGTCATCCCATCGATCTCGCACGCCGCGATCACAACAGCCTCCGTCCTGCAACCAGGGGCAGATGCCGTCACCCCTCGCGCCCTGGCCGAACGTAACAAGGTCATACCCGGCACCCAGACGGTCATCGCCGTCGTGCTGGACATGAAGCCCGAGATGCACACCTGGCCCAACAAGCCCGTGCTGCCCGCCGAACTCAAGGACCTCGAACCGATCGCCACAACGCTCAAGGCGACGACCAAATCCAGCCCGGTTCTGACCATCCATGCCGGTTACGCGCAGTGGCCCGAGGGAAAGCCGACCAAGGTCAACTTCACGGGCGCCGACGTCAAGATTACATCACTGACAGATGGAGCGACGATCTTTGTTCCCGTGGAAGTGGCTTCCACCGCGGCAGCCGGTAAGCACACCGCGGAGTTGGAGATCAGCTATCAGGCCTGTAACGACTCGGTCTGTTTCCCACCCAGGGACGAAACCCTTGTAGTCGAGTTTGAGATCGTCGCCGCCGGCACTGACATCGGACCCGCCGGTGACACCGGCACCTTCGGCGGGTTCGACCGTTCGGTCTGGGCACGCATCGCCGCCGGTGGCACCCCCACTGCCGCCAGTGACCAGGTCGAGGCTGCCAAAGGCGAGGTCTTCGACTTCTTCGGCTTCCAGTTCCGGCTCGAGTCCACGCTGCTCATCCTCGTCGTCTCGTTCATCGCCGGCTTTCTGATGAACTTCACGCCCTGCGTCCTGCCGGTCATTCCTCTCAAGATCAACTCACTCCAGCGTCAAGCCCAGGCCGAGGACGGCAAACCGGGCCGCGTCGCGATCTTCGGCAGCGCCTTCTGCATCGGCATCCTCGCGGTCTTCGGCGTCATCGCCATCCTGGCCCTCACCCTCAAGCTCGCCTTCGGCCAGTGGTTCAGTTACTGGTACGTCACGGTTCCGCTTGCCGCCATCGTCGGCATCATGGGCCTGAGCATGCTCGGCCTCTTCCACATCGCCCTGCCCCAGGCCGTCTACAGCATCACACCCAAGGGTGAGACGGTCACGGGCAACTTCCTGATGGGCGTGCTGACCGCCGTGCTTTCCACCCCGTGCACCGGACCGCTCTTCGGTGCCGCCTTCGCCTACGCCGTCAAGCAGGATCAGGGCACCGCAAGCCTGCTCATGCTCACGATGGGCGCCGGCATGGCATTCCCCTACGCCCTGCTCATCGCCTTCCCGGGTCTGGTCAAGAAGCTCCCCCGCGGCGGCCCCGGCGGCGAACTGCTCAAACAGGTCCTCGGCTTGTTTATGCTCGCCGTCGCCGCGTACATCGGCAGCAACGTCATCGAAGGCAAGTGGCCCTTTTACATCATCGGCGGGCTTGCCGGCCTGGCGTGCCTGTACTGGGCCATCGGCGCCCTGCGCATGCTCCGCAGCCCGGTGAACAAGGCAGTCAACATCGTCATTGCTCTGGCACTGCTGGCCGGCTGCGTTCCCGCAACGCTCTCGCTGACCAGCGAGGACTCCTGGAAGGTTGTTGTCGCTCCCAACGATGACGATCTTCGCTCCATGATCCAGACCGCCGTCAAGGCCGGTCGCCCCGTCGTCGTCGACTTCACCGCCAAGTGGTGCGGCAACTGCATCGTGATCGAGAAGACCATTCTCAACAGCCAGGCCGGCGTCAAGGTCCTCGAAGAGCTCAAGCCGCTGGCGATCAAGGTTGATCTGACCAGGGCCGGTCCGAACCAGGGCTGGGGCATGGTCCATGAGATCTCCGGCGGCGGCGGCATCCCGCTCATCGCCATCTTCGGCCCCGGTGCCGACAAGCCGGTCTACTTCCAGAGCTTCTTCGGCGTCAGCGATCTGGAGCGGGCCCTCAAGAGCGTCAGCAAGTAACCTCTCCATCCGAGCACAAAAGCAAACGAGCCCGGTCTTGCGACCGGGCTCGTTGTCTGTACTTGCTGGTTCACCGGGCCGCTTACTGCTGCTGCAGTTCGCGGGCCTTGTGCTGCATCTGGGCCTTCAGGCGGGCCAGAATCGACGAGTGCATCTGGCTCACGCGGCTCTCAGACAGGTCCAGCGTCGAGCCGATTTCCTTCATCGTCATTTCCTCGTAGTAATAGAGGGTAACGATCAGCCGCTCGGCACGGCTCAGACCCTTAGTGATCATTTCCTTGATGTCCCGACGCTGCGTGTCTTCCAGCGGATCCGACTGCGACGCATCGCGAATCACATCGATCTCGGTGACTTCCTTGGAGCTGTCGGAGCTGAAGCACTTGCGGTTGAGCGACACAGTCGCAATCGCCGAGCCGTCCTTCTCAAGCTTCTCCCGCTCATCGCCGTCGATGCCCAGCAGCGCCATCAGTTCGTCGTTCGTGGGCCGACGGCCCGTCTCGACAAACGTCCGGTCGGCGGCACCCTGCAGCTTGGCGGTGCGGCTGCGCACCAGACGCGGCACCCAGTCCATCGCACGCAACTCGTCAAGAATCGCGCCGCGGATGCGGTTCACGCAGTAGGTCTCGAACTTCACGCCCTTGGTCAGGTCGAAGGCGTCGATCGCCTCGGCCAGACCGAACTGCCCGGAGCTGACCAGGTCGTTGACGTCCACCTCAGCGGGCAGGCGTGCATAAACCTTCTCGGCAACATACCGGACCAGCGGGAAGTACTTCTGCCAGAAGAAGTTGCGGATCGTCTCGCTGTGCGTGCTCTGGTACTCAACCCACAGCTCACCGATGGGGCGATCTGCAAGGGAGGCCGGACGCGCAGCTTTGGCCGATGAACCGGCCTTGGATGTGCCGGTTGCGGTGCCCTTTCGTACCGGGGCTGCCTTGGTGGCGGGACGCTCGGAAGTTTTTCCGACTGCTTGTTCAGCAACGGGTGCTTTCACGGTCTGCTCCTTGACCTTCCTTCACTTGAGCCGACTTCCCGGTAGGATTCCGGGACAGCTGGTGCTCGGTCGTCAATCCATGACTTGCAAGCACCGATAATTTACACCGTCTTGCCTCCGCAAGCAACCTTTTTGGCTAGGGTATTCTCCATGTTCACACCCTAGGACAACACAAACATCGCTCACGCCGCCCGCTTCGACGCCTCCATGTTCGGGTTATGATCTGTCTCAGCCTCGCCGTCAGCATGCCCCGGCTGGCCATGGTGACCGTGGTGGTTGTGGTGACCATGCTGCCCGTGATGGCCATGGGATGCAGCGAGTTCCTGCAACACCGTCTGCTGATGCTTGGTAATGATGATCTCAAAAATCCACCCCAGCCCAGCCCCGAGCGGGCTGCACGCCACCAGCGAGAGGATGGCCCGCGTCAGCACAATATCAGCTGGATTGTTGCTCGCAACCCCCGCCAGCATTGCCACGGCAAAGCCGCTCAGGCCAAGACAGCCGGCGGTAACGGGGATCAGGTTTGGTCTCGAGTACTCCATCACTCACAATGCCGGAGCGCAGCGACCGCGCCCGGGACTGCAGTGAGAGGTTTCGGCCCATCTGCAGCGGCACTGAAGCGATCGGCACAACAACACCGCGACTTTCTTGAAGTTCTCGAAATCTCGGACGCTGGAAGGTCCGGTATCGCTTCCGACCTACCTCCTGGAGGACCTGCCACTGCCACGCTGCCGATCGGGAGCAAACCCGCGCTCCCCGAGATCAGACTTTCGGCCCGTCGAGCACCAATCCGGCCAGGCGAGACGAACTGCCTTGCTCGATGTCCGCCGGCACTTCCTGACCGGTGGTCATGTAGCTCAGCTGCACCGCCGCCTCACGCAGCACCGAGAGCACGACGCCCATCCCAACCGCTTCATCCAGCTTGGTCAGAATCAATCGATCGGGCCTGAGCCCGCCAAACCCTCGCACCGCAAGCCGAAGCGAGTGCTCGCTTGCCGTGCTTGAAAGCACCAGATGGGTCTCATGGGGCCGCGTCAGCGCGAGCATATCCGCAAGTTCACCGAGTCTGCGGCTGTCCGCCGGCGAGCGGCCGGCTGTGTCGATGAGGATCACATCGCAGTCCGCCATGGACTCGACCGCGGCCCTGGCCTCTACGGCCGTCATCGCGACCCGCAGCGGCACGCCGATGATTCCCGCGTACGTCCGAAGCTGGTCCACAGCCCCGATGCGGTAAGTGTCTGCGGTAACCAGCCCCACGCGCAGCTGATGCTTGAGCTGATACGTCGCCGCGAGCTTGGCGATCGTCGTCGTCTTTCCAACCCCCGTCGGTCCCACCAGAGCGATCGTCAGCGGTCGCCCGTCTGCCTGCTTGCCGCCCGGCGTCGTCACCGTCGCCACCGGAATCATGCCCTCAACCTGCCGCCGCATCGCGCTACGAACGCTTTCGGCGCTTGTGATCTCCTCCGGGTTGAGCTCGGCCTGCACGGCCGCGGTAAGCACCCCGGCTAACTCACGGGAAACCTGTGCCTCAATCAGCCTGGAGTACTCGGCAACCAACGGCCCCGTGTCCGACGATGTTGAAGCGTTCAGATGTGGCGATGTGGGTGCTTTCGGCACCTCGGCAGCACGCGAATGCAAGGCCTCCCCCACCATCTGTCGAATCGCAGCAAGCTCGCCGCGAAGCTCTTCAATGGTCTGCTCACTGCCAGGGGCACTCGCCGCCACGGGCGTGCCGGTCTGGCTGCTCGCTGCGGCCGTCGCCCGACCGACGGTCTGACTTGCAACGGCTTCGGCTGCCCTCCCTGCTCCTGAAGCCGACCTGGCCGCAGACGCGTCTTGCGTCCCCTGCCCCCCCACGGCCGGCGAGCCGGCCACCGGGCGCACGGGAGCGGCCGTCAGCTCGCGAACCTGCCTTGGACCCATCGCCCGCGGGTCATCACTGGCGGTGATCTCAACAACCGGCTTACCGCCCAAGCCAAAGATGGCACCGACCTTGTAACTCCGCGTGTGCAGAACCACCGCCGCCATGCCTAGATCGCGCCTGACACTGGCAAGGGCATCGGCCATCGAGGCTGCGCGGTACGTCTTGAGCTTCATGCTGGGTCAGGGCGTGACAGGTCCAACGGCAACGCCGGTAGCGCGATGCCACCGACCTTCCCGCGTCATCGGGATTCACCCGCCACCGGCATGAAGACAGCCATGCCCCACCGGCAAACACCCTATCAGCCGCGCAACATTCGAACGCAGTTTGTCAGCCCGGACCGAACGCTCCATCAGTTGATACGGCAAAAACAGAACAGGAGGCCCCAGTGGGGCCTCCCGTTCGTCAGTTACAGAGTGACTTACTGACTATCAGATCGAAGCCAGGCGGCGGCGGCGGATGTAGCCCATTCCGATGACGCCGGCCAGCGTGCCCAGACCGGCAAAAGCCGCGGGGGGAAGCGGGACGATGGTCAGCAGGTCCTGGGCGTTACCGGAGTACACGCCGTTGCTGTAGCTGGTCCACAGCCGCATCACCCGGACGTTGCCGATCGACTGGGGGTTCTGATTGCGGGCCCAGTTGTACATGGCAAGCGCGTTACCGCTGATGCTGCCCAGCTCACCCTCGGAGTACCAGATGGCATCCTGCAGGGCCGAGGTCAACGCGGAGGTCATCACCGGGGCAACGCCACCGAATGAGCCGCCGTTGCGGAACGTCTGGTAGAGCAGAGCCGTCACCGGACTCAGGACGTCGAAGCCCTGGCCGGGAACGTTGGGGGCGCCAGTCGTCGGATCCGCGTTGCTGCCACCAGCAACAGCGCGATCAGAAATTTGCGTAAAGTACGTGTTGCCGAAGGACAGATACTCACTGCGCTCCAGGCAGAACGTCAGGAACGTCGTCGAGGAACCGCCAGCGCCACCATTCAGGCCATTAGAGCCTGAAACGGTCGTCGCCGTGAAGGCGCCACCGGAGCCGTTCGTTCCGTCATAAATGCCGGTCGCATCGGTGATGCGGACCCGGCCATCTGCCATGGCAACCGACGCCGCAGCGCCGACCACCGCCAAAACAACGACATTGCTCATCTTCATCTCTATCTCCTCTAGTAAACCACAAGCTTTGCAGAAGGTACACCCCTCCACATGCCTCTCCCTGGAGGCACCTCCAACACACCGCGATCAAGCGAAGGGTGGAGGGTGGTATTGTGCCTCATCAACGCACGCTTTCAAGTTTTCATGCTCGGAAACACCTTGCTTTCAAGAGATTTCCTGCGGGCACTGACTTATTACCCCCTCTTGCCCCCGCACCGAACACCAACGCATGTGAAGCTGGGGAAGGCCGGCACTCTACGGACTTTCTCTTCGCCCTATCACCCTCTCGCTCCACTCACCTGCAAAACGACAGCGGGAGACTCCGACGAGGGAGTCTCCCGCTGAATCAGACCTGCTCGGACCAACCTTCGACCACCTGCGGCATCAGTGAGCGGCCAGGCGACGCCGACGCATACAGCCGAGACCGAAGGCAGCAGCCATGGTGCCCAGGCCCGCGTACGCGGCCGGGGGCAGAGGAACGATCGTCAGCTGATCCTGGGCGTAGGCGTTGAAGCCGCCGTTGCCCGGCGTGCCGTTGTAGGCCCAGAGCTGCAGCACGCGAACACCGTACATGTTGCCGTTGTGCTGGATGCCGTTGGCGTACGCGAACAGAGCGCGGGCCGCAACCGCATCGGCGGTGTTGCCAAGCCAGCGCGACGAGCGGCTGTTGGCCGAAACACCAGTCGCCGAGAACAGCTCACCTTCTGAGTACCAGATCGCCAGTTGCAGGGCATCGCCGATCTGATTCGTCGTCAGCCCGCTGAAGCCCGTGAACCCCCCGAAGTTGTTGTTCCGGAAGCTCGAGTAGATCCAGGCCGTGTTCGAACTGATGTAGTCACAATCGGGGTTCGAGCTGGCAGCAACGCCCGGATTCGCCGGGTCCCAGTTGCTCGCGCCGCGACCTTCGGTGTACTCGCGAATCCGCGCCTGGTAGATGCCGTTGGCCGGGCCCGGTGGGTCGGAACCCGGGAAGTTCTCAGAAACCTGCAGACAGAACGTGCCGAACGAACCCGCCGCCGAGTTGGCCCGCGGGCCTCCGAACTCACCGACGTAGCCGGCAAAGCCGTTCGCCGAGTACCGCGTCGCGGTGAACACGCCGCCGCCAAGGCCGTTGGAGGCGCTGTACGGCGAGTTGCTCGAGTTCAGGTTCATCGAGACGTAGCCGTCGGCCATCGCCATCGATGAAGTCGCCGCGAGGGCGGCTGCCATCAGAACCAGCTTGGTATTCATCATCTCTCAAGTCTCCTCAGTTATCTGCCCAGTCGGCGAAGGAACGTCCCTCGACCCACGATCGGTCAGTCTTCCACAACTCGGCGGTTTCACCACCGGCTGATCGATACTCTGCCATACCTTCGCAGAACCGCCAGCAGCGGACTTCACCCGACCCTGCTTTCGAGCCCTTTGTAACGACTTTCGGATTATCACACAAATCCGCCTGAGCTGATCGGACGAAGCGCCGGCAGGCTGGGCGGGCACGGCAATCTGGGAAACACGCCGTGCAGCGGAATCCCCCGGGCACCAGCCGAGTCGATCCTCACTCAAGCAAGAAGACCCGGCCGTTTCCGGCCGGGTCTTCAGATCATTCACTCGTTCAAACTTCGATCTTACTTGAGCCTGAGCTTCACCGTGCGTCCCTCGGTCATCCGCTTGACCGAGAGCTTCAGCTCTCCGCCCTTGGCCAGCGCCGCCTCAAGATCAGCGACCGTCTTGACCGGCTGGTCATCGATTGACGTGATGATCTCATACGGCTTGATGCCGGCGATCGCGGCCCGCGATCCCTTCTCCACTTTCGACACAATCACACCCGCCTCCGCCGGCGGTATCTGGAAGTACCGACGGACCTCAAAGGTCAGATCGCGTGCCGAGATACCGGACGCCTCGTTTTTCAGCCGCGCCGCGGCATCAAAGTGCGCCGGCCCCTGCTCAACCACAAAGTCCTTGCTCACGATCTTCCCGTCGCGGAACACATCCGCCTTGAACGCCGTGCCGAAGCCGACATCCGTCAGCGCACGCGTCACCGGCGTCTCGGCCGAGCCCCAGGGCTTGGGCATCTGGTCAAAGTACTCGTCGGGGATCTGGTCAACCATCTGCCAGAACTGATCCATCATCGCACCGAAGCCCTGGTTGTCACCAACCGAGACATCCAGCGGTTTGGGCTGCCCGGTAATGTGCAGCCGCAGGATGATGTCGCCGACCTGCAGCCCCGCCTTGCTGGCCGGGGAGTCCGGGTACACAAACCCGACAATGCCGCCGAATCGCCCGCCGGCGGTCTGATCAGCAACGTTGTTCAGCCGCGCCAGGTCCGGATCCATCGGCTGCAGTTCAACGCCCAGCCAGGCCAGCCGGTTCTCCTCGGCCTCGGTCATCGGGCGGTTCTGAGGCTCGTACCCGTCCTTCTGATCAGCAATCGCCGTGTTGATGTACGCCAGCGGGATCAGAATCGGATAGTCACCTCCGCCGCCGCGAACTTCCACCGTCACCTTCTCCCGACGCTGAACCGGCACGGCCACCAGCTTGCCGTCAGTGGTAAACAGGTAGTTGCCCGCGTGCGCCCCGCCGGTGCGGAAATCCCGCGACGCGGATGCGCTGGGCAGCATCTGCCGCCGCCAGGAGGTGTAGAACGAGTTGAACCGGTCCCGAGAGTAATACGCCGTGCGGGTCTCACCAAGAACCGAGATATCCGCCTTGAACAGAAGCTGGTCCTTCAGCATGGTGACATCACCGGCAAACGCGGGCACCGCTCCCTTGACGGACTCATCGAGCGTCACGACCATCGCACCATAATCCCGGAGACTGCCGGCAAACTTCGCCTCGACAGGCTTGTCCCGCCCGGGCACAAACACGCGGACCGACTCCAGCCGACCGGTCGTCTTGGGCCGGAACGACTCGGGGATCAGCACCCGCTTGTCGTCCAGCAGCACTCCCGTGCCATTCCACTCCGTCATCGCGCGATCTTCCGGATCCTCATCAGGGTTTCCCCCGCGGCCACGGCCCATGCGCCCGCCGCCCGAACCATCCTGCCGGGGGGAGCGGAATGTCATTGCAACCCGCGGCAGCGCGGAACTCGACATCGTGGCAAACTCGTCAAGCTCCTGCCCAAGCTTCACCGCAGGAACCCACGGCCACGACTCAACGGCGACCTTCCAGCTGTCATCAGCCGGCACCTCGGAGACAAAGTTCAGCGTCACCGGCGTTCCGTCCTTGGTCACAACGACAGACTGCTCAACGGCCCCGACAAGCTGCTTGCCGCGGCTGGCGGAGAAGCCGCCACCCAGCGAGCCGGCCACCAGACCCCAGACCCCGTCGGTTTCCCGCTGCACCACGAAGTTGAACGGCCCCGCCTTGGACCGGTCAAACGCCAGCGGCTTACTGCCTGCCAGAGGCCCAGCCAGCTTCAGCGACATCGCAGAGCGGTCTTTGGCCACCGCGTCAACCGAGGCTTCGACGATCTGATCGCCAAATCGCACACGGATGGAATTGATGAATCTCGGGTGCACGCGCACATCACCGGTGATAACCCGGTCCGCCGCCGTCAGGAAGCCCGGACGCTCGACCGGACGCTCCTCGCGGATGAACTGCTCAAGGTTCGCCCCGCCGCGCCCCGCCGCACCAGCCGCCTCGCCACCGGGGCTGTCTGCCTTGTCGTACTGAAGCGTGTACTCCACGATCACGCACGAGGCGCGGACCGCGTCCACCGCACGCACCATCGGGCCCGTATCCATCAGCCCGACGATCGGCTTGCTGTCAGAATCCGACCGCCCCGCGGTGCCGCAGCCAGCAAGGCCGGCCATTGCGATCACCATCACGGGCACCAGAGGACGAACATTCAGTTGTTGATTCATCGAGAGTCTGCTCAAAGGGAAAATGAAACCCGCACATTCACACGGACCGGGCACACCCCGCTCCTGACTCCCCCACTTCCTTTCCAACTCCAACCGCCCTCTCACCCCCACCGCCGATCGACCGTCCCTTGACCTTACTGCTTCTCAAAGTCGCGCTGGAAGTCCAGCACCACCTGGTGCAACTGGCCGTTCCGCAGCACCTTCACCAGCACGCGGTACTTCGTCGCCACACCGGTAATCAGCGTGTCGTGGATCGTCTTGATGTCCGCGATCGTGTTGATCTCCTTGCCGTCGATCGACAAAATGATGTCCTGCTGCTGCAGACCGGCCGAAGACGCGTTGCCTGGGTACTTGACGCCGAAGACAAACACGCCCTCCTTACGGTGGAAGTACAGCCCCGGATTATCGAACTGATTGATCGCCTTGATCGAGAAGTCAAACCGCTTGAGGGCAAGCTCGTCGCCCTCGACTTTTCCCTTCTCCCGCGGCGTCAGTTTCAGTTCCAGCGTCTTGTCGCCGCGTGCAACCTTCACCGTCGCTTCCGATCCCTTGGGCAGCAGGCCCAGCAGACGCCGCACGTCCGGCAGGTCTTCCTGCGTCAGCGCGGTAATCGCCTTCCCGTTGACCTCGAGAATCCGATCCTTAGCCAGAATCCCGGCCTTGCGGGCCGGCGAGTCCGGATCCGTCTCTGCCACCATCACGCCGTCGTTGTACTCAAAGAAGATATCACGATTGAAGTCCCGCAGCGGCTGCAACTGCAGCCCCGTCCAGGACCAGTCCACCCGTCCCTGATCCCGCAGCTGCGGAATGATCACCTTGGCCGTCTCGGTCGGCACCGAGAAGCCGAGTCCCTCCGATGACCCCGCGCTGCCCCGCGTGTTGATGCCGACGATCTGACCGGCCGTATTCACCAGCGGCCCACCCGAGTTACCCGGGTTGATCGCCGCATCAGTCTGAATCCACAGCGAGTACTCGCTGATGTTCTCCAGGTAGCGGCTCATGCACGAAACGATGCCGATCGACACCGAGCGGTTCAGCCCCCAGGGTGCACCCATCGCCATCACGAAGTCACCCTCTTTGAGTTGCGTGGAGTCACCAATCTCCGCAACCGGCACCTTGTCACCCTCCTTCAAGTCCAGCTTGATCACCGCTAGGTCCACATCCTTGTCCGAGCCAAGCACCTTCGCGTCATAGTGCCGTCCGTCAGACAACAGGCACCGCACGTTGGTTGCCTTGTCCACCACATGCCAGTTCGTCAGCACGTGCCCTTCCGCGGAGATAATCGCCCCCGAGCCCGATGATGCCTGCGACTCCTTGCGCCCCTGACTCGTCACCTCGCTGATCACCCGGATGTACACCACCGACGGGAACACCTTCTCCTTGGCCGACTGCACGATCTGCCTGAAGTCCGGCATCGCGGCCATCGCGGGGGGAACCGCCGGCGGCTGCTGAGCGAAAGTCGAAGCCGAAACGCTGGCCGCGCTCAGACCGAGCGTGGCCGCGGCAAGAACTGCAATGCGGGCTGAACTGGACAAGGGAAACCTCCGTGACCACCGTGCCAGTCCGGCACACGCCAAACCGAAGCCCCGGTGTCTTCGAGGTTACGTCCGAAAATCTGCTAAGTTCCGACCCGGAGCAAGATTCTGACGCGCAGCCGCCCCCTCCGCCCCCTGCCTGTCCGACACAGAATCCGCCCGTTCACGCCAGATCCGGCGGCAGGTCACCCATTTCCGGACCAGCCGCGTTCCCACCAACACCGGCCCCCATCGCCGGCAGGCCAAGGCTGGCCACCAGCGATGCCGCGGCATTGCCTGCCTTGGACCGCCGCTTGAGTTCAAAGGCCGCCACATCGGCCACCGTCATCCTCTGGAGATAGTCAACATAACGCAGCCTGATCGACGCCCAGAACTGGTGCGCCGGACACGCCCGTGCGTCAGAGCACTCGGCGGTTCCCAACATACACCGCGTTTGAATCGACGGATCATCCAGCGCAACGCAAAGATCGAACAGCGTCACTTCCGTCGCCGGCTTGGCCAGCGAAACGCCGCCGCCGATGCCCCGCTGCGTCGCCACAATCCCCTTGCGGGCCAGTGAGTTGACAATCTTGGCCAGATATGACGCGGGAATGTCCGAGTCCTCGGCAATCTGCTTGACCAGGATGGACTTGCCTCCACCCGCCGCAACGTACCCCAAGGCGATGGCCGCATATCCGACCGCTTGTGACAACATGAAACATCTCCGCGTGCCCGCGACAGCTTGACCGACTGGATGAGCGTCCACCAGAGGACCGTGATCGGCCATGCGGTGAACGACACGCTCATCATCAACCGACCATTCGACCATCTGCTCGGTTTGAACTCTAGGTCCGATTTGCATCGCCGTCACGCTTTCAGGTTGAACTCGCAAGAACGGCTAACTTCCGATCTCGGGGGGAGCAGATAATCATACGACATCTTGACAACATTGTCAAATGGTCGTATGATCTGATTCTGTTGTGCCGATGCAAAGGTGACCCAGCATCGGGTGGTATCAGCCTTGTACGGAGTCTGTTATGTCAGAAGCACATGCGGTAGCCAATCAACCCTCTGGAGCGGACGGAGCGGTCCCCGCAGCGATGGACCGCTTCACCTACGACGACGCCATCGTCCGCAAGTTCGCCGCGGCCACCATCATCTGGGCCTTCGTTGGCATGCTCGTCGGCCTCATCGTCGCCGTGCAGATGGCACTGCCACCTGCCCTGACCTGGGAAATCGGCGGCATCCGCCCGCTCGCCTGGCTCAGCTTCCTGACCAACGTCGAGTTCCTCACCTTCGGACGCCTCCGTCCGCTGCACACCAACGCCGTCATCTTCGCCTTCGCGGGCAACGCCGTTTTCGCGGCAATCTACTACTCCACCCAGCGGCTCTGCAAAACCCGCATGTTCAGCGACACGCTCAGCAAGCTGCACTTCTGGGGCTGGCAGGCCATCATCGTCTCAGCCGCCCTCACGCTGCCGCTGGGCATCACCCAGGGCAAGGAGTACGCCGAGCTTGAATGGCCCATCGACCTGGCCGTCGCCGTCGTTTGGGTCGGCTTCTTCGCCGTCAACTTCTTCGGCACCTTGGCCCGCCGCCGCGAGCGTCACCTCTACGTCGCGCTTTGGTTCTACATCGCCTCCATCGTCACCGTTACCATCCTCCACGTCTTTAACAACCTCATGATCCCCGCCGGGCTCTTTAAGAGCTACTCCATGTACGCCGGCGTACAGGACGCCTTCATGCAGTGGTGGTACGGCCACAACGCCGTGGCCTTCTTCCTGACGACCCCCTTCCTGGGCATGATGTACTACTTCCTGCCCAAGGCCGCCGACCGCCCCGTCTTCAGCTACCGCCTGTCCATCATCCACTTCTGGTCCCTGGTCTTCATCTACATCTGGGCCGGCCCCCACCACCTCCACTACACCGCGTTGCCCAGCTGGGCCAGCACGCTCGGCATGCTCTTTTCCCTCATGCTCTGGATGCCCAGTTGGGGCGGCATGATCAACGGCCTGCTCACCCTCCGCGGTGCCTGGCACAAGGTCGCCGCCGACCCCGTGCTCAAGTTCTTCGTCGTCGCCATCACCTTCTACGGCATGAGCACCTTCGAGGGCCCGATGCTGTCAATCAAGAGCGTCAACGCCCTGAGCCACTACACCGACTGGACCATCGCCCACGTCCACGCCGGAGCACTCGGCTGGAACGGCTTCATGGCCTTCGGCATGCTCTACTGGCTCGCCCCCCGCTTGTTCCAGACGCAGCTCTGGAGCCGCAAGCTCGCCGGCACCCACTTCTGGATCGGCACCGTCGGCATCCTGCTCTACGTCATCCCCATCTACGCCGCCGGCCTGACCCAGGGCCTCATGTGGCGGGCCTTCGATGAGTCCGGCCTTCTCAAGTACCCCGACTTTGTCGAGACCGTCACCGCCCTGCTGCCCATGTACTGGCTCCGCGTTCTCGGCGGCACGCTCTACCTCGCCGGCGTCGTGCTCTGCATGGTCAACATGTTCATGACCTGGCGTGCCCGCCCCGCCACCTACACCGAGACCGTCCACGAGGCCCCGCGCCTCGCCCCCACCTACACCGACGAGCCCGACCCGGCCACCGAGCTCTACGCCAACGCCGAGTTCGGCAAGAACCTCGACGTCTGGGTCAAGGGCTTCTGGCACCGCGTCTGGGAGCGCAAGCCCCTGAAGTTCACCCTGCTGGTGATCCTCTCAGTCAGCATCGCCAGCCTCTTTGAGATCATCCCCACCTTCGTCATCGGCTCCAACGTCCCCACCATCGCTTCCGTCCAGCCCTACACCCCGCTCGAGCTCGCCGGCCGCGACATCTACATCGCCGAAGGTTGCTACAACTGCCACAGCCAGATGATCCGCCCGATCTACGCTGAAACCAAGCGTTACGGCGAATACTCCAAGCCCGGCGAGTTCGTCTACGACCATCCGTTCCAGTGGGGCAGCAAGCGCACCGGTCCCGACCTGCAGCGCGAAGGCGGCAAGCAGTCTGACAACTGGCACGTCCTGCACTTCAATGATCCGCGCCAGGTCAACGACCGCTCCGTCATGCCCGCGTACCCGCACCTGCTGAGCCAGCAGATCGACTTCGATGGCCTGACTCCCCGCGTCCGCGTGATGTCGATGCTCGGCGTTCCCTACGGCCAGGCCATCCTCGATGGCAAGGCTCCCGAACTCGCCCGCGCCCAGGCCAAGGCCATCGCCGACAACATTATCGCCCAGGGCGGCCAGAAGGGCCTTGACGACAAGAAGGTCGTCGCGCTGATCGCCTACATGCAGCGTCTCGGCACCGACATCTCCAAGCCCGCACCGGCTGCCGCGCCCGCCGGTGGCGTCGCCAAGGCCGCCGAGAAGCACTAAGTCCGGTTCGTTGTCGCCCTTCCCGCTCCACGCCCTGTCAATCGGAATCACCACATGAGACTCTCCGACATCATGAGCCGCATGGACCTGACGATCTGGCCCGTCGCCGCACTGGTCATCTTCCTGGGCATTTTCATCCTCATCGCCATGCGGACCATGAAGCGTCCGGGTGATGAGCTCGCCAGCGAGGCGACCCTCCCGCTTCAGGATGACACCGGCCCCATCGGCGAGCCCGGCCGCAACTGACTCCGTTCTCTCCAGCGTTCCCCCAACGTTCTTTCCCAGCACGCACCGCACTCGGAGCCTGCAATGTCCGCTTCCACGAGTTCTCTGCCCCACACCGCTCCCGTCAGCGTTCCGCACAAGCCCGCCGGAACCGAGCCCGACCACTCGCCCGACACCGGCCACCTCTACGACGGAATCCGTGAGTTCGACAACCCCACCCCCGGATGGTGGCACCTCATCTTCTACGCCACGGTGCTGTTCTGCGCCGCCTACTTCATCGTCTACGAAGCCGACCCCGATGCGCCCACACTGGCCGCCAGCCTCGAGAAGGACATCGCCGCGGAGAACGCGAAAATGTTCGCCCAGCTCCCCAATCTCAAGGCCGATCAGGACAGCATGCTCTCACTGATGGGTCAGCCCAAGTGGATGAGCTTCGGCCAGTCCATGTTCAAGGCCAACTGCATCAGTTGCCACGGCAAGGAAGGCCAGGGCGAAGTCGGCCCCAATCTTACCGACGACAACTACAAGAACGTGACCCAGCTCCCCGACATCATCCGCGTCATCCGTGACGGTGCCGCTGCCGGTGCCATGCCATCCTGGAAGGGCCGCCTCATCGACAACGAAGTGATCCTGGTCGCCTCCTACGTCGCCTCACTCCGCGGCAAGAACCTCCCGGGGCCCCGCGGTCCCGAGGGCAACATCGCCGCCCCTTGGCCCCCCATCCCTACTCCCGCCTCGGCCCCCGCCAACACCGGGAAGTAAGTGATCGCCCGACCGTACCCGGGCAACGCCCGGACTCGATGGATGTCTGTTTGTAATCCCTCAACATCGGTGCTCGCCATGCCTCCCGCCACGCTCCTCCAGCCCGAAGAACACGTCCTGTCCACCCTCAACAGGGACGGTTCACGACACTGGATCACTCCGCGGCTCTCCCGCGGCCGCTTCCTCCGCTACCGCCGCGCCGTCGGCTACTTCCTCATCGCGCTGTTCGTCACGCTCCCGCACCTGCGGCTGAACGACAAGCCAGTCGTGCTGCTGGACATCATGGCCCGGCAGTTCACGCTCTTCGGAAAGACCTTTCTCCCCACCGACTCTCTCCTGCTTGCCCTTCTGGGCGTCGGGACCTTCTTAAGCATCTTCCTGATCACCGCCCTATTCGGCCGCGTCTGGTGCGGCTGGGCCTGCCCGCAGACGGTGTACCTCGAACTGGTCTTCCGCCCAATCGAGCGACTCTTCGAAGGCGAGCCCGGACGCAGCAAGCCGACATCAGCACGCGGGCTGCGAAAAGCCGGCAAGTTCCTCGTGTTCCTGGCCCTGGCGATGGGGCTCGCCCACACGTTCCTTGCCTACTTCGTCGGCACCGAGGCCCTGGCCGTCTGGATCCGCTCCTCACCACTCGAGCATCCCACCGGCTTCATCGTCATGGCCTTTGTGACCGGTGCCATGCTCTTTGACTTCGGCTTCTTCCGCGAGCAGACCTGCATCGTCGCATGCCCCTACGGCCGCTTCCAGTCGGTCATGCTCGACCGCAACAGCCTCATCGTCAGCTACGACAAGGCCCGCGGCGAACCCCGCGGCAAAGGTGCCAACCGCAAAGCCCCGGCCGATCTCGCCCTGCCCATCCTGCGGACAGAGAAGGCCAGTCTCACCGAGGCACTGAGCACCAGCACCGCAACCGCACCCGTCTCAACCACAACCCGCGGCGATTGCGTCGACTGCGGTCTCTGTGTGGCCACCTGCCCCACCGGCATCGATATCCGCGGCGGACTGCAGATGGAATGCGTCAGCTGCACCCAGTGCATCGACGCCTGCGACGCGGTCATGACCAAGCTCAAACGGCCCACCGGCCTCATCCGCTACACCTCGCAGGCCGCGCTGGAGCACGCCGCCGGCATCGGTGCCAAACCGCGGCTCCTGCGCCCGCGTGTACTCATCTACCCCGCACTGATCATCATCGTCGCCGTCGCCTTCCTCACCCTCCTGGCCACCGCTGGCCCGGTTGATGTCTCGCTGACCCGCGGCCGCGGCCTGCCGTTTAACACCCTGCCCGACGGTCGCATCAGCAATCAGATGAACTTCAAGCTCACGAGCCGCACCGACAGTGAGCGAGCGTTCTCTGTCTCGATCGAAGGTGACGGGCAGCCCGCCATCGAACTTCCCGACAACCCCATCCGCCTCGCCGCCGGACAGATCCACGCCGACCCCGTCATCCTCTCCATCAACCGCTCGGCCTTCCGCCACGGCACCGCCAGCGCCCGCATCCGCGTGACCGACGAAAAGGGCCAGATCGTCGCTACCCGCCACGTCACGCTCATCGGTCCGGCCGGAGATTCCGACGACGACAAACGTAGCGACGAGCACGATTCCAAGCCCGACGACAAAACGCCCGACCACCCCGAGGAGCACAAGTGATCACCTCATCTCTGGTGTCATCCCCATCAAGCCGTGCCATCGCCGTCGCCGCGCCGTCAGCCGCTCGGGCACAGTCGCTCGATGCACGGCCGGCCTCCCGCGGCCGAAACTGGCCAGTCATCATCCTCGGCCTGCTCCTGCTGAATCTCCTGGGCACCGCAGCCCTGATCGGCCTGGCCCTCCGCGACCCCGGCCTCATGGTTGAGGATGATTACGACCAGCGTGCCCTGCAGTGGGACCGTTACGCCGCCTCCCTCCGCGCCTCCGATGCTCTGGGCTGGACCGCCACCGCCACCGTCGAGCCCGTGACCGCCGCAACCGGCAGCGCAACGCGGATCACGATCTCACTGCTCGACCGCGACGGCGCTCCGGTGGACGCCGACCGCGTCGAAGTGCTCGCCTTCCCCCAGGCCCGCGGCGGCAAGAAACTCTCGCTGCCCCTGAGCACCACCGATATCCCCGGAACGTTTACCGACACCGTCCCCGTGACCGACGGCGGCCTGTGGGAGGTCCGCCTCATCGCCCGCCGCGACAACAAGCGATTCCTGGCAACGTTCAACACCCCCCGGGGCACCCCCGGCAACTGACCCTGATCACCATGCTCCAGTTCGTGGTCCCAACCTGCGCCACCGCCCTCCCCGAGTCGATGACTCAGGGGCCGCTGCCGGTGCTGCTGGCCACCACGCTGGTCTCCAGTCTCATCGGCTCGGTTCACTGTGCCGGCATGTGCGGCCCGCTCTGCCTCATCGCCACCGGCGGAACCCGCCCCCCCACCGCTGCGAGCCTGACCGTCGGCGGCCGCCCCGCTGCCCACGACGGGCTGATCGATCGGATCGACACCGCCCTCCCCGCCACCGCGTATCACCTCGGCCGGCTGGGCATCTACGCCAGTCTCGGCGCTGCCGCCGGCACACTCGGGGCCGCCGTCAACCTCGGCAGCGGCCTGCTCGGCCTCCAGCGTGTCGCCGCGTTCGTCGCCGCTGCCGTGCTGGCGGTCATGGCTATCGCCATGCTCCTGCGCCTCGCCGGGTTTGTTCTGCCCGCGCTCCGCCCGGGCAACCCGATCACCGGTGCTCCGACGCGCCTGCTCGGCCGCATCGCCGCCGCCGCCAACCGCCTTCCGCTGCTCCACCGTGCCGCAGTCATGGGCATGCTCTCCGGCCTGCTTCCCTGCGGCTGGCTCTACGCCTTTGTCATCGTCGCCGCCGGGACCGCATCGGCTCCGCTGGGCGCACTGGTCATGCTCAGCTTCTGGCTCGGCACCCTGCCGCTGCTCATCACCGTCACCCTCGCCGCGCGTCGACTCTCCGGCGTCGGCGGCTCATGGCTCAAGATCGCCACCGCGTGCCTCATGCTCGTCGCGGCGATCATGGTCGTCGCCCACCGCAGCCACGGCCTCGCTTATACGGACGCCGCGCTGGCCAGCACAGGTGGTGCAAACTGCTCCCATCTGGTCTCCCCCGCTTCCGTCCTCCTGCCCGCCTCCGTGCCCGAGGCCGCAGCCTGCGGCCTGACCCCCAACCAGGAGACAGCAAAGTGATCACCGCTGAACTCCCAGCCCAGCACCCGACCCCAATCCCGACCCCGGCTTCGAACCTGCCCGCCGCCGCACCCCGCTGCCGCTGCACGCACTGCGGGCTCGATGTCCCCACCGGTCTCATCCACCAGAACAGCACCATCCAGTTCTGCTGCAACGGCTGCCAGACCGCCTATCAGCTCATCACCTCCGGCGGCCTCGAAGGCTACTACGACATGGCCGGCTCCGATGCGGCTCCTGGCATCCTCGGAAGCCGCCCCGCCTCAGTCGATGCCGATGCCGACTCCCAACTCGCCGAGTTCGATGAGACCGTTGCCCTGAGCCTCTGCCGCCCCTGCACCATCGGCCAGCGCCGCCACGAACTCATCGTCGAGAACATCCACTGCGGCGCGTGCGTCTGGCTGCTCGAGCGTCTCCCGCGCCTCGCACCCGGAGTCCTCGAGTCGCGCGTCAACCTCGGCCGCCAGTCCCTCACCGTCACCTACTCGCCCGATCGCATCAACCTCCGCACCATCGCAGTGCTGCTGCGCCGCCTGGGCTACCCTGCCCACCTCGCCGGCCGCACGAACGTCGAAAGCGTCCGCCGCAACGAGGACCGTCGCTTCATCATGCGAATCTGCGTGGCCGGCGCCATCAGCGGCAACGTAATGCTGCTTGCCTTCGCCCTCTACGGCGGCGTGTTCTCCGGCATGGATGCCGGGTTCTTCACGTTCTTCCGCTGGCTCTCCGCCGCACTGGGCGTGCTCTCCCTGGCCTGGCCCGGTGCCGTCTTCTTCCGCTCGGCGTGGACGTCCATCCGCGCACGCGTGATCAACATCGATGTCCCCATCGTTCTGGGTCTGCTGGCCGGCGGTGTTTCCGGCGTACTCAACGTGATCCTCGGCCGCAGCGAGATCTACTTCGACTCGCTGACCATGCTCGTCTTCCTGCTGCTCGTCGGCCGCTTCATCCAGCACCGCCAGCAGCGTGGTGCCCTGGACAGCGTGAATCTGCTCCACTCCCTCACGCCCCGTGCCGCCCGCCTGGTTGATGGCGACAGCGTCCGCACCGTCGCCGCCGAGTCCCTCCGCCCCGGCAACACCGTCGAGGTGCTCCCCGGCCAGAGCGTCCCGGTCGATGGTCTGCTGCTCGATGCACCCCGCCCCGCCACAACCGACATCGCCGATGCCGCCGAGGAAACCACCGCCTACCTCGATGAGGCCGTCCTCACCGGCGAGTCTCACCCGCGGCTCGTGCACCCGGGCGACCCCGTCCGTGCCGGCACCGTCAACCTCCGCACGCCGATCCGCGTCCTCGCCACCGCAACCGGGCAGGACACCCTCGCCGCACGCCTCATGGCCCTCGTCGAGCACGCCGCCGGCAACAAGCCAGGCATCGTCAGCTTCGCCGACAAAGTCGGCCGCCACTTCATCATCTGGGTCGGCCTGCTGGCCGCCGTCACCGCCGCCGGCTGGCTCATCGTCGACCCTGACCATCCCGGCCGCGCGCTGGACAACGCTACCGCCCTGCTCATCGTTACCTGCCCCTGCGCCCTGGGCATCGCCGTGCCGCTCGTCTTCGCCGTGACCATGGGCCGCGCCGCCCGCCGCGGCATCCTCATCAAGTCCGGTCAGGTCATCGAGCGTCTCGCCGGTTCTGGCACCGTCATCCTCGACAAAACCGGCACCCTCACCCGCGGCCAGATGGCCGTTGTCGACCGTCTCGGTGACCCCACCGCTATCACCATGGCCGCGCTGGTCGAGGCACGCATCGCCCACCCCATCGCACAGGCCATCGCACGCCTCGTCCCCGAGGACAGCGAGCAGCCGACCTCCCACATCGACCACGTCCGCTACACCGTCGGCCGCGGCGTCATCGCCACCGTCGAGGGAGTCTCCATGCTCATCGGCTCTCCGGCCATGGCCACCGAGGCCCGGGCCATCTGGGACGACCACCTCCGCAGCGAGGCCGATGCCCTCGCCGCTCGCGGCCTCACGCCCGTGGCGGTCGTCTGTGACGGCCACGTCCGCGCCCTGCTGGGCATCGGCGACCCGATCCGGACCGATGCACGCCAGGCCATCGATGCCATGGCCGCTCAGGGCTGGTCACCCCGCGTCCTGTCGGGAGATCATCCCTCCGTCGTCCGCCACGTCGCCGCCGCACTTGGCATCCCGCTTGCCGCCGCGACCGGTTCGGCAACGCCGCAGGACAAACTCACCGCCGTCCGCACAGCCCAGTCCACCGGCCCGATCGGCTCTCGCCGCGTCATCATGGTCGGTGACGGCGTCAACGACGCCGCGGCACTGGCCGCCGCCGATGTCGGCATCGCCGTCGCCGGCGGTGCTGAGGCCAGCCTCCAGGCCGCCGATGTGTACATGACCAGCCACGGTCTCGCACAGATCAGCGCGCTGGTCGATGCCTCCCGCCGCGCCATGCGTGCCGTCTGGTGGACGTTGTGGGCCTCGCTGGGCTACAACGTCATCGCCGCCACCCTGGCCATCACCGGTCACATCCACCCCATCGCCGCGGCAATCATGATGCCCGCCAGTTCACTGACGGTGCTCGCCATCGCCGCTCGCTTCCGCACCTTCCCCGCAACCGCCGGCAACTCCGCGGCACCGGCCGACTTCCTTTCGGCCATTCGCCCCAGCATCGCACCCAAATCCGCTAGCGCGTCCCCCGCCCTCGCAGGAGCAATCTCATGACCGTGCTGTATGTGATTCTGCCCCTCGCCCTCGTCCTCGCCGCCGCGGCACTCTGGGCGTTCTACCGCTGCCTCTGCCAGGGCCAGTTTGACGATCTGGACACACCGCCCGTCCGTGCCCTGCACGACGATTGATCGCCACCACCTCAGGATCCGGGCGCCAAGCCCGCAACTAAACCTCCCCGCACTCAAGCCGCTGCAGCACCGGAACCAGCCGCAGTGCTCGGCACGTACCGTGCCTGACGCCGCTGCCACCAGCGGATGGCAAGCACCATCATCAGGCACAACAACAGCCACAGCACGATGGGCGCCACGATGCTCATCACCGTGATGGTGCCCGCCGCCGCGGCCTCAACCGTTGACACCAGCGGATTGCCCAGCCCGCCCGTAATCGCCGTTGAGCCCGCCCTCACCAGCGATGTGCCCGCCTGCACCACCCCCGCTGCACCGCCTCCAGCCACCAGTGCCAGCGACCACTGCAGCAACTGTCCGCCGGAGCTTGTCGTAAACCCGAACTGGCTCGCCGCCAGCAGCGTGCCAGCCACCACCGCCGCCGGCGCTGCGAGCACATCCAGCGCGTGGTCCAGCCACGGAATCCAGTAGCCCAGGATCTCAAGCCCGCTGGCAACGGCAAACGCAATCAGCGCTTCGTCTGACCCCATCCACGCAAACCCCGGTGACACCGTCAGCCAGCCGGCTTTCACCGCCAGCGACGCAATCAGCAGCGGCAGGAACACGCGGAACCCGCACGCCGCCGCAAGCCCAAGACCGACAAGTACCGACAGCACAATCGCCATAAGACCTCCTGCGAACGCTAGAGTAGTTCGGACAGGGGGCCTTCCCGGTTTCGCATTGACCGAATAACCCGCGTACCCGCCACTGGTAATCCCGATTTTTCGCTCAGCAAGCCATTTCCTGCCGTTTACCGCCCGTCGCGGGCCAGGGCCAGCATCAACTCAACCACCCCGGTGTGCAGCCCCGTCGCCTGGGCGATCTGCACGTGGCTTCGCCCCGCCCGGTGCAGGTCCAGCACCTGCTGGGTCACCGCATCGCGATCAACAAACTCAGCACCACCGGCCGTCACGCTCGCCATCGGTGCGGCTGGTTTTGGCTCTGGCTGGTTTGAGACCTGCCCGTTGTTCAACCCATATCCCTGCGTTAAGCCACTCGGCGCGATCCCACCAGCCACCGGCCCGCCAGCCGTCGGCCCACGGGCCGCCGCGGCAACATCCGCCCTCGCTTCGTCCAAACGCTGCTTGAGCCCGTCGATGTAACGCTCAAGCTCCGCAGATGCCTCGGCAAGCTCCGCCCGCCGAGTCTCAAGTTCCTGGCACTCCGCACGCGCTGCGGTGACGAGCCGATCCAGTCGGTCCGTTAGCACCTTGTTTTCGGTCAGCAGCCGCAGCCGATCACTGCCCGAAAGTGCCGGCCGCTGCCGGGACTTGGTAAACAGGAACGTCGCCACGGCCATACCGGTTGCGCCCAGTCCCATGGACAGGTACGGCAGAACATCCACGATTGCGCCAAGATCAGCCACATTCCGTTTATCGGCTCGGAATCAGGCCAACCATACCGCCGTGGGCGATCTACCCCATCCATCCCGGCCCCGCACCGCCAAGCGACCCGCCGCCGCACCCGCCGCATCGCCGCGCGAGGCCCTGCTGCTGCCCAGCAAGAAATCCCCGCTCGTCCGCAGCGTTCTCACCGATTTCTACCGGCTTCGAGACCGCATTGGCCAGGCTTCCAGCCGCTCATTGGCCCGAACTGCCCAAGCTACGTCCACGCCGCGACAACGGGGTAAATCCCCCGGTGCCAAGACTCCACTGCCGGCACGCGCCAGGACTCTTCTCGCCTGCAGCGGCGGGGCGGACTCCTCCGCGCTGCTGCTTGCTCTCGCCGCCATGGCCGACGCCGGCGAGACCCTGATCGTCGCCCACATCGTCCACGACCTTCGCCCAGCCGGCGAAGCACTCCGCGACCGCGATGCAGTTGCCAAACTCGTCACCGCCATCAACGCGTCGCGTCAGGCCACCAGTGGCAATCTGAACGCCGCCGCGAAGGCTCCCTCATCACATGCCCATCCGATCCGCTTCATCCAAGCCCGCGTGAAGGTCCGCAGCCTGCCAGGCAATGCCGAGGCCAACGCCCGCATCGCCCGCTACAACGCACTGCTCAACCTCGCCCGCAAGCACGGCTGCACCGCCATCGCCACCGGCCACACACAAACCGATCAGGCCGAAACGCTCCTCATGCGGCTCCTCCGCGGCAGCGGCCTGCGCGGCCTCAGCGCGATGACCGCCTGCCGCCGCCTCTCCGCCCCCAGCGACAACGCCCCGCCGATCCGCCTGATCCGGCCACTGCTGAAACTCAGCGCCAGCGAGACCCGCTCGCTTTGCCGCCAGGCGGGCTGGGCCTGGTCCGACGATGCGACCAACCTCGACACCACCCGCCTCCGCGCTGCTATTCGCCACACCGTGCTCCCCCAGCTTGAGGCCCTCGCACCCGGCAGCACTGCCCGCTTGGCCGCCACCACCGCCACGCTCCGCCAAGCCGACCGCGCGGTCCGCTCAGCCGCAGCATGGTGGATCCGCACCGGCCCATCCTGGAGCCGCACCTCGCTGGCAGCACTGCCGCAGGCCGTTCTCGCCGAAGTGCTGATGACCACCGCCCGCAAGCTCACCCGCCGCATCGGTGCCGATCAGCTCCGCCGCGGAACCGTCGAAGCCGCGTGCACCGCGATCCAATCGGGAGTCAGCGGACGCAAGAACTTCCTGCTCGGCGGCGCAACCGTGCAGGTCTCCGGTTCAACTGTTCACATCTCCGCTCCCGCTCCCCGGCCCAAGCCAGCCAAGGTCTAAGCCGCCTTACGGCTTCTCATCATCCTTCTGGGCCGCATCCAGCACATGCTCCTCCACCAGGATCGGCACATTGCCACCGATGCCCAGCGCAATCGCATCGCTCGGCCGCGAATCAATCTTGATCAGCTTGCCATCGCGGTCACGCACGTGCAGCTCGGCAAAGAACGTGTGCTCGCTGAGATCATTCACACAGATCGCCTCAAGCTTCCCGCCCAGCGCCTTGATCACGTTTTCCAGCAGGTCGTGCGTCTGGGGCCGCTTGATCGTGATCCCCTTGAGCCGCCGCTCAATCGCGGCTGCCTCGGGCAGGCCGATGACAATCGGGAAGCTCCGCCCGCCCTCAACCTGTGAGTACGACGTCGCCGGCGCTGACCCCGCCGGTGCATCGGGGTCGTGTTCCGCCTCGGCACCTTCCACCGCACGCACCTCGCGCAGCTCAATGAGCTGATACTCGCTGAGCTCGCGAATCAGGATTCTCTTGAGTTCCATCCGGACGGCCATGGCGTTGCTCGCAATAAAACCCGGGCTGGGCAGGACCTGCTGACGTTACGCACCCACATGCCCCGGCGTGACGCACCACCCATCACCGCCCGGCCAGCACGTCCCGAACGACCGCCTCCGGAACACCGATATCCCCCACGCTCACCCGGCCCGCCAGTTCACACCGCCCGCTGGCAAGCCCCACCTTCAGTGTCCCGAAGCACACCGTGCGGTCCGCCCTCACCACATGGTCAGCGGGCCCAACCGGCCTGCCAGTATCGGCATCCACGCCCGATGGCACATCCGCAGCCAGCACACGCCAGCCTGCCGCCCGCAGTTCCCGCACCAAGGCGATTCCCGCTGCCGCGGCACCCTCCGGTCCGCGGCTGATTCCCGTCCCCAGCACCGCATCAATCACGATTCCCCGATTTAACCCCGGCGAACGTTTCGCCCCTCGCCCGCCCTCGCCCACCACCGTCATCACCAGCCCACCGCCACCACACAGCCGCGGGATATCCGCCGCCACCGTGCATCGTTCCGCGACCATCCCGGCCTCGCGCACCGCCGTCAGGTTGTTGCGGTTCGCCTCGCCGCGCGGATCACCCTCAAACGCAAGCACCACCCCCACCGCCACCTGCCGGTTGCCCAAGTGCCGCGCCGCGACCAGCCCGTCGCCCCCGTTGTTTCCCGCGCCGCACACAACCACCACCGGCCCCCGCTCCAGGCCGATCGCCGCAAGTTCCTCAACCGCAGCCTCGGCCAGCGATCTCCCCGCGTTCTCCATCAGCACCGCCACCGAGAGCGCATACCGCTCCGCCGCGACCTCATCAACCCGCCGGGACTGGGCAATCGTCAGTTCTAACAGCCCGTGTGGCATGAACCTGTTCTCCGTGCTGGTATTATGCCGCCCTTGTCCCCGGCCCGCCGGGGCCAGCACGCACCATGTCAGCCCTGCCCACCATCTTGTGTCTGCTGCTGGCTTCGGCATCATTTGTCTCGCTGGGCTACTGGTTCATCGTCGGGCTCGAGACCATCCGCACACTGCGGCTGCTCCCCACCGCCCGCGCCGGACTGGCCGTGGCCAATGAACCGGCCCGGCGCCCCGCACGCTGGCCGAAGGTCTGCATCGTCATCCCGGCTCACAACGAGCAGGTCGTCATCGCCCGCGTGACCGAGAGTCTCCGCCGCCAGGACTACCCCGACTTCTCTGCGGTCTTCGCGCTGGACCGCTGCACCGACGAGACCCTCGTCCGCCTCCAGGCCGCCGCCGCGGGCGACCCGCGTATCAGTTGGATCACCATCGACCATTGCCCCGACGACTGGGCCGGCAAGGTCCACGCCGTCCATCAGGGCTCACTCACCCCCGCCGCCAAACAGGCCGAAGTGCTCCTCTTCACCGATGCGGACACTATCTTTGACCCGCGCTGTCTGACCGCCACCGTCGCACTGCTGATCGACCGCAAGGCCGACATGCTCAGTCTGCTCAGCACGCTCACCGCCCGCCGCTGGTTTGAGTTCGCCATTCAGCCCGTCGCCGGCTTCCAGATGCTCACGCAGTACCCGCTGCGGCGGGCCAATCGGCTCAAAGGCCGCCGCCCGCTGGCCAACGGCCAGTTCATCATGCTCACCCGCCGGTGCTACGACGCCATCGGCGGCCACGTTGCCACCCGCCGGCACCTGCTCGAGGATGTTCAGATCGCGCGCCTGGTTGAGCGTGCCGGCCTCAACCAGTGCCTGCTCATGGCCGGCGGCATGCTCCGCTGCGAGATGTACCGCTCCTGGCCGCAGTTCCATCGTGGCTGGAAACGCATCTTCACCGAACTCTGCGGCCGCAGCCCGCGGCGGCTCCGTCGCTACGCCTTGCGCCTCGGGCTGCTCAACGCCGCGCTCCCGCTCGCCAGCATTCTGGCGGTGCTCGCGTGGCTCGTCGCCGGTGACTTCCGGTCTGATCCCCTGGTCATCGTCACTGCGGTGCTGGGCTCGCTTGCCCTTCTAACACATTGGCTCGCCCTGGCCATCGGCCTGCGGTGGTCCGGCTTCGGGCCGTACATCGCCCCGCTGCACGCCCCTGGCGCGCTGATCGTCGCCTGGCTCATGAACCAGGCCGCCTCGGACCTGACCGCTGGCAGCACAATCTCCTGGGGCGGCAAGTCCTACAACCTCAGCGGAACCACCACCCACTCCGGTGAGTTCGTCAGCCATGAACACGCTCGGGTAGACAGACCGGCAACCGGTTCCGACGATTCCCGCCCGTAGCCGGGCAACTTTCCCCCAGCAGCCGCTCCGGCGACCCCGCCAGCCACTTCGTTCGTACAATATTCGTCCACCGTGGCTTCCCGTACCGACCCAACCTGGATCGTCGCTGGCGCAGCAAGTCTCGCCCTGCATGCAGGGGCCGGGTATGCCCTGTACGTCGCCCCGGCCATCACCGGCGACGCCTCCTTCGCAGGCCGGGTGCCCAACGGCCAGACCGTGATCCTCGTCCCGCCGGATCGCGAGCTCGCTGCCCAGCAGCCCGTCCCCGCCGCGGCAGCCACCCCGCCAGTCGACAGCCCCCTGCCCCAGCCCCAGCAGCCCCCAATCGCGGCGGCAACACCGCCCCCCATTCCCGCCCCGCCGCCGGCACCTGAGGCACAACCGCCCGAGCCGGTCAGCGTCACCCTCGGCAATGACAACGGGCAGGAGGGCGTCAAGCGCTGGCTCGCCTCCGATGCTCAAGGCCCGCATCAGGCCGTCCCCGGCCCCGATGACCAAGCCGGCCTGACTCGCCGCGCCGGCACCCCCGGCGCCAAACCCGGCCAGCCCGGAACTCCCGGCCAGCCCACGCCCCAAGGCGATGGTGGTCAGCAAGCCGCGCCGGCACCCTACGCCTCAAGCCCGGCCACGACCGACGCTGCCCCGCAGCCGCAGATGCCCCAGCCGCAGCCGCTGGAACCGCAGCCCGCGCAGCCACAGCCGCCCCAGCCCACCTCGCCAACTCCTCAGGAGCAGGAACAGGCGAACAAGCCCGAAACAACTCCGCCCACAGCCGCGGCAACACCTGCAACCCCCGCACCGCCCGCGCCAAAGCTCGAACAACCCCCGGACGTTCCGCCCGGCACAAACGCGTCTGAACTTCCCGCCGGACCCGATCGCCAGGCCACCGCACCCGCCGCGGCAAGCCCGGCCCAGGCATCGACCCCGCTGCTCGGTCCCGGCGCCATCCGTGTGAACCCGAACCAGCCAGCTGTTTCGGCAGAAGCCGCGGCCGACTCCGCTGCAATCCAGCCGCGAAACCCCGCTGATTTCAACGGCCCCGAGAAGCCCCGCACGAACTTGCCGGACGGGCCGGATGTGCCAACCGCCACGGCCCCGCCGCCGCCCCCACCGGCAGCCAGGCCCGCTCGTTCGTTCTTCGGACCCCTCGATCTCACGCTGCCCAGCACCGCATCTGCCGAGTCACCGCCGCTGATGCTGCTGCCCGAACTCCTGCCCGCAGCAATGGTGCAGCAGTCCGCCGCAGCTGCCTCGCAGGCATCGACGCCGTCGCCGGCCGGCAAGCCAGGCAGCCCGGGTCTTCCGCAGCCCACCGGAGACGGCGGCGATGACGCCTCCTCCGATGCCGCTGATCCCGGCATTCAGTCCGACCGCGAGTCCGACGCGTTCTCCGTCGCCGTTGGTGAGTACCGCGCTGGCAAGGTCATCGCCGGCCAAGGCATCGAGATCCGGCCGACCCGGCCAAAGTTCGGCCTTCTCGCCCGCACGCTGACCATGCCCGCACCGCCCAAGGTCGAGGTTGTCTTCGGCCGCGATGGCAACGTCAAGCGAGCGCGGATCATCCGGTCCTCGGGTTATCCCGTTGACATCGATGAGCCGATCATCAACGCACTGCACGAATGGACCGCCAGCGGCAAGGCTCTAGGGGACTTGCCCCCGGTGCCCAGTTCCGAACTCCGCCTTACCCTGACCGTGTACCTGCGCTGATCTCGACCCACGCAGCAAGCCCTTCTGACAGCAATCGCCATGCCTCACCTGCTTTCACTTCTGATCCTCGCCGGCACCGCGACCCTCGCGGCAGCGCAGCCGCAGGCTCAGCAGACGGGACAGCCAGCAGGTGAGCCGCAGACGCAGCCAGTGAGCCCGGCCCCAACCCCGACGCAGGCCGGCGCAGCCGCACTCGCCGAGGCCCGCGCAGCACAACGCGCCACCGACACACGCCTGCGGCAGGAACCCATCTTTCTGAATCCCACCGGTGACGGCATCCGCAGCGAGACGCCGCGGCTGACCAGCAGCGATCCGGTTCGAACCGAACTGCGGGTCGTGGAACTCAAACGTGTCGAGGCCTTCGTCGCCGACATGGGTGCCCTCTCCACCTCCGGACGCCAGCAGAAGGCCGACCTCCGGCTGCCCAACGACTTCGGCGGTGTGTACCAGATTCCCAAGGATGCCGACACCCCGTACGCCGGCTGGTTCGCACGCGCTCGCGGCGGCATGATCGCCGTCTTCCCCCGCGGCTCCTATGTGCCAAGCGATGATGGTATGATCGCCATTGTGCCGCCCAACACGCGTTACATCCTGGGCAACGTGCCGCTGGGCTTTGGCAACCCATCAGCTTCTCAGGCCGCCCACACGGATCATTCCATCGACGGCCGCATCTCACTGCGTGTCACCGATGACACGCCGCAGACCTACATCGACGGCCGACTGACCACTCGCATCGACGAAACCGACGCGACGGACCTCACGCTCCAGAACGGTGCGGCACGCAGAGCGAACCAGAAGACTGACGGCACGACGGGCACGCAGGCATCACGGAACGCAAAGCAAGATTCTTCGATGGACGCCCTCGTCGCTGGCGGTATCTCCCGCCGCGTGCGTCTGGCGGAAATCGGCCGTGCCGCAGGCATGAAGCAGTCAGCGCCGGCGGTCACTCGGCAGTCGGGCCCACCCGCAGAACCCGCCCCCTCCGCTCCCGCTGCCCCCCAGACCGCCCCGGCTCCCCGGCCCGAATCCAAGTGAATTCTGGATGAAGCGGCCCGGGTCCCGCTCCACGCCACGAAATCCGGACCAGCAGAATCGGAAATCCAAGGTCGAGGACTCGGCGAAGACACCGCCGTGAAGCCGCAGCCACCCTGTGTAGGGGCACGCCGCGGCCTGAGCATTGCCTCACCCCCACTCAAGGCGCACGCATGCAACTGTCCACTCGCATCGTCTCAGCTCTGGCCCTTGCCCTGGCCGCGGCATCACTGTCCGGCTGCATCGTTGGCGGCTCATCCTCATCCACGCAGACGGGCAACTACGTCAGCCCGGCCGCGGTCTCGATGATCGAGCCCGGAAAGACCAGCAAGAAGTGGGTCCAGGCCACCCTCGGCGACCCGACAACCAGAGTCTCTGAGGATGGCCGCGAACTCTGGAAGTACTCCTTCCAGCGCATCACCAAGAGCAGCGGCTACGTCCTCGTCGTCTTCCACGGTGCCAACCGCGACGAGATCAACCAGACCACCTTCGTTGAGTTCGATGGCGAAACCGTCAAACGCGTCTGGCAGGACCCCGCCGAGCGTGCGTCAACTCCCTCTGACGCCAACTAATCGGGCTTCGTTGCTGCTTGCTCATACAGCGGCGCTGACCGCTCTCGTTTACGTCAGCGAGCGACCGCCATCAACCGTCAGCACCTGACCGGTGGTGTACGTCGCATCCAGCGCCAGATACACCACCGCCGCAGCCGCCTCCTGCGGCGTGCCGCTGCGGCCGAGCGGAACACGCTGCAGATACCTGGCCTGCATCTGCGGATCAGCCTCGTGCCCGCTGTCCGGGAACGCCACAACACCGGGGGCCACCGCGTTGCACCGAACGCGCGGTGCAAGCTCTCGGGCGAGCGCCAGCGTCATCTCCAGCAACGCGGCCTTGGACATGCCGTAGGCCAGATGTGCCCGCCGCGGCTGGCCGAGCTCGCCCCGCGCGTGAATGTCACACATCGACACGATGCTGCCACCACCCGGTAGACCCGATGCAGAGAGCAACGGCGAAAGTGCCGCCGACAGCAGGGCCGGTGCATGCGCGTTGACGGCCATCGCGTGCGTAAGCACGTCGGCCGAAAGCGTGCCGAGCTCACTCGGCTCGTACCAACTGGCGTTATGAACCAGCACATCCAGCCGCGGCAGCGAACCGGCGAGTTCCTCGCCCACACGCGTCACCGCGGCAAGGTCAGACAAGTCAAGTTCCCGCAGCATGACGGCTGCGCCAAGCCTCTCACACTCCGCCGCGATGGCCCCGGCTCCGCCGCCGCTGCCGGCGCGGTAGGTCAGCAGCAAGTCGCAGCCCCGACGAGCCAGCGCCACAGCACAGGCATGACCCACACGCCCAGCCCTGGAACATCCGGTGATCATCGCCAGCGATCGCGTCATCGTTTCCCTTTGTAGTCATCCTCGCCGTCGTCCGCATCGGGCATCGCCTCAACCTGCAGCCGCCGCCCCGCTTCCTCCCAGGCCGAGGGCGGCGTCTGCGTCTTGCGGTTCGGCCGCGGCCTCCGCTTGCCGTGCAGCCCAAGCTTGCTCCGCGAGACGGTCAGAATCACCCGCGCCGCCAGCAGCAGGATCAGCAGCACCACCAGCAGCACCACCACCAGCGAGCCGGCACTGATCACCTGCTTGACCTTGGGCTGCAAACCCAGGCCACCCGTCGGTGCGGCGTCAACCGCAACGGGTGCAGCCGTCGAACGCTCAAGCTGGACGGCCGGGCCGGTCACGTCCAACGGTACGACCCCCGCGATATACGGTTGCCTCTGAACAACCGACACGAACAAATCCCCGCGCCGGGGCGAACTGAGAGTCTGCCGCGAGCACCCCACTACCTCACCTCCATCAAACCGCGCCCCGATCAAGGCCGGAAAGCAGCACCTGCGACCACCGAACATCACCCGGGCCGCACCCGGGAACCGCACCCGGGAACCGGGCTCATGCGGCATACTCTGCTTCGCCGATAATCCGCCGCCGCATGCCCCAGTCACTGCTCAAACTTGTCGCCCTGCTTCTGCTGACGGTGCAGGTCGTGCTCGTCCCGATTACCGGGCGTGTGCTGTGCATCACTCCGGGCGACACCGCGGTGCTGGCCGCTGAAACTCCGCTCAAGTGCCATGCGACCCACGCCGCGGGGTGCTCAGGCCATGCCGATGCAGAAACCCCGGACGATTCGAAGCCGGACCATTCCGACTCCGGACGGCACTCCCACGATGAGTGCATCTGCCACTCACACGTCCCCGTTCCGTCCGATGAGCGTGTCCCCGGCACCTCCCGAACTGACATCACCCCGCGGCCATCGTTGGTTCCGCTGGCGATCAACCTCGCATTGACCTCTGATTGCCGGGCGAGCGCAGAGCCGGTTCCCGCCGCGGACCCACCTGATCTCAGCGGCTCCGATCTGGCACGCACGCTCGCTTCAACGCGGCTGCTGATCTAGCACACAAACCTCGACTCTGCTTGCTCCCCGCGCACTCTTGCCGCGGCAGCGTCGGTTGTGTCGTAGCGCCTCCGCCCGTGACGGCCGTTCTCCGCCGCGCCCACGTTTGGTGGCGATCCCTTTCTGACCATCATGCACTCGCCTTGCTTCCCTGCCCGCCGGCGACTCTCACCGGCATCCTAGGGAGCCGGATTCCTGCCAGACGCCGCCACCATGCAGCACCCCTCCTCCAAGAACGCCACCGCTCATCCGCACCAGCGGCGTGCAGCGTTGGCCTGTGCCCTCCTGCTGCTTCTGGCAAGCGGCGGGTGCCAGCAGTATCAGCCGCAGCCGCTTGACATGCCCGGACACCATGCCGCATTCCTGGCACGGCTTCCGGACAGCCCACCGGTTCGCGAGTTTGCCGAGCGGCTGCAGGCGACGGAGCCCGAAGCAGCAGCCTTCGATCCCAGCGACGGCATCTCCAGTCGGGAAGCCGAGCTTTTGGCACTGGTCTACAACGCGGATCTCAGATTGGCACGCCTCCGGGCCGGAATCACCCAGGCCACTGCCCAGCACGCCGGTTTGTGGGATGATCCGACGATCGGCCTTGACCTGACCCGGATCATCCAGAGCACTCCCGAACCGTGGAAGGTGTTCACATCCGTCGGCATCACGCTGCCGATCTCCGGCTGCCTGGAGATCGAGAAACAGCGGTCCGGAGCTGAACACGCGGCCGAACTCGCCCGCGTCGCCCAGCAGGAATGGGCGGTCCGCATGTCGGTCCGTCGCGCCTGGAGCGAGTGGTCCGCACTTGTCACAAACCTCTCGGCGACCCGCGAGTTCATCGCTCGCGTCCAGGAGATTCTGCCCGTCGTCGAGACCATGGAGCGTGCCGGCGAGATGAGCCGGACCGAGGCACGGCTGTTTCGGATTGAGAAGGCCACCAAGCTGGCCGAGTTCGCTTCGCTGGAATCCCGCACGCGAGAAGCCCAGCTTCGGCTGCACCAGCTCATGGGTCTTTCCCCCGATGCAACACTGACGCTCGTCGCCTCTGGCATCGGCCCCGCCACCGCAGGCATGCCTCCCGGTGCAGGCACAGCCACTGTCGAGTCAATGCAAAGCCGCAGCCCCGCAATGCTCGTCGCGGCAGCCGAGTACCAGACCGCCGAGCACGCACTGGAACTTGAAGTCCGTAAGCAGTATCCGGACTTGCACATCAGCCCCGGCTACGGCCGCGAGGACGGCCAGGATCAAGTCACGCTCGGCCTCTCCGTACCGATCCCGCTGCTCAACGGCAATCGCCAGGGCATCGCCCAGGCAACCGCCCGCCGCGAGCTGGCCCGTGCCGCGGCCGAGACAACGCTGGAGCACCTCCTCTCCGGCGTTCGTACCGCAGAACTTCGCTTCCAGGCCGCTCACAAGCGCCGGGAGATTCTCGAGGCCGAGATCGTCCCGCTGCTTGATGCCCAGTACGCCGATGCCAGGCAACTCGCCAGACTCGGCGATGTCAACACGCTGGTGCTGCTGGAGAGTCTGACGCGGCAGCACGAGGCCAAGCTGAATCTCATCGAGGCCCGGAAGCACGAAGCCATCGCCGCGGTGGATCTGCAGGAACTCGTGGGACCGCCGCAAACGCCGCCGCCCCCGCCGGCCCCACCAAGCGATGCCGGCGCGGCCGGTGCCCAACCCATGGCACTCCCCGCCAGCGATGCTCGCCGCGAATGAACACCAGGAGACACCGATGAACACCCCACCATTCCACACCCTGCTGGTGATCGCGACCGCCGCCCTGCTGCTGACCGGCTGCAATCGCAAGCACGATGACCACGCCAAGGGCGACGGCCACGCTCACGGTTCCGAAACCGGTTCGGCAAGCCAGAGTGCCGCACCGACCAACCGGGTCGACATCCCTTTGGCCGTGCGGCAGAACCTCGGCATCACGTTCGCCAAAGTCGAATCGCGGAACGTGGCCCGCACCCTGCGTGTGCCGGGCCGCTTCGAACTGCTGCCGACCGCCCGGCGCGAATATCGCACGCCGCTGAGCGGCCGCGTGGAACTGCTGGTCAGCCAGTACCAGGAAGTTCAGCCCGGCACGCCGCTCTACCGCGTGGACGCATCGGCGTGGCGTGACCTGCACGAACGCATCGCCGCCATGCAGGCTCGTGTCGACTCGATGACCCCGCTCCGCGAAGCCCATCGCCGCCACGAGCAGAATCTGGCCGACAAGGTCAAGCTCTGGCAGGAACGCCTCAAGCAACTCGACGAACTCCGTGCCGCCGGCGGCGGCAACGCCTCGCAGTACACCGAGGCACGCGCGACACTCAACGCCACACAGGCCGAGCTTGCCGATGTCATGGAAAAGGATGCGGAACTGGAGTTCCAGCAGAAGCAGGCCGAGGCGGACCTTCGGTCACTGACATCTCGGCATGATGTACTGATCCGGGGCAGCGCGTGTACTGACAATCACGGGGGTACAGACGCCGGGGCAGGCTTCACCGTCTGCGCCGTCGCACCGGGCATCGTCGAGATCGTCGGCATCACGCCCGGCGGCCTGGCCGATGAGAACGGGCACATCCTCACGCTCGTCCAGCCCGAGCAGATCCGCTTCCGCGCTCGCGGCCTTCAAGCCGACCTCGGCGTGCTGAGCAAGGGCCTGCCGGCCAGCATCGCTCCTTCCCAGGGCGGCAGCGTTCCGATCGACGACGCCATGACCGGCACACTGCAGATCGGCCTGGCCGCCGATGCCGACGAGCGCACCGTGGACCTGATCGTCACACCCGCCAAACTCGCCACCTGGGCCCGCGCCGGCGTTTCAGCCCACTTGGAAATCACCCTCGCCGGCGGCAGCGATGAGCTGGCCATCCCGCTCTCGACGGTCGTCAGCGACGGAGCCGTCCCGATCATCTTCAGGCGCGACCCGGCCAACCCCGACAAAGTGATTCGCACCGAAGCGGACATCGGCATCAACGACGGCCGGTGGATCGTCATCAAGAGTGGCGTCAAGGCCGGTGACGAGATCGTCCTGGGCGGGAGCTACCAGCTCATGCTTGCCACCAGCGGCAACGCGTCCAAGGGCGGTCACTTCCATCCCGACGGCACCTTCCACGAAGGGGAGGACAAGTAAATGCTCGCCGGACTCATCGCCTTCTCGCTCAAGCGATCGTCGCTGGTGATCGTTGCCGCCGGGCTGCTGCTGCTGGCCGCCGGGCTGAAGATCAAGGACATGCCGGTGGATGTGTTCCCCGAGCTCAACGCCCCAACGGTGGTCATCATGACCGAGGCCGGCGGCCTGGCGGCCGATGAGGTCGAGAGCAACGTGACGTTTCCCATCGAGACGTCCGTCAACGGTCTACCTGGCACGCGCCGCGTGCGCTCGGCCAGCGCAACGAGTCTGTCGATCGTGTGGGTCGAGTTTGACTGGGGCACCGATATCTTCCGCGCCCGCCAGCTCGTCAGCGAGCGCCTCTCGGCCGTGCGCGAGGCACTGCCCGCCAACGCCCACGCCGAGATCACGCCGGTCACCAGCATCACCGGCGAGATCATGCTCATGGCCCTGTCCAGCCCCGACGGCTCGGTCAGCCCGCTGGAAATGCGGTCCTTCGCCGAGTTCGACCTTCGCAACAAGATCCTGGCAGTGCCGGGCGTCGCCCAGGCCGTGGCCATTGGCGGCGAGCTGCCCCAGTATCAGATCAACGTGCGCCAGGAGCAACTCGCTCTCTACGGGCTGACCATCTCCGATGTCGTGGAGGCCGCCCGCAGCGCACACAGCACCGCCAGCGCGGGCTACCTGCCCGAGTGGCAGAGTCAGGAGCTGCCCATCCGCCAGATCGCCCGCGTGACGGGCACGGCCAGCATCGCACAGACGCTCGTCAAGTACCACAACGGTGCCGCGGTCACCATCGGTCAGGTTGCCGATGTCCGCCTTGGAGCGTCACCCAAACGCGGCACCGCGGCCGACGGCGGCCTGCCCGCGGTAGTCATCAGCGTGCAGAAGACCCCGGGCACCAACACGCTCACGCTGACGGGCCAGATCGACGGCGTGCTCGACCAGGTCGAAAAGGCCATGCCCCGCGGCATGGTCCTCAACCGCGACCCGTTCCGCGCCTCCCGGTTCATCGACCGCAGCATCAGCAATGTGGTCAAAGTCCTCATCGAGGCGAGCGTGATCGTGGCGGTCATCCTGATCCTCTTCCTGATGAACGTCCGTGCCACGATCGTCACGCTCACAGCCCTGCCGCTCTCGCTGGCCGTGGCCATGCTGCTGCTCTGGGCCTGGGGCCTCTCGATCAACGTGATGACCCTTGGCGGCCTTGCGGTGGCGATCGGTGAGCTGGTCGATGATGCGATCATTGATGTGGAAAACGTGCTGCGCCGGCTCAAGGAGAACGCCCAGTTGCCCGTTGCCTCACGGCACGGCTACACCGACATCATCTACTCTGCCAGCAACGAGATCCGCTCGTCGGTGGTCTTTGCGACCATCATCATCTGCATGGTCTTTGTGCCCTTGCTGTTCCTGCAGGGTCTGGAAGGGCGGTTCTTCCAGCCGCTGGGCATCGCGTACATCCTGTCGATCATGGCCTCGCTGATCGTGGCCTTGACCGTCACACCGGCGATGTGCAAGCTCCTGTTCCGTGGCTCCTTCGGCCGCGGCGGGGATTCCGCCGCGGCCCACGGCCATCAGGATGGCTGGCTGGTCCGCCATCTCAAGAGCTGGTACGAACCCGCGCTGCGGGCCAGCGTGCGCCGCCGCGGGGCGGTCCTGGGCGGTGCCGGCGTGCTGACGGCGCTCTCGCTGCTGCTGGTCTCAACGTTCGGCACCTCCTTCCTGCCCAGTTTCAAGGAAGGCACCTTCACCGTCTTTCTCTTCGCGCCCCCCGGCACCTCACTGCAGGAGAGCAATCGGCTGGCTGTCGGCATCGAGAAGCAGTTCGCGGCTATCGAGGGTGTCTCCAGCGTGACCCGCCGCACCGGACGGGCCGAACGCGACGAGCACGCCGAGCCGGTGAGCAACTCCGAGATCGAAGTGACCATGAAGGCCGGCGCCAGCCAGGACGATGTGCGTGCCGGCATCGACCGGATCATCGCCAACATCCCCGGCATCACCACCATGGTGGGCCAGCCGATCGAGCATCGCCTCAGCCATGTGCTTTCCGGCACGCCCGCGGCGATCGCCATCAGCGTGTACGGTGACGACCTGGACACGCTTCGCCGCCTGGCCAAGCAGATCGAAGGCGAGCTCAAGAGCATCCCCGGCACGCGCGATGTGGCCGCCAACCGCGAGGTCATGATCACCTCGCTGCCCATCCGATACCGCCCGCAGGATCTCGCCGCGGCAGGACTTTCCCCCGCTGATGCTGCACGCCAGGTGCAGCAGGCCCTGTACGGCGAGCGCGTGGCAGAGGTCAACCAGGGGGTTCGTCGCTACGAGATGGTCGTTCGACTTGCCGAGAGCGAGCGGGAGCGGCTCGACCAGATCATGGACCTGCAGCTGCGCGGTCTGGGCGGGGCGACAGTCCGGCTGCGCGAGGTGGCCGACATCGGCCCGGAGAAGACCAGCAACCTCATCACCCGCGAGAACGCCCAGCGCAAGGCGGTCATTTCCACCAACATCGCCGAGGGCTACAACCTCGGCCAACTGGTGGCAATCGTCCAGAGCAAGGTGGACCCGATCGTCCAGAAGGCGGGCTACACCGTTCACTACGGCGGGCAGTTTGAAGCTCAGCAGTCAGCCAGCCGCACCATCTACATCATGGGTGCCGGGGTGGCCGTGCTGATGTTCCTGCTGCTGCAGGTTTCAACCGGTCGCAGCCGGGTTGCGCTGCTGGTCATGCTCAACTTGCCGCTGGCGCTGATCGGCGGCATCACGGCGATCTACATCACCGAGAGCCCGGGGCTTATCAGCAACACGATGGCACTCTTCGGCCTCTCGTCGTCGCGGTACATCGCCCCGGTGATTTCCATCGCCAGCATGGTCGGCTTTGTCACGCTGTTCGGCATCGCCGTCCGCAACGGCATCCTGCTGGTGAACCACTACGACCACCTTCAGAAGCATGAAGGCAAGTCCATCGGCGACTCGATCATCCAGGGCTCGATGGAGCGGCTGGTGCCGATCCTGATGACCGCACTGACCGCGCTGCTGGGCCTTGTGCCGCTGGCCATGGCCAAGGGCCAGCCGGGCAGCGAACTGCTCGCGCCGCTGGCGATCGTGGTGCTCGGCGGGCTCCTCTCGTCGACGATCCTCAACTTGTTTGTCGTTCCCGCCGGCTACGCACTGGCGTTTGGAATCGAAACTCCCGCAGGAGAGGGGCCAGGCGTTCTGGCACGACTCTTCCGGCGGCCGGGCACCAAGCCCGCTGGTAGTGTTCCCAACGAAGGAGGCTTTGTATGAAGTCCACTCATTCTGCCATGTCTGTGTTTGCACTCTCCACCCTTGCGCTGACGCTGGCCGCACCCTTGGGCGGCTGCGAGAAGAAAGCAGAACCCGCCAAGCCCGCAGCGGGCGCCGCTGCGGCCAAACCGGCGGCAGCGGACGGGCATGATCACGGCCACGGCCCGAGCACCGCGCTCGGCGAGCAAACGGTCGGAGGATTCACGATCCGCGCATCCCGCGATGGCGGCATCAAAGCCGGCGGCGATGCCCCGATCGATGCCTGGGTCACCGGCGGCACAGCCAAAGTTGCCGCCGTGCGGTTCTGGATCGGCAGCCAGGATGCAAAGGGCTCGGTCAAGGCGAAGGCCGCGCTCGAGAAGGACAACTGGCACACCCACGTTGAGATCCCCAGCCCGCTGCCCGCCGACAGCAAGCTGTACGTCGAGATCGAGTCAGACAAGGGCGAGAAGACCGTCGCCGGCTTCGACCTCAAGCTCTGACGCCGCGGCAGGCCGGCGAAGCCGCTTGGCCGCCAACCCAAAGACATCACCAAGTCCAGAACCCAACCGGGTTCTGGACTTGGTGTTTATACCGGATGTTGTGGACACCTAGGCCAGCTGAAAAGCGGCCACACGGTGCGAATGGGCAGAGCCGGACTTGAACCGGCAACCCCCGCATTTTCAATGCGGTGCTCTACCAATTGAGCTATCTGCCCGGGAGGATGTCAGCCGGCGTTGCCGCCGGTGCCCGGGGGTTAAGCCGGGCGGGGGCAAGCATAGACGGGTTTTGGCTGTTCGTCGAGTTTTCTGGTCGTGGAAGATGGGGCTGTGTAGCGGGGCGGGCGTCAGGGGTGGGAGAGGTTCGCCAGGTTGGCGCAGGGGGTGGGTGCTTGGTGCGGGGTGGGTGGTCCGGGTCGGGTGGTGCGGATGATGCGGGGTGAGTGCGGGTCCGGGGGAGGGAGCCGGGGAGTCGGGGAGTTGGGGAGTTGGGGGCTCGGGAAGTCGGGGCGTTGGGGAGTCTTGGAGCTGGGGAGTTGGGGAGCTGGGGAGCGAGGTCGTCGGGGAGCCGGGAGTCGGCGAAATGCGGGGTAGATATTGGGACGTTGGGTGGGGTTGGTCGCGTTGAGTTGGTGGTGTTGTTGAGCTCGGGGGCAGCGGCTGGGTGGCTTGTCGAGGGAGCACGGGCCCCCTTGTTTACGGGATCGGGGGCGGGCGGCTAACCTTGGTCAATGGCTGACGCGATTGCTGCGACTGGTGCTGGATCGGTGGCTGGGGTGGGCGCGAGTGCGGGTGGTGCCGCGTTGCTTGATGTGCGGGATTTGCAGACGCACTTTCCGATTCGGTCGGGGTTGTTGCAGCGGACGGTGGGGTACGTCAAGGCGGTTGATGGTGTGTCGTTCTCGATCAAGCCCGGTGAGTGCCTGGGGCTGGTTGGAGAATCGGGCTGCGGCAAGACGACGGTCGGACGCACGCTGCTGAAGCTGATTCCGGCGACGGGTGGGACGGTGTCGTTTGACGGGACGGATGTGTACAAGGCATCGGGCCGGGCACTGCAGAAGCTGCGGCAGCACATGCAAATCATCTTTCAGGATCCGGCGGGGTCGCTGAATCCCCGGATGCGGATTGCCGGCATTGTCGGTGAGCCGATGGTGGTGCACGGGCTTGTGACGGAGCGCGATCAACTGCGGCATGAAGTGGAGGAAGTGCTGGTGCGGTGCGGGATGCCCAAAGCCGCGGCGGATCGGTATCCGCATGAGTTTTCGGGCGGGCAGCGGCAGCGCATCGGCATTGCGCGGGCGCTGGCGCTGCGGCCGAAGTTCATTGTGTGTGACGAGCCGACGAGCGCGCTGGACGTGAGCATTCAGGCGCAGATTCTGAACCTGCTGAAGGATCTGCAGCGGGACTTGCAGCTGAGCTATCTGTTCATCAGCCATGACATGGCGGTGATTCAGCACATGTGCAACCGGGTTGCCGTGATGTTCAAGGGCAAGATCGTTGAGGAGGGAACGCGGGACGAGGTGATCGGCTCGCCGCGGCATAAGTACACGCAGTCGCTGCTCTCGGCCGTGCCGGAGCCGGACCCGCGGTGCGAGCGGAAGCGAATCCGGTTTGAGGCGATGGCGGGGTGAGGGGCTGGGGATTGGGCGGGCTGGCGGGCCTGACCCCCCACTGCCGCTGCAGCGGGAGGCGGTGGCGAGGCTTGGGAATGGGCGTGGATGCGTGGTGTGGGGCTTGCTGGGGAGGGAAATGGCTGCTAAACTCCCCACCTACTTGCCGAAGTAGCTCAGCTGGTTAGAGCGGAGCATTCATAACGCTCAGGTCGGCGGTTCGAGTCCGCCCTTCGGCACTTGCGATGAGAAGCCCACTCCGGGAGGGAGCTGGGCGAAATGGTCAAATTTGGAAATGGGGCCTGTGATCTAACCCGGCTTTCTGTCGCTGGGAGTCGGAATCGAAGTTTACAGGTGCAAGCAACCGGCTCGCGTGCTTGCTTCCGAGCGATTTATGTTGTTTGCTGGCCCCACCA
>CAILKP010000065.1 GCA_903834785.1 uncultured bacterium
TGGCCGAACACCGAAAACGGCGCCCCCGCATGCCCCTCCCGCAACCGTTGCAGCTCTTTAAATTCGGGCTTCGAATCGGGCAGGACAAACGACGATCCGAAGTCGAACCGCGTGTCGTTGATCTTCCAACACGCCACCGGCTGCAACTCCATGCGGATGGTGTTTTTCTCTTTCCCCGTCGACGGCGCGACGAGGATATCAAACAGCTCCAGCTCCGGATGCGAAGCAGCGATGCCGCCGGGATTATCTGTCGTACTCATTGGGCAAAAAGTAAATAGCCGCCTACCGCAATACCGACTCACTATACGGGGACGGTCTCCCGGCTGTCAATCTCGGCTTCGACGCCAGAGACCCTAGCGCTTCCCCGCCACGCCCCCGCACTCCGTAGCGATCGAAACCTCTTCCTTCGCCGGCAGCCACTGCCCATACTCCTCGCCGAACCACTTCGTGGCAAAGCTCTTCTCCGCCGGGGCAACCAACCCGATCCGGTCGGAATAAAACTGTGCCCATTGTTCACACCGATGGCGAATCGTCGATCGTATCGACTTGCGGCTGAACCGGTAACGGCTGGGGTTCAGCGATTCATCCAGGTGATTGGAAAGGAACGGTTCCAGCAGGCGATCCCGATCCACGCCAGCCCGCAACCGCCAGCCCTCGGCCGTGCGTTCGAAAAGTGGTGCCCGTACAGATTCGCCAATGCGGATGGTGTGCCGCAGATTCTGGTAGAACTTCATGCCCGCGTAGTTCGCCGCCAGGTCGCCGTTTGAATAGACGCCGCTGGTCAGCGTGCCAAAATACTTGTGCTCCTGTTTCACGCCGTGCGCCACCACCGCGGCAATCGCGCCGGCCTCGCTGGCCCCGCCTGCTTTATACTTCTCGGCCAGCACAGCGTACCCGTGGCCCTGCTGGAAGAAGTGGTCGATCTTGTCAGTGCCCACATAATAGCCGTGGACACGAACGGTTGGCGCGTCGATGAGGAAGGAGGCCGGAACAGGCGAAAGCGTCGTGCGGTAAATGGAGGAGAACAGCCCTGGCCGGAAGCGAACGGGAGCCTCCGCCATGCGAATCCCCTTCACCCACTTCACAATGCGAGACGCAAACACATTCCGCCCGACCCACTCAAACAGAATCTGTTCGGGCTCGCGCCCTGTGCGGTCGGCTTCGATGATCTCCACCACCTTCCGCGAAAGCTCCGGTCCAATGTCATAGAGCGCAACGCGGGGTGTGGTGAACTGATCGGTCTCGGTGCCGAGCGCCACGCGGCCAGCCGGGAGAATCAAAAAGAACAGTAACGCGGTCTTGACTGAATGGAAACGAAAACGCAACAACTCCATCCTACCCAAAATCAGGCACAGTCACCGCAATTACCAAATACCCCCTACCCCCATCCTCCGTAAAACACCCGCAATAATCTGGTGTCAGACACCTCATTTTTTTCCGTAAAACGTTCCGGCTACTCTCCAGTCGAAACTCAGTCATAAGCGAAGCAGCGCCAAAATCAATGGCACCTCAATGACCGCAGTCCCTTGTGCCGCCAACAAAAGTAGCGACGGCGCGTTGCCGGGCCGGCCATCGTCTTGTGGCGCCAGCATGCGGCGCGAACGGCAACTTCCGGGTAGATTGCGAGCCCTGCGTTCCCGTTTCAGAGTCCCGGCAGGGATCACCCCCGCAACGCCTGATCCAGATCCCGCCAAAGGTCCTCGGCGTTCTCAATCCCCACACTCAGCCGCAGCAGCGATGGCGGCAGATGCTCCTGCCCCGGTATGCCCGCCCGCCGTTCCATCGTCGACTCCACCGCGCCCAGGCTCGTCGCATGATGAATCAGCCGCACCTTCGTACAAACCAGATCCGCCGCCTCCGCCCCGCCCCGCACGTCGAAGGAGATAATCGTCCCAAACCCCTTCAACTGCTCCCGCGCCACCGCGTGCGTCGGATGGGACGCCAACCCGGGGTACCGCGTCACCGTCACCTCCGGGTGCGCAGCCAATCGCTCCGCCAACATCCCCGCACTCCGTTGCGCCCGTTCCAACCGCAGCGCCAACGTCCGCACCCCTCGCACCGCCAGAAACGCCTCCATCACCCCCGGCGTCGCCCCAGTCAATTCGCGCGTATGCCGCAGTGCCGCCGCCAGTCGCGCATCGCGGACCGTCACCACTCCGCCCAATAAGTCGGAATGCCCCCCAATGAACTTGGTGGCCGATAGCATCGAAACCTCCGCCCCCAACCGCAGCGGCTGCTGGTTCAGCGGCGTAGCGAACGTATTGTCGACGCCAACAATCGCGCTCGTCTTTCGCGGCGCCGCACAGATGGCCCGCACGTCCGCCACCGAAAGTAGCGGATTGGACGGCGATTCCAACCAGATCAAATCGGCGTCCAAACTCCCCGCGATCCACGCCGCCGTATCCGCAACCGCGATCTTCCGCACCGTCCAACGCCCCCGTGCCTCACCGGCCGCGGCCAGTCCGGACACCCCTTGGTAGCAGTCATCGGGCAGCAGAACAAGGGCCCCAGCCGGCAACTGCTCAAACACCGCGGCAATCGCGGCCATCCCCGATGCAAAGGCGACAGACTCCCCGCCCTCCATCCCGCCAACAATTTCCTCCAGCGCCTCCCACGTCGGCGTCCCGTCGTCCCTGGCGTAGGCTCGCCGCTCTCCCAGGATGAAATTGGAAGCAGGCACCAGCGGTACGTTCAAAGGCGCCCCCGGCGTCCGGTCCCGCCCCCCCGATACTAGCCACGACTCTATCGAAAGCCCATCCGCATCATTTCGCTCGTCATGCATTTCCCCAGTGTATCCATCGCCTCCATAACCGCGTCCCTCATCGCTTTTGCAAACGCTCGGTTCGCCGCCCCATCCCCCGCCAGGCAGTTCGATCATTTAATGCACAGGGAGGGCATCCAACAATTGCCGCACCGTTGCCGCCAGAGTTTCCGAGGTAGTCCCTTTCTGCAAAAAAACACACCCTGACGCCGTATCTAACTCACGCTCGTGTGTCTCCGCTGAATATCCCGATACGAAAAGTACTCTCAGTCCCGGCCGCGCTGCCCGCAGCCGGTTCGCCAATTCTACCCCATTCATCTTCGGCATACCGATATCAGTCATTAACAGATCTACTGAGTTTTCTGCGAACAATCGTATGGCGTCATCCGGTCCCGCCGCCTCCAGCACGTCATAACCGTAAGCCTGCAACATCAGCGCCAATATTTCCCGAACCTGTGGGTTGTCTTCCACCATTAGGATTCTCTCACCCCGTCCCGGAAGAATCGTCGCCTCTGGGGCCGCCACGGTCTCCACCGGCGCTGTCGACACCGGCAGATACACGCAGAACGACGAGCCTTTGCCCATCTCGGTCTCGACGGCTACATGCCCGCAGGACTGAATCGCAATCCCCTGCACCGTCGACAATCCCAGCCCCGTCCCGCGGCCCAACCCCTTCGTGGTGAAGAACGGTTCGAAGATGTGCCCCAGTGTTTCCGCGTCGATCCCGGTACCCGTGTCCCGCACCGTCAACTCCACATAGGGGCCTGGCACCACCGGCTCATCGCAGATCACGGGGCTCCCCTCCAGGTCGCACACCCTCGTTGCAATCGTCAACGTTCCGCCGCCCGGCATCGCATCCTGGGCATTAACCGCCAGATTCATCACCAACTGCTCAATCTGATTCCTGTCCGCGAGCACCTGCGGCAGTCCCTCCGCCAGATTCATCTCGATGGCAATGTGCTCATGGATGAGTCGCCGCAGCATTCCCTCCATCCCACGCACTGCATCGTTGACGCTGAATCGCTCCGGGTGCAATACCTGCCTCCGGCTGAACGCCAGCAACTGCTTGACCAGCAGTGCGGACCGTTTCCCGGCGTTCAGAATCTCATTGACGTTCCGATACTGCGGATTCGCCGGTCCCATTTGCCGGATGGCAATCTCCGAATAGCCGTTAATCACCGTCAGCATATTGTTGAAATCGTGTGCGATGCCACCGGCCAGCCGCCCGATCGATTCCATCCTCTGGGCCTGCATCAACTGCGAACGCAACCGCTTCTCCTCCGCCTCGGCTTCCTTTCGCTCCGTCACATCGTACAGGCAGATCAGCGTCTGGCCCTCTCCCTCCGACGAAATCACCGACTCCGATTTCCAAAAGGTGACCTTCCGCGTGGCGCTGTTACCCGGTGCACGGACCTCGCATTCGATCTCCTGCGGCGTGAAACTTGTCCTGCGTGCCTTACCTGTCGATGCCTCAACACGGCCACTCGTGTACGCCGCCTCGGAATCGCAA
>CAILKP010000066.1 GCA_903834785.1 uncultured bacterium
CAGACGGAGCGAACGCCCGCCCAGCCGTGGATGTTCTCAAGCGCTCGCCAAAGCCGCATGGGCCACCTCCCGTGTTCCCTTCACGAACCCGCGGCGGCGCAGGAAGCTCTCGATGAGCTCGGCATCGTCGTCGCGGGTGTAGGAGGCCGTGTTGCCGTGGCGGATCGTCACGGGCCGGGGCTTGCGGCCGTCCGCGAACCGCACCTCAAACGTGGCGCTGGTGAGAAGCGAGTCGGACGCGATGGTCTCGCCCGCCGCCTCCAGCGCCACAAGCACGTCGTCGGCCTTCTCGACCTTGCGCCGGTGGTACGGGCCGCCCACATACAGCGAGAGCTCCACGAGCCGCACCGACGCGAGCCCGCCGACATCGGTGCAGACGAGGCTGCGGCGGCCCACCGCCCGCAGCGGCTCGAGGTCGTAGCGATCGGGGTCGGGCGGGAACATGTCGCGCCGGCCGAAGATGTGCTGGCCCACGAGCTCTCGGTACGCCGTGCGTTCCTTTTTGGTGCCGCCGTTGATCCGGAGCTCCCAGGTCTTTCGGTTGAACGTCACCACGCCGTGGGCCATCGGGCGGTAGCGGACGCACCCCGGCTTGCCGTCGTCCAGGCTCCCCTCGCGGCGGTACGGGCCGCCGTGGCGCACCAAGAAGCGGAGTTCGTCGCCGTGGTCGAAGAAGAGGACGCGAGCGCCAAGGCCGCGACGGTTGGCCGAATACCACGCCGCCACCGCGCCGTCCAGGGCCGCGATCTTCTCCGGCCCTGGCGGGACCCAGGCGAGCACCGTGCCCTTCGCGGGAACGAACGTCTCGAAGCTGCGACGCCGCGAAACCGAGAGTTCAGTGTGGCAGCGCCGCAGGAGTTCGGCGTCCGCCAGCCAGACGCGGGTGGCGATGTCCGCCGGCGCGAGGTGATCGTGGGGCAGGTTCAGGCCCGCCTGCTCGACGGCGCTCAGGAGCGACTCCATTCCGGCAGGAGTCGACATCTCATGGATGTGCCAGAGGGCGTCGAGCAGATCGATGGGGAGTTCACCCACGCTGGTGGTAAGCAACGCGACCTCGACCCGCTCGATGTCCAGGCGATCCGGATCAGTGGGGAGCATCGCTCCGTTGGCGGCGAGATGGGCGGCGTGTGGTCGGAGAAGTTCGATCAGCGCCGCGGGATCGACTTCACGAAGGGCGTATGCGTTGGTGAAACGACGGAACGAAAGGGTGCTCATGATCCAGGGCCTCCGCACGAGTTTGTCCCCGGTTTCCAACCGGAGGTGATGGCCCTAGTGTACCCCGAACAAGCACCGATGTTAAGTATCCGACAGGGATTGCTCGCTTTGTCCACAACCATCGGTTTTGACAGCGGTTACAGGCCGATTCGGCTTGGGAGTGGTTGCCAGAACCCCGGTCTGTAAACGAGCCCAGGCCCGCCGCTGTTGGGTCCAGTCCGGCATGCACGTCAGCGACCGGAGAAGCTGCTCGGAGATCTTGCTGCGCCCCTGAATCACCCGGGGCAGAAACAAGATCTCCTCCTGAATGTCCGGCGCGAGGTTGTTCAGGTTCATGATCTGGCTGACGCGTGCGCTGGTGACGTGCCCCGCCCTCGCCAGATCGGTTTGGTTGCGGACAGCGCCGGTCATCAAGAGCC
>CAILKP010000067.1 GCA_903834785.1 uncultured bacterium
CAGGAGGTCGTCACCGACCCGCTCGACATCCAGTACGTCTACTCCAAGTACGGCTACGACGGCCTTGTCGAGTTTCTCCAGAATCTCCCCGATGCCGCGGCAGCGGGCCTGACCATCACCCGCCTCGGCCGCGAGTACGTCACCTCCTCTGCCGCCGCACCAGGTACGTCTTGCCCTCCCGCACCGGCTCCGCCTCGGGAAACTGCCAGCCTTCCGCGCCCATCACGTTGATGTAGTACAGCCGCAGGTCGAACCGCTCAATGAACTTCCCGGCGTCGTTCTCAAAGACCGTGTCCCGGTCCTCCAGCCGCCGCGGCGGCACAATCTCCTGCACCGCCGTATCGCCCACCACCACCGCCCGGTCCGGCAGCAGCGTGAACTCCGCGTACTCCCAGCGGCTGAAGTTGTTGTTCCCCCGAAACGTCCACTTCGAGGTCGGCCCCGCCCCGCCCAGCGTCGCCCCGATCAGCGTTCCCGCCGCCAGCAGCACCAGCGCCCCCGCGCCGGCCACCGCCACCCGCCTCAGCCGGCGACCGCCCCCGACCAACGGCGAGCCCCCACCAGCACACTCCCGCGGCAGCATCTCGAATCCCATGGTCAAGCCTCCTGAAAGTGGCAGTTGATGATCCCCCGGGTGTATGGCCAGCCCCAACCCCGGTGGCACGCCAAACCCAGCCCCGCCCCTCCCCTCACCCCGCCCCATCCCAGCACCCCGCCGCCTCACCTCCCCCGCGGCGGCTGCCGATGGGCAAAGAACGTCTCGTAAATGTCGTCAAAGTCGCTCAGCGTGTCCGCGACCGACGACTTCGCATCAGCAATGTTCGACCACGAATAGTGGGCCTGCCCGCGCCCGACACTCTCCGGCATCCCATGCCCCGACGCGTCGTAATCCCGCTTGGTGTCGTACTCCGCCCGCTGCATCGGGTCGGCCAGCACCTCGTAGGCGTGCTGAATCGCGCTGAACCGGCTCGTCGCATCAGGGGCCTTGTTGATGTCCGGGTGCAGCTTCCGCGCCAGCTGCCGATAGGCATTCTTGATCTGCTCCTGCGTCGCCCGCGGGGTCAGGCCGAGCGTCGCATAATGGTCTGACGGCGGCATCCCCCCATGATAGTTGCCCCGGAACCAGCCCCGCCGCAGCGCCGCAGCGATGTCGTGGTGCAGTGGGGGAGGGAGGGGGGCCAACCGGTGCACCAGTCCGGCATTCCACGCTTCAAACGGCCACCCATGCCACAAGCAGGATCAGTCCTTGCAGCCGGGCCCGGCCCAGCCTCCGCTACGCTTGCAACGGTGAAACCCACAACCCAGCAACCCGGATCTGCACCCGGGCCCCAACCCGCGGCCCCAGCCGGTGCCCCAGCCGGTGCCCCCGCCGGAGCCCCAGCCGGGGTCGCGATGGAGGTGACCACCGAGGGCCTGATCAAGTCCTTCGGCACCCAGGCCGTCCTCCGTGGCGTCTCCCTGACCATCCGCCGCGGCGAGCTTGTCGCCATCGTCGGTGGCAGCGGCTGCGGCAAAACCGTGCTCCTCAAGCACATGATCGGCTACCTCCGCCCCGATGCCGGCCGCGTCCTGGTCGCCGACCACGGCCATCCCGGCTCACCGCTGACCGATCTCGCCACGCTCTCCGACCGGAAAATGGACGGCCTCCGCGTCCACTGGGGCGTCGTCTTCCAGCGCAACGCCCTGCTCACCGGCGATGTCTTCTACAACCTCGCGCTCTGGCCCCGCGAAATCCGCGACATGACCGATGAGCAGATCATGCCCGTCGCCCGCCAGGCACTCACCGATGTCGGCCTCGACCCCGACCAGGTCCTCCGCCGCAGCCGCGATGCCCTCTCCGGCGGCATGGCCAAGCGTCTGGCCATCGCCCGCGTCCTGGTCATGGACCCCGCACTGATCTTCTACGACGAGCCCACCGCCGGCCTCGACCCTGAGATGTGCAACACAATCCACGATCTCATCGACGCCACCCACACGCGCACCCCCGCCTCAGGCATCGCCCGCACCAGCATCGTCGTCACGCACGACATGCAGATGCTCCGCCGCCTCGCACCCCGCGTGGTCATGCTCGCCGAGGGCACCGTCTACTTCGACGGCACCTTCGAGCAGTTCGTCGCGCGCGATGACCCGCACATCCGGCCCTACGTCCAGCAGATGGAAGCGCTCCACGCCCGCCCGGTCGATCCCGCGCAGATCTAGCCGCGGGCCCGCTCCGCGCCGGTCACATCGCAAGCACCCGGTCCATCTGCCCGGCAATCTGCTTCAAGCGATTGACATCCCCGCCGCCGACTTCCGCCGTCGCCCAGTTGCCCGCCGCGGCCGTCGAGTACCCGGTGGCGTCGAGCTCGCGCATCACATCCGCCCAGCCGGCATCACCCTCGCCCACCTGCACATCAAAGCCCTTCCACAGGCCCTTGTCATTGCGGTTCTTCAGCGAGAAATCCTTGATGTGCAGCTTGCAGATGCGCTTGCCCAGAATGCGAACCCACTGCGCCGGCCGCCCGAAGTTGATCACATTGCCGATGTCAAAGTGAAACGCCAGAAACGGATCCGCAAAGTCATCAACGTACTTCGCCGCCTCCAGTGGTGAGAGCAGGAACCCGTTCCACACGTTCTCGATGGCGATCTTTACGCCAAGTTCCCTGGCAAGCGGAATCGCCTTGCGGATCATCGCCTGCGACCGCGTGTAGCACTCGTCGTACGGCAGTTCATCGTTCACCACGCCCGGCACCAGCAGCACGCTCGTCGCGCCGTACCGCTTGGCATCTCGCAGCGCGGTCTCCAGCCCCGCCAGCCCCGCCGCGTGCACCTTCTCCAGCGGGTGGTTCAGCGGCTTGGCCCAGTGGACCGAGTCCACCACGCCATGAATCTTGATCCCCGTCTTCTCCTGTGCCTCAAGCAACTGCTCGGCCGGAATGTCCGTCGGCCCGTCCACCTCAACGCCGTCGAAGCCGCAGTCATGCAGGATCGTGAGCTTCTCCAGCGGTGTTGCCCCGCCCTGGACCATGCCGTACATCACGGCCTTGCGCAGCGTGCGCTTCCCGCCCGCCTTCGCTGCCGCTGCGGGCGCCTGCTCCGGCTTGCCCGCAGCGCCGCCCTCGGTCTTGCCCGCCGGCTTCACCGCCGCCGTCGCCAGTGAGCTTCCCAGCACCGTCCCCGCCGCCGCGGCAGTGCCCGCAGCCAAAAAGCCGCGACGCGTCAGCCCATACTCGCCGCTCATCCCGGACTCACGATCGTTTGGTGTGTTCATAGTCATGCTCGCTGGTTCTGCAACAACGTGGCTCCCGCCTTATCCGCGACGACCGGCAAACGGCATCTCCGGGCTGCCGGCCGCCGGTGCCGCGGCACCCGGCTTGCGGCCAGGAACAGCCACCTGCACCACCGGTGCCGGCGCATTCATCGAAAGCGTCGCAGGCACCAGCGCCTCCGTGCTGTTCATCGCCTGCTCCCAGGTCACCGTCTGCCCGGTAAATGCCGCGGTGCGCGCCATAATCGCCATCAGGCAGCTGTTGGCACTCCGCTCGCCATCGTTCATCGGCTTGCCCGCCCGGATCGACGCGAACAGCGCATCGTGCTCAAACTGATACATCTTCGAGGCTTCCTCGGCCGAGCCCGTGCCCTTCCACAGCACCGCACCCTTGTAATCGCGGCACTCATACAGCGGCGCCCATCCGTTGATCGTGCACCGCCCGCGCGTGCCGTAGATGTAATCCGAGTTGTCGCTCGGGCAGTGGTCAATCTGCCGCGTCGTGTGCTGCGCCCGCCGCCCATCTGCGTATTCGTACGTCGCCGCGAAGTGGTCATACGAGTCGCCGCTCTCCACCCCGGTCCGGGCCGCCCGCCCGCCCAGGCAGATCACCTTCGTCGGCGTCAGGTCGCCCATCGCCCACGCCAGCCGGTCAATCGAGTGCACGGCCTGCTCAACAATGTGATCCCCGCTGATCCACACATGGTGCCACCAGTTGCGCATCTGGAACTCCATGTCGCTCCAGCCTGGCTGCCGCGGCCGCTTGCTCAGCGTGCTCGTCAGGTACGTCGTGTGCACATTGGCCACCTCGCCGATGGTCCCGCCCAGCACCTGCTCAAAGGCCGCCTTCATCCCCGGGTTGTGCCGCCAGCAGAAGCCCACCAGCAGCGCCAGGTTCTTCTCCTTGGCCAGCTTGGTCGAGGCCAGCACCGAGCGGATGCCAGGCCCGTCCACCGCCAGCGGCTTCTCGGCAAACACGTGCTTGCCCGCCTTGATCGCCGCCTCAAGCTGCATCGGCCGGAAGCCCGGATACCCGCAGATCAGCACCACATCCACGCCGGCATCAATCACCTTCTGGTACGAGTCAAACCCGACAAACCGCTTCTCCGGCGGCACCTGCACCGTCGCCGCCGCCCGCTCCCCCATCTCCTCGGTAATGCCCGCCAGCGACGCATCCAGCCTGTCCTTGAACACATCGCCCATCGCCACCAGCACCAGGTCCGGGTCCGCCCGCAGCGCCTGCACCGCCGCACCCGTGCCGCGCCCGCCGCAGCCGATCAGCCCGATCCGCAGCTTCGCGTTGACCCCGCTGCTCGCCCCGCTGGCCATCCGCGGCAGCAAAACACCGCCCAATGCAGCCAGCGCGGGCTGGGCAACAACCGCGGTGGTCAGGGCCGTGCTGACAAACGAACGACGGGTGATCTCCATGCGGCAGTCCTTGGGCAAAGTGATGTGTTGTGGGCCAAAACGTGTCGTGTCAGTCGAAAAAACGCAGCTCCCCACACCGCCGCTTACTTCTTGCTCGCCGGTTCCTTGCCCGCCGGTTCCTTGCTCGGTGCTGCCGGCGCTCCCGCCGCCGGCTTCTCACCCTTCCCCGCCCCCGCCTCATCCGCCTTCACCTCGCACACAATCCGGAAGCCCACGTATGAGCCATCTGCCAGCCACCACTTGCTCTTGGGCACCTGCGGGTCGCTGGCATTCCAGGCCGAAACCTGCGGCTCGCGAGCCGTCACCGTCAACTGTTCCGCCGGGCTGTTGTACGAGCCGCCCTTGGTCACCGGCTTGCCATCGCGTCCCGTCACCCATTCCTTGACGTTGCCGAGCATGTCCACCAGCCCGTACCCGTTGGCCTTCTTCTTGCCAACCGCGTGCGGGGTTTCCTGGGCATTGTCGGCAAACCACGCCACCTCGGCCAGTGCCTTGGCATCCATCGTCGCGTCTGTCGCCGCACCGCCGCGGCAGGCGTGCTCCCACTCCGCCTCCGTCGCCAGCCGATACGTCCGCCCCGTGTGCGCACTGAGCCACTCGCAGAACTTCGCCGCGTTCTGATACGACAGGCAGATCGCCGCGTACCCCTCGTGCCCGAACCCGCGATCCGGCGGCAGGTACGGCTTGCTCGGCCGCGTCACCGCATCCACCGCAGCGTTCCCCGCGGCCTTGACCGCCTCCTCATCCAGCCTGTACGCATAGCTGTCAAACGCGTCCCAGGTGATCTCCGTCTTGCTCATAAAGAACGGTTTGATCGTCCCATCGGCCGAGCCCGGAATGGGCAGCATCTCCAGCTTGAACGCCGCGGCAGGAATCTCCTGCATAAACGCCTTGTGCGCCGTCGCGACTCCCGCAGCGGGTGCCGCGGCCGGCTTCTCAGCCGCCTTCTCGGAGGACTTCGCCGGCTGCGCCGGGGCGGCAGCAGGCTGCGCCGCCGGCTTGGCAAGCACACCGCCGGCCATCGCCAGCAGCACCACCGCACCAGCGACAGAGGGAACAGCACATCGGGCCAATGATCGATTCATGGTTGCAGCGAGTTGGTTCACGCCAGAGGTCCGGCGATTGCGTCTGGGAGTGCGTCGTTCAAACCGAGCGGTTTGGAAGCCGGCGATCCTAGCTCTTTGTGCCGGCCTGCTGGCAGGTTGCACCGCCGGAACCGGTTCCGCCCAGCCGGTTTCCGCCCACCCCGGCGATCCCGCTCCCGGCACCGGGGCCTCGCCGCCCGCCCTTTCGCCCGCCCTCTCGCCCGCCGCCGCGGCAGAGCGGCACGAGTTCACCCGCCTGGTCATGGGCGTGGCTACCCGAATTGTGGTGTATGCACCATCGCTCGATGCCGCCTCCGATGCCGCCGCCGGGGCCTTCCACCGCCTGGCCGAGCTCGAACAGTCCATGAGCGACTACCGCCCGACCAGCGAGATCAGTCATCTGGCCGAGCACCCCGGAATCCCCCAACCCATCAGCCCCGATCTGCTCGAAGTGCTCAGCATCGCCGGCACGGTCACCCGCCACTGCGGCGGTGCGTTCGATGTCACCGTCGGCCCGCTCTCCCGCCTCTGGCGGTCCTCGCGAAAGTCCGGCACACTGCCCACGGCCGACCAGCTCGCCGCCGCCCGTTCCGCCGTCGGCCCCGACAAACTCACGCTCGACCCCGTCGCCAGCCGCGTCACCCTCGCGGCACCCGGCATGCAACTCGACCTCGGCGGCATCGCCAAGGGATACGCCGCCGGGAAGGCCGTCCGCTACCTCCGCCAGCGTGGCTTCCCGCAGTGCCTCGTCGCCCTCGCCGGCGATGTCGCCGTCGGTGAGGCGCCCCCCGGCCGCCCGGGCTGGCGCGTTGAGGTCAGCCGCCGCCAACGCCCCGGCCACACCGGCCCCGCCCCCGAACCGCTGGCCGTCTGGCTCGTCAACCAGTCCATCTCAACATCCGGCGACTCCGAACAGTTCATCGAACTCGGCGGCCGCCGCTACACCCACATGCTCGATCCCTCCACCGGCCTGGGCTCACCCGGCGGCGTCACCATCACCGTCATCAGCCCGCGCGGGGCCATCGCCGATTCGCTCTCAACGGCCCTCTGCCTCGTGCCCGCCGACCGCGTCGCACCGCTCGTGCTCACCGCCGATCTCCGACCGTGCGCCGCCATCATCCAGCGTGATGGCACTTCCGCGCCCGTGGTTATTGACCCCTCCGGCCTCATCGACTGGGCCCAGCAGTAAGCCGGTCGCAGTACCGTCCTCCCGGCTTCCGGAAGCCCCCGCATCTGCCGGAAATCCGCCCTTCAGCGATGTGCCCGGCCGCGACCCTCTAAACTGGGTGATGTCCTACGCGCTCATCGCTTCCGGCCTCGGCGTCTCGATCGATCTCCCCGGCGGTCCCCTCCCGGTGCGGATGGTCCTGGGCATCGGCCTCAACTACGCCAAACACGCCGCCGAGCAGGGCGGCAAGGTGCCCGAGCGTCCGGTGGTCTTCGCCAAGAACATCGCCTCGGTGACCACCGGCTTCGAAGCCATCCGCGTGCCGAAGATCTGCCAGGACGGGACGCTCACCAGCGCCGGCACCGCCGTCTCGCCCGACGGCCTCCAGGTTGATTACGAGGGCGAACTGGCGGTCATCATCGGCCACGGCCCGGACCCCGCCAAGGCCTGCCGCGATGTCTCCGAGGCTGATGCACTCAAATACGTGCTCGGCTACGCCACCGCCAACGACGTCTCCGCCCGCTGGTGGCAGAAGTCTGGCTCCGGCGGTCAGTTCACCCGCGGCAAGGGCTTCGACACCTTCTGCCCCATGAGCGACATCACCCCCGCCGCAGCGGTCGGCAACCCCAACACGCTCCGTCTGTTCACCCGTGTCAATGGTGAAGTCCGCCAGGACTCCAGCACCGCCGACATGATCTTCAGCGTTGCCAAACTCGTCAGCGAGCTGTCCCGCGGCACCACACTGGTCCCCGGAACCGTCATCCTCACCGGCACGCCCGAGGGTGTCGGCATGGCCCGCAAGCCGCAACTGTTCCTCAAGCACGGCGACCTGGTTGAAATCGAAATCGAGAAGGTCGGACGCATCGCCAACCGCGTTGTGTTCGAGTGATCCGCCGCCGGAACCACCGGCAATCAGACCAAACAGCAGCATCAGCAGGCAAGGGACCGGAAGGGTTACCGTGGCAAAGAAGAAGAACAAGACCGAAGACAAGACCATCGAGAACCGTGCAGCACGGTTCGAGTTCGCCATCGGCGACACCGTCGAATGCGGCATGAAGCTCTACGGCCCAGAGGTCAAGAGCGTCCGCGAGGGCAAGATCAGCCTGCAGGAAGGCTGGGTCCGGGCGGAGGTCTCACCGCCGGGCCTCTGGCTCCACCAGGTCAACATCGCCGAGTACGGCCCCGCCGGCCGCATGCAGGATGCCCCCACCCGCACGCGCAAGCTGCTGGCCCACAAGAAGGAGATCCTCAAGCTCGCCAAGGCCGCCGATATCAAGGGCGCGACGCTGGTGCCGCTGAAGGTCTATTTCGTCAACGGATACGCCAAGTGCCTCGTCGGTGTGGGCACCGGCCGCACCCAGGCCGACAAACGCCAGGTCATCGCCAAGCGCGAGGCCGACCGCGACATCCGTCGTGCCATGAGCAAGCGGGTCGATCACTGATCTGCCCGTTGCGGCAGGTCATCCAACCTCGCCACGCCGAACTCGGCCTCAGTTCGCCCAGTCACCGCGAACGTGCTTGAGCACATCCAGCCGTCCCTTGTGGTCGCTCTCGGCGTAGCGCGACAGGTCGTCGCACAGCCGCTGCACCATGCCGTACGTGCTGTCCATCGTCACGTACTTGTACATGCCCAGCCGCCCGATCGGCAGGAAGCCCTTGATCTTGGCCGCCTCCGACAGGTAGCGATCAAACTTCTCGCCTTCCCACCACACGGGGTACATCTTCACCGAGTCGTCGGGCAGCTCCTTGAGCAGCACCGACGGCTGGTTGTAGCTGTTGCCGTGATGAATCACGCCGAAGTCCGTCGTCCGGCACACCTGTGTGTCGGCGTACGGCGTGTACAGCCAGCTGAACGGCACCCCATCGGGCGCGTGGCCCAGCTTGGGCTTGTCGATCACTTCAATCTCAGTGCGGTAGCCCTTCCACTCCAGCTCGCCGAAGCGCAGGCCCAGCGTCTTGTCGATCGGTGCCGTCGACAGCACCAGGTCAGCGTGCAGCGTATCACGATCCGTGCGCACCGTCACGCCGCCACCCGGCGTCTGGCTGATGTCCTGAACGCTCACACCGTAACGCAGCTCGCTGGCACTGTTCAGCAGCTTGTCAAACAGCGGGTTGAAGCCGCCCTTGGGGTAGTAGTGCGGCGCGACCGATGGCAGGCGATAGTCGCCCTTGTCGCTGATGCGCTCCAGCCGGCGAAGCTTGCCCCAGTCCGCCGGAATGTCCTCGAGCCGGCGGCCCCAGAACTTCAGATTAAACGGTGCAAAGGCCAGCGAGGTCAGCGTCGGCCCGATGGTCGACTCGAGATAGGTCTTGAGGTTGGTCTCAACGGCCGGCTTGCCCTTGAGTGCTTCCCACTCGCGGGCGATCTGGTCGCCGCACGGGAGTTTCAGCAGCGACGGCTTGTCCACCGGGAACGGCACGGCCGGATACTCCGGTCGCAGGCAGGTGCCCTGATACACATCCCGCGGCTGCAGATCCAGGAACTGCCGGAACCACGGCAGGCAGTCCTGGCTGCCCCGGAACACCGAGACAATCCGCGGCCCGTACTCGTACGGAATCCCTTCCTTGGTCTGGAACGTGCGCAGCATGCCTCCGGCGTGCCGAGACTGCTCGATGACGGTCACATCGGCGGAGAACCGCCGCTTGAACTCGTACGCCGCGGCGGCACCTGCAAAGCCAGCTCCGATGATGAGTACGCGCATGCCCGCGTTATCGGCGGCCGGCCGTTCCGTCTGTAACGCCTGCGCCGATTGTGCGCCCCCGCACAGGCCAAGTGGGGTGGGTGCCCTATGGGGTGACTGCCCGGCGGCCAGCGGATCACCGGCCGCCTCTTCCGGCTCCGATCCCTCAGCCCCGATCTCTCAGCCCTTCACCGCTCCGTCGAACATCCCGCCTTTCAGGAACCGCTGCAGCAGCATAAACGCCACCAGAATCGGGACCAGCGCCAGCACCGCCGCCGCGTAGTACACCCGGGCACTGGCGGCAAACTGGCCGACGAGTTCATTGACGGCCACCGGCAGCGTAAAGCCGCTCTTGGTCTGCAGCACCACCAGCGGCCACAGTAGTTCGCTCCACGCCCCGATCAGCGAGAAGGCAAACAGCGTCGCCAGCGTCGGCCGGATGCTCGGCAGCATCACATGCCACCAGATCGCCAGCGGGCTTGCCCCGTCAATGCTCGCCGCCTCCTCCAGTTCCTTCGGCACCGCCATCATCGCCTGCCGGCACAGGAAAATGCCGAACGCCGACACCGCCAGCGGCACGATCAGCGCCACCAGCGTGTCGTACATCCCAAGGCCCACCACCGTGGTGAACATCGGCACAATCGTCACCTGCTCGGGCACCATCATCGTCGCCAGAATCAGCGTGAACACCACGTTGCGAGCAGCAAAGCTCATCCGCGCCAGCGGGTACGCCGCCAGGGCAGCAACCAGCACGTTGAGCACCGCGCGGGCGAAGCTGACCAGCACGCTGTTGAGCATCGGCCCGGCCAGCTTGCCGTCGGTCCACGCCCGGGCAATGTGGTCCCAGGTAAATCCGATCGACAGCGTCTTGCCCGAGCCGTCCCCGCTGGAACGAAGCAGGTCGGTCCCGGCCGGCTGAACCGCCGTCAGCGCCAGCCACAGCGCGGGGCCGACGGCCACGGCCACCAGCAGACCCGCGATCAGATACAGCCACGCATTCAGCCAGATTGGGCGTCGCTCCAGCATGGTTTAGTGCGTCCCTCCGGCATCAGCGCGGGCACCTGCGCGGGCCTGATCGGCCGGCTTCTGGCGTGAGAGCGACAGCTTCAGGTTCATAAAGCTAAAGCCCAGAATCAGCAGGAACAGGATCACACCCATCGCCGAGGCCATGCCGAAGTTGCCCCGGCCAAAGGCCTCCTCGTAAATCAGCGGCACAACCGTCTGATGCTCCAGCGGCACACCTTTGACCGTCACAAACAGCTCGTCAAAGACCTTCAGCGCCGCGATCGATGACACCACAAACACCAGCACAATGCTGGGCCATACCGCCGGCAGCACCACCAGCCGGAACACCCCGAACCGCCCCGCACCGTCCAGCACGGCCGCTTCCTTGAGTTCCTTGGGCACCGAAAGCAGTGCGGCAACAAACACCATCATGTAAAAACCAAAGCCCTTCCAGACCGTCACCGTCATCGCCGTCACCAGCGTCCACGGCCGCTGCGTCAGCCACGCGATCGGGTCAATACCGATGGCACCCAGTGCCTGATTGATCAGCCCGTCCTCCTCACCAAACAGCAGCCGCCACGCCAGTGCGGCAACCACCGTCGGTGTGATCACCGGCACAAACAGCATCAGCCGCAGCCACTGCCGCCCGCGGATGCCCGACTCAATCACCATCGCCGCCGAAAGACTCAGCACGATGATGATCGGCGTGACCAGCAGATACGCCGCGGAGTTGAGCGCTGCGTTCCAGAACCGGCCTGAGCCCAGGATCGCCTCGTAGTTGGCCAGCCCCACGCCCTCGGGGGCCAGGAACGGTGTCGAGCGGCTGAAGCTGTAGCCGATCACCCGCACCATCGGGTACAGCACGAACGTGCCGAGTACCACCGCCGCCGGCAGCAGGAACAGGTACGGCGTCAGCCAGCGAGTCGCGCGACCGCTCATGGTGCGGCTCCGGCAGGCGTGGTTGTGGCAGCCCGCGGCGAGCCGCCGACCGGTCCGACCAGCGGCAGAGCCGAGATGTCCGCCGGGCGATCCGCCAGGATGCCGTTCCAACTCGTGTCCACTTCCGCCAAGGTGCGGCGGAGGTCAGCGCCATCCAGCAGCACCCGCTTAAACGCATCCTCAAACGTCCGTCGCAGGTCGGGCCAGCACGCCATCGCGGGCGTGAACGCCACCGCATCGGGCAGCTGCGCCGCGCACGCCGCGCGGGCGATGCCCACTTGGGCATCGATCTCTTCCTTGCTCGGCGGCGTGCCCGCTTCGGTCGTCACGGTGGCGGCCATCGGCGGTGGGGCGGAAAACAGCGGATCGGCCAGCGAGGCACTGGTGCTCGGCAACACCACCGCCCTGCGGCAGAGGTCAAGCTGCGCCTCGCTGCTGGTCAGGTGGGCAGCCAGTCTCGCCGCAAGTTCCGGCTTGGTGGACTGCGTGGTGACGCCCAGCGTCATCACCGCGATATGCGCCCGGCCCAGCGTGCCGGTGACCGCCGGCCTGACGGTCGTGGTGCGGAAGATGTCGGGCGCATCGGCCGCGATCCGCTTGAGGAAGTTCGGCCCGCTGTTGATCGTGGCCACATCACCTTCGACAAACAGCTTGTTGAGGTGCGAGGATCCGCCGGTCGCGGCCTCTCGCGGCAGCCAGCCCTGACGAAACGCACCGACCCACGGTTCAATCGCCGCCAGAATCCGCGGGTCTGTCAGCGCGGAGACCAGGTTGCCATCGGGCCCGGGAATCAGCGGGCTGATGCCGTCGCTGAGCAGCATCATCGGGATGTCGCTTTCAAACCCCAGCGGCAGCGTGGTGATGGGCTTGCCGGTCTTGCGTTTGAAGTCTCCGGCCATCGCCAGCATCGGTGCCCAGCGGTCGGGCAGCGCATCGGCCTCGATGCCGCCCTTGGCCAGCAGCCGCGTGTTGGCCAGCACGGACTGGGTCGTCAGGTACCACGGCAGTGCGAGCTGCCGGCCGGAGATCGCGCCGATCCGGGAAGCACCCTTGAGGTACCCGTCGCGGATCGATGCCGGCAGCAGGGGATTCAAGTCCGCCAGAGCGCCCATGCCGATGAAGCGGGCGAAGGTGCGGTCCGCCAGATTGATGACATCCGGCGCACGCCCCGCGGCAGCCGCGGCCATCAGCTTGCGGTCAATCGCTTCGTACGGGACATCGACCCACTCGATGGGGATGTTGCCGTTGGCCTTGGAGAAACTGTCCAGCAGGCCCTTGATGTAATCGTCAAAGAACGGCGAGAGCGCAAGGGTCCAGACCGAAAGCGGCCGGTCGCCGCGTCCGCCCGCGCAGCCGGGCAGCGAGAGGGCCGCCAGCGACATCGCACCGGCCGAGAGCACCCCCAGCGCGGTGCGCCGCGACATCGCAGGCCCGGCGGATGGTCCGGTGCCTTGGGCGTTGCCGGGCTGGGTGTGCAGAAGGCTCACGCGCAGTTGTATGCGTCAGGTCAGAGGAACCCGGGTTGCGTTGGGATGAAGGACCCCGGTGAGCTTACTGCTCGTACTCGCGGTCGTTGGGAGCCCAGAACACCTTGTACGTGCTCTTAAACGGAGCGGTCCGGTTGAACAGGTCTTCCGGCTTCCAGGCCGCGACGTGGGCATCGGCAAAGCCGAGATGGGCGGAGCCAGTCCGGGCATAGGTGTTGCCGCTGCGACGGGGGTGCCGGTAGTACGGGATGTAGCTGATGCCCAGGCCGCCAGTCGGCGAGCGGTCGGCATCGGGCTCGGCGTTCGACGAATTGATCGGCAGGGCATCGGCCACGCCAGCACCGCCGCCGAATCGCTCGCCGGGCAGGCCCTGAGCGCCGATCGTCGAGACGGTGAAGAACAGTCGCTCGGCACCGGCAGCGGGGGGCTGGCGGCCCCAGGCCTCGCCGACGAGCAGCATCTGCGATGTGAAGTTCACGTTCGCATCCCACGGGCGGCTGTTGTTGTTGCCGTTGTTGCCACGGAGATTCGAAGACGCCCACTGGTTCATGGAGTATGAGCGTGCCGCCGCGTTGTGGTTGGGGCACACCATGACGCCGCCACCGACGGTCTCGTTGATCGTGCTGCCCGAGTCGTTGCGGATGACCTGGGGCAGGTAGACGCCGATCCGCTCGGTGTCGTACCAGTACGGCCGCAGCTGCCCTGGTGGAACGACGGCGGTGTCATCGTTGGGCGGGAACTTGGCCTTCCAGTCGTTGGAGTACAGCGTCAGCGCGGTGACGATCGAGCGGACGTTGGTCTGACACTGCACGCCGCGGGCCGAATCGCGGGCCTTGCCCAGTGCTGGCAGCAGGATGCCCACGAGCAGGGCGATAATGGCAATGACCACGAGCAGCTCGATGAGCGTGAAAGCAGCTTTCTTGCTGGTGGGACACGGACGGGAAGCGAGGGTGGTCATCATCAGAGGAGTCCTGCAGAAGCACGAGAAAGTCGGTCGGACGAGCGGATCACTTCACGCCGTCGTCGCGGAGATCGGTGGCCTGGAACAGTGAGCTTTCGCCGGGCCGGGTGGCACTGGCGCGGCAGATCAGATCTGCGGGCAGCAGTTGCCGCGTCGGCACGCTGACGTTGCGGTCGCGGATGATCTCAAGCAGCATCCGGCAGGCCTGACGGCCCATTTCCATCAGCGGTTGACGCAGCGCGGTCATCGGCGGAGTTGTCAGACCGCCCGAGCGGACATCGTCCACGCCGACAACAGACAGGTCCTCGGGCACGCGGAGATCAAGCTGGCGGGCGGCGTGGCACACAGCGGTCGCCAGCGAAAAACCACCGGCGAAAATCGCCGTCGGCCGGTCACTGGCCACCAGCATCCGCTTGAGGTTGATCACGTCGTTTTCATCAAGCTTCCAGCCCGAGGCCCGCTGGATGTGCGAGGGGTCAACCGTCAGGCCGCGTGCCGCCGCGGCGGCCTTGAAGCCGTGTTCACGGTCAAGACTGTTGCTGGACTGATCGCCACCGCCGATGTAACCAAGGCGGGTGTGACCCAGCGAGACCAGGTGATCAACGGCTTGGCGGGCCAGATCGATGTTGTCGGTATCGACGCACCAGACATTGGTCCGCTGCCAGTTGGCACCGACGACGACGATGGGCGGTTGCTTCAGCGAGCTCTCGGCTGTCGGACGCTTGATGGCCACGCGTGGCGGGCGATCGAGCTGGTCGGCAAAGGGGTTGACGTACAGGAAGCCGTGGCACTCGTTGCGCCAGTCCTCGCCAAACTGCAGGATCACCAGGTCGGCACCGCAGTCCGCCGCCCCGCGCCGCACGCCCTCAAGCACCTGGCCGTGGTACGTGTCGGCCAGCGAGCACTCGGCATGGAACACCAGGCCGAAGCGGAAGCCGACGGAGACTTCCGAGCGTTCCAGATAGTCCTCGTGCACGAACGTGCCGCGCCCCTGCCCGCGCCGGAGCACACCCGCGGCAACCAGTTCCTGCAGGGCTCGGTGGACGGTGACCAGCGACACGCTCATCTGCTCAGCCAGCGATTTGGTGGCAGGGAGCTGTTCGCCCGGGGCAAAGCCGCCGCCGTCGACCGAGGCGCGGACCGCATCACGCACCGCCTGGTACGTGAGCCGCCCGGGTTCGGGAGCGATCGGTTTGAAGGCCTTGGGGCGGGACATTTTCAGGGGCGGTGTCGCCTAGGTATGAGTATGGAGGAACGTGGGGGTCGGAAGACCGGTTGAAAGGGATTTCAGCGAGGCGGTGTGACTATCCCTACGAGACGAATGGTCGAGGGATGCACAGATTCTATAACATTCCACAGAGAGGAAGACCTGTCAAGGAAAATGGTGAAGTGGGCTGAGGAACTCTCCTGCCGCGGAGCGCGGGACAGGATACTTGAGGAAACAGGTAGTATGTTCGTGTATTGTTCGTTATTTCGCGTCCTGTAACCTGCAGATGGCCCCATGCGATCTGTAAGTTCCCATCTTGACAAGACTTGGTTGTTGCAAACAAAGCGACATTTTGCTTGACGAGATCGCTCAACTGTGGCATATTCTATAACATCGAACACTTGCCCGAAACCGCTTCCGTCGGTGCGGTGCCAGTGCTCGAAGTCGAGATTGAGAGTTTTACCTAAGTCCCTGTCGTCAAAAGTGTCTTGTGTCGGTTTCTTCGTCCGGTGTCCGGGCGGCGGCCGGTGCGGATGCGGATCAGATTCCTCACCTTTCTTTTGGAGCGAAGAGATGAAGTCACTTGCTGTTGGTGTCATGGCCGTTGCCGGCCTCGCGGCTGCCTCGAACGGGCAGATCATTTTCCAGGAAATCGGCCGCGTTTCGCTGGTCAACCAGTTCGCCTCGGTGAACACCCTCGGCCTGGGTAACAGCATCAACGGCGTTGCCTGGAACGGCACCGACCTGTACGTTGCGGGCTTCCGCAACGGCGGCTCGGGCACGAACTCCGGCATCCTCCGCGTGAACAACGCCCTGGTGACCGGCAACGCCAACACGGCCGTGTTCGGCTCGTTCGCGACCGTCAACGGTCGCGGGTACAACGGCCTGGCCATGCGTGGCAACACGCTGCTGGCGAGCTACGACTCCGGCAGCAACGACGCCAACGGTCTGGCTGCGTACAACCTTGACGGGACCAACACCCTGCGCTGGAACGCTGGCAGCTCCGCCCTGGGCAACGTCCGCGGCTTCGCCGGCCCCGGCTTCAACCCCGGTGCGGGTGGTGCGGGCGGTCTGGGCAGCGGCGCTTCGTTCGTCGTGCTGGGCAGCAACTTCGAGCGCACACTGAACCTCGCTGACGGCACCGGCAACGCCTCGCCGAGCGGCTTCAACAACGGCGTCATCGCCGGCCCACTGGGCACCACGGCCACCCCGGCCACCAACACCACGATCTCCACGAACATCCGTGACATCGACTTCAACCCCGTCACCGGCGACGCCTACCTCCGTGTCAACGGCAACGTGGTCCGCGTCAACCGTAACTCCGACGGCACCTACGCCCCGGGCACGATGATCCGCTCGGTCCTGGGCCTGAATACCAGCTACAACTCGATTGCCAACAACCTGCAGTTCCTCAACACCAACGCCTACGGTGACCTGGTGATCTTCAACGATCGCCGCAGCACCGCCCCCGGCCAGGAGTTCGGCGTCAACACGGTGATCAACACCAACGGCGCTCTGCAGAACGTCCAGTTCCTCGGCACCGATGGCGTTACGCCGTTCGTCGCCGCCGGCACCACCTTCGGTGCGGCCAACTATGACTTCTCGTGGGATGCGGCCAGCCAGACGCTGGCGATCTCCGACGCCACGCAGAACACGGTGTACATCTTCGCCGTGCCGAGCCCCGCGGGCGCTGCCCTGCTGGGTCTGGGCGGTCTGATGGTTGCTCGCCGCCGCCGCTAAGCAGCGGTGGTTTGTAAAGCTTGAGTCCACAATGCAGGCCGCCGCGGCAACACCGCGGCGGCCTGTAGCTTTTTGGCCGCTGCAGCGCGTGGTGCGGGCAGCGCACGGAACCGCCCCGCACGGGAGGAGGTCAAGTTCCCGGGCGGGGCGGTGGTCGCAGGCGGAGTTGGATGCCTGCTTGGCTTGGCGGCCTCGTCGTGGTGATGCCGCAGGGTCAAGGAGCAGGGGGAACACAGCCAGCCGATGAAAGTATGTGATTGCGAACAGGTGCTTGCCAGCACAGGGAGCGGGCAAGCACCGAGCAGAGCGTAACTTGCGACGGGCGAGCGGCATGGGAAGTCACCTAGTCAGATCGGGTGCGGGCTATGGGGCGTGGTGTGCGGGCGGCGTGATGGCTGTGGGGTGGGTGCCGGCATGAGAGTCCGAATAGAATCGGCCGTGAAAACACCGAAAAACGATGTTCGCGGGACGGCCGCTGGAACCAAGAGCCGGCGCGGTAGCGGTTCCCGCGGCGCGAAGCGGGCCAAGGCCAAGGTGAGCGCTAAGCCGACGTTTCATCGCGCGGTGTTCGCCGGGTCGTTTGACCCGGTGACGTACGGGCACCTGGATGTGATTGCGCGCGGGCGCAACTTGTTTGATGAGGTCGTGGTGGCGGTTGGCCGGAACCCGGGCAAGCAGTCACTATTTAGCACGGAGGAGCGGCTGGAGATGCTGCGGGAGTTGTGCGAGCGGATGGTTGAGGCGATGCCCGAGGGAGCGGCGGTGCGAGTGGAGACGTTCGATGGGCTGACGGTGGACTTTGCTCGCTCCGTCGGGGCCAACGTGCTGCTGCGCGGCATCCGGAATCTGTCGGACCTGCAGAACGAGGTGCAGCAGGCGGTGACCAACCGTGAGGTTGCGGCGCTGGAGACGGCGTTTGTGGTGGCCGGCCAGAGCTTTGCGTACACGAGTTCGTCGCTGATCAAGCAGATCACGGCGATGGGCAGCGATGCGCGGGCGCTGCGGAAGATGGTGCCGCCGCTGGTGGCCGAGAAGCTGCGCGAGAAGAAGAAGCAGCGGCACCCGGCGCTGGTGGGACTGATGGCGGCAAGAGATGGGGAGTGAAGTCGGAAATGGTCAAATTTGGAAATGGTCAAATGGTCAACTGAAGACAGGGGACGGGTGGCCGGGGCGTGGCTTGGGTGTGGCGAGCAGCGAGTCGAGCAACGGCCCGGATTCGGGTGGAGAGAGCGATGAGCATGACGAACGGGCTGGAAGCGATGCTGCAGAGTGCTGGTGAGTGGACCGGCACCAATGACCTGGTGCTCCAGGAGGGTGCGGCGCCGCTGCGGAGTGCCGCGGCGGCGCGGGTGGCTGCGGTGCTGCTGGGGCGGTTTGTGCGGGTGGACTACACGTGGAGTTATGAGGGCCAGCCGCAGGAGGGGATGATGCTCATCGGCTATCAGCCCAAGGCGGGCGTGGTGACGATGGACTGGGCGGACACGATGCACAACGGGCGGCGGGTGATGCACTGCACCGGCGGTGCCGCGGCGGACGGCGCGCTTGAGGTGAAGGGGACCTACCCCGCGCCGCCGGGGCCGGACTGGGGCTGGCGGACGGTGATTGCGCCGGCTGGGGCAGCCGGTGAGAAACTGGTGATCACCATGTACAACATCTGGCCGGAAGGCAAAGAGGACTTCGCGGTGCGGATGGAGCTGGTGCGGGTGGGGGGGTGATTCTCCAAAGCGGAAAATCGCCAAAATCGCCAAATGATGGCGGACGCCGGGGGGCGGGGGAGGGAGGGGAAATGGTCAAATTTGGAAATGGTCAAATGGTCAAATGGTCAAATGGTCAAATGAAGGCAGGGACCGTGGTGGTCCTGCGGGGCTGTGGTTGTGCGCTTAGAGGGGCGTGGGGACCGCGTAGACGGTGGCGGTGAGGTCGTGCGCGGAGAGGGTGCTGGCGAGTGATTTGAGCCGCTGGAGGAGCGGGGCGATGTGGTGTTTGATGAAGGCCTCGAACCGGCGGCGGCGGGTGGCGCGGTCGACCGGGTTGGTCGCGGCGGCCAGGTGGCGCTCGAGGCGATCGAGTTCGGGCTGGTGGGCGGCGAGGTCGGCCTGGATTTGCTGGAGCTCGGCGCGGAGGTCTGCCGCGGGGGTGGAGGCGGGTTGGGCCGGCGCAGAGGGTGTGGCTGCAACTGGCGGCGGTGTCTGGATTGAGGCTGTGGCCGTGTCCGAAGTTGGAGCCGAGGCTGGTGTGGGGGCTGCTGCCGGAGCGGGATCAGTTGCCGCGGTTGAGAGAGGGGTGGCGGACGCGGCGGGGTGAGCGGGCTCAGCGGGTGGGGTTGAGGTTTTGGTGGGGGATGAGAGAGCGTGTGCCGCGGGAGGCCGCGGGGAGGATGGGGGGTGGGAGGGGCCGGAGGTGGTGAAGGCGTGGGAGCTGGAGTAACCGGAGTATCCGGAGGAATCGGAGGGTCGGGAGCGTTTGTTTTGTCTTGGAGCGCGCGGGGCGGCGAGGCTGGGGACGGGGAGCGGGCGGACGCGGAGGAGTGCTTTTGCTGCCGCGGCTCGGGAGGGGTCGGGGGGTATTTCGCCGGCTTCCATGGACTGCAGGAGCCGGGTGGCCTCGCGGATGGATCGGTAGAGAAGGCGGTTGGTGCGGACGGTGTCGGCGATGTGTTCGTTGTAGAGCTCGAGGTGGAGCTGGGCGAACTCCTCGCGGGAGAGGGAGGGGAGCGGGGCGCGGGCGCGTGCCTGCCGCGGGGAGGCGGCTGGGGCGGCAGGCGGCGGAGTTGTGGCGGCGGCGACCACGGGGAGCTCCTGAACGGTGTATGTACGGTACGTCAGGATTGGGGATCGGCAACGTATTTGTTTGGTTTTTGTTAAAATGTATATGCGGAGGGGAGGAAAGAGAAGAGAACGCGGAGTTCGCGGAGGGGGAAAGGCAAGGAACGCGGAGGGGGGAGGAGAGGTGGGGAACGGAGAGTGGCGGAGGAGTGTGGAGAGGAAAAGGCACAGCGACTGGAAGGGCGAGGGCACGCGGAAGGCGCGGTGTTCTGGCCGGTCGTATCCGGGCGTTGAGGTGCGTGTGGTCGCCGGCCCCGACCGGTCGGCGTGGGGTTCCTCTTGCACCGCACAACCCTTCCGGGAGGACCGGAAGAGTTGTGGCACGGGGATGGGGGGAGTCACGAGGGGGGAGTCGCAGGACGGGAGGGAAAGCAGAGATGCGGGATCACGCGGAGGACTCGAGGAGCGGAGGAAGAAAAAGGCACATCGCCCGGAAGGGAGATGGCACGCGTGCGTGGTACAGGCTGCGCGATACCTTGCCGCCCAGAAAGCGGATGGTGAGGTGAAGGGAGATTGTGGGGGCCGGATTACGCGCACATCGGGAAGCGCGTGAGTTGTGCGGCAGTGAGTCGGGGCGTTTGGCTCAGCGGATTTGTCAAACCCCTGCGGGTCGGCGGAAAAAGTCGGGATTGTGTTGCAGATAGAAGAGGAAGCTGTGGAAGCGGGATGGGCTTAACTCCAGCAGTAGGGACTTTCCACGTTCCCTCAGGTGCGCACTCTGCGCCATGCACAGCTGGTACACCATGACCTGATGCAGATTGAGATCTTTGATGATCACTGTTTCGCGGTCCTTGCACGCCTGTTCATCCACCAGACGGAGGATGAGATCTGCGGCCTCGGTCGAACCTCTGCGCTCAAGGACCCCCAGGTGAGCGACGGCAGCCCATGCCGCACCGGTGTGCCTGCCGCGCACCAGTTGGTCGAGCCGGGCGACGGAGCACTCGGCGAGTCTGCCTCTGAGTTCATCCGGTGAGTATTGAACGGATGCCTCCTGGGGAGCGGATGGAACCTGCACCTGCGGTTCGTCGGTCTTGGCCGACAGCAAACGGAACAATGCGCAGATGTGCTTACTCACGGGTGGCTCTCATGACTGGGCGGAAACCGGCTGATGCGGTCAACGGCACTGGTGCGAAGGCGAGCGGCGAGAGCGCGAGGCGAGCCCACCGTGCGCCTCCGCTCGAGCCCCCCGAGCCTGGCAATCGCATGCCAGACGATGTTCGACGCATCACTCCGAACAAGTGCTTCGAGTCGGCTGATGGACATCCCGGCGAAGTGTACCGTAGTTTCGTCTGTTTGCCGCTGCATGTGATGTTCCGTGAACCGGGCTGAAGAGTCACTGTGCTGGTGCGTGTGCCCTGTGCCGGGTGATTTCTTGCCGGGTCAAGCTATCAGATCAGTTCGGGTCGAGTCTTACCGCTCAGGGGGAGGCTTGTCGTGCTGGAGGTCTGCTCAACCGCAGGTGGAGTGATTGGATCCGTTTGTGCCGACCGCGCCAGTGCAATTCGGACTCCAGTGTCGGCGGCGATCGACCAACGGGCTTTAGTAGTTTTCCTGCTTCAAGCTGAAGAGGCCCGCACCGGCCTCGATCAGACAGAAGAACTCATAGATTTGCTGCGTAGAAAACCGGCTGAGCATCTCCCGACCTCTGCCTTCGTTGGCGAATCTGGCAAAGAGAAGCTGGTAGAGCAGGTGCTTGTCGAACGTGACATCGTGGAATGTGCTTCCATCGGTGACGCGTTCGGGCGGCTGATCTGTCAGACGCAGGAGTGCCTCAAATGCCTCGCGCGACTCCCGCCGCTCAAGGACCCCGAGGCGGGCGATTGCGTACCAGGCGGCAGCAACGTGCTCGCCGCGGGCGAGTTCTTCGAGCCGTGCGACGGAGGTATCGCCGAATCTGCCTTGTTTCTCGTCGTCTGTGTAGTCCACCGTCAGCTCCGAGTGCGTTCCGTCCGGTCTGGTGTCGGATCTTAACGGCGAAGGAGATGCTGGGTTGCCGCTGGCGGTGGCGTGGACCAGCGGAGTTGAGGGTGGGAGCGGCTGAACCGGCGAGGGCGGTGGGGCGGGCGCAGGCGGAGCAGCGAATGACCGGAGGAGGAAGAAGGCACATCTCGCGGAGGGGTGATGGCCTGGAGGCTGGCTTGCAGTGATGGCGCGTGGGTGTGGGTGGTGTGCTCGCGGTCCCTTCGTCCCTCCGGGACGTGCCAGCCGAGTGAGGTGGACCACGGGTTCCGCGACGCCGCGAGCGGCGTCGCTCCACCACGTGGCTACAGGCCTGCGTCCCGCTGGGACGCGAAGGCGGGCATGCAACAGCGCCGCGGCGAACGCCGGAAGGGCGATGGCACGCGGGGCGGTGAGTGTTTGGTGGGCGGTACGTCGGCTTTGGGGTGCGGGTGGTCACTGGCCCGGGCTGGCTGGCGCGGGGTTCCACAACCCTTCCGGAGGACCGGAAGGGTTGTGGCACGGGGATGGGGGGCGCCACGGGCCGTGGGCACCGGGCGGACCCTACCGTCTCCGGTGTTCGAAACGGAGGTCAAGGCCGATGAGAGTTGCGTTGAGTGGCGGGTCGAGCGCACGAAGGAACGATGTGGTGGAGCTTGAGGAGTTTCTGGGGGTGCCGTTGCCTGCCGGCTTTGCCAGCTTCATCGTCCACTGGGATGGGGCCACACCAGAGGCGAACATCTTTCCGGTCGGGACAGACAATCAGGCGGGCGTGGTGAGGTTTATCCCAATCGCGGAGATCGCCAAAGAGAAGTTGGAAATGGGCATCGAAGATGCAGGGGTTTTTCCGGTCGCGTGGGCTGAGTGCGGCAACGCCATCGTCGTCTCCTCGGATTCCGGAGAAGTGTTCTTCTGGGATCACGAGCTTGTGACGCCGTTGATTCGAATCGCTAAGGACTTCTCGGCGTTTCTGGAGTCACTCGAGCCATTTCCGATGGAGGCTGTGAAGCTTGAGCCGGGCCAGGTCATCCGCGCGTGGATTGATCCAGAGTTTCTCAGAAAACTGAAGCGCGAGGGCGATAGCAAACAGTCAGATTGATGGAGCCTGAACTCGGGCCGGGTGTTCTTGGACTTTGAGACGTGGGTGGTCAGTGGCCCGGGCCGGCTGGCGTGGGTTTCCTGTTGCACCGCACAACCCTTCCGGAGGACCGGAAGGGTTGTGGCACGGGGAGGCGGGGGGAGTTGCGAGGGATGAGTCGCGAGACGCGAGTGGGGAGGGCAGCTTGCAGTGATGGCGCGTGGGCGTGGGTGGTGTGCTCGCGGTCCCTTCGTCCCTCCGGGACGTGCCAACCGGGTGGAGCGGACCACGGGTTCCGCGACGCCGCGGCCGGCGTCGCTCCACCACGTGGCTACAGGCCAGCGTCCCGCTGGGACGCGAAGGCGGGCAAGCAACAGCGCCGCGGCGAACGCCGGAAGGGCAGTGGCACGCGGCGTTGTGTGGGGTGCTCTAGAGCGAGACCTTGCGGTTGTAGATGAACCACTCGACCAGCAGGACGCCGCAGCAGAGGGCCAGGAGGTAGGGCCAGAGGTTGAGGGTGCCGGGGCCTTCGCCGGGTTTGGTGGCGGCGACGACCTGGGTGGCCAGGGCGAGGGTGGGGCGGGTGGCGACCTGGGATTCGGATTGGTCCAGGAGGTTGGCGGCCAGAGCGCGGCGGGATTTGTTGTTGACCTCGACATCGGTGGGGCCGAGGGGGCCGGTCCACTGCAGGGTGTAGTAGCCGACTTTGTGGACCGGGGCGAAGTTGACATCGCCGCCGGCGGTCTGGACGAGGTCGATGGTGCGGTTGTCGGGCGTGGTGACGTTGATGGCCGAGACGCCGCGGGGGAGGCGTTCGGAGAGTGTTTCGCCGGGCTGGAGGGGGTTGGCCTTGTCGGCCGTTGCGCCGCGGGCGAAGTAGTCGAGCGTGCGGGCGAAGAAGTAGGCGAAGGAGTCGAAGACCCAGTCGGACTTGAGGAAGTCGAAGGTGAGGATGATGGACTTGCGGTCGATATCGGTGGCTTCGAGGATGGCGGGGCCTGCGGTGGACTCGGCCAGGACGGCGACGGGGACATCGCGCGGGACGCTGGTTTTGGGGATGCCGAGCATCTTGACGTTCTCGAGATTCACGCCGCGGAGTGTGGGGTGATCCCGCCGCCAGGTGGTGAAGATGCTCAGGCCCTTTTCCTCACCAAGGACGTTGACGCCGAGCGGGAGGGCCGGGGTGACACCCAGGGCGAGGGTGCGGCCGGCAGGGAGGCCCTTGACCTTCTTGCCGGCGACTTCGATTTCGGGCAGCCAGCGGTCGAGGATGACGACGTCGTACTCGGCGGCTTCTTTGCTGGACAGGAAGGTCTGGGCCTCGGCGGTGCGGAGGAGCTTGACGGGCTTGGCGAGGTTGTACGCGGCCATTGATGCCGCGGGATCGTCGGTCAGGGCCCGCTGGAGCATGAAGTTGCCATCGGTGACGAGGGCGACGGCCATGCGGCGAGCGGGGGGCAGGACGATGTAGCCGTTGTTGTCCAGCGGGAGGGCATCGCCGGACTGGCCCTCGGCGGGCTCGGGGATGCGGAGGCGGATGGTGGCGACGGCGCCATCGGGGCGCTCGATGGGAAAGACGACGCCGCCGACCTGGGGAAGGACATCGCCTGCGACGGGCTGGTTCTTGGAGGAGGGGCTGGGTGCGGCGGCGGCGTTTGCGCCCGCACCGGGACGGGCGACGGAGTTGCCGCCATCATCGGGCGTGGCGGCGGGGAGGCGGAGGGGCTCGACGCGGGCGGTGCGGCCGTCGAGCTGAAGCTCGACATCGACACTGATGGGCTTGGGGCTGGTGCTCTGGACGCCGACGAAGATGGAGATCTTGGTGGGGTCATCGAAGGAGCGCTCGGCCCGGAGGGCGGTGATGCCGATGTTCCATGCGTCACCAGCGCCGAGGGCCTGGTAGAGGACCTGGTCGTCGGGGTCGGGCTGGGCCTCGATGGAGTCGGGGAGGCGGCCGTCGGAGTAGACGTGGATGACGGCGGGCGGGCCGGTGACGATGCCGACGTTCTCCAGCACGGTGGGCTTGGAGTAGGCCTTGGCGAGCACGAAGGCATCGGCGAGTTTGGAGGGCGTGTCGACGGCTTCGATGGAGCGGATGGCGTCGCGGAGCTCGGCCTTGTTGGTGGTGAAGTTGACGAGCCGCTCGCCGGCGAGGTCGAAGGTGATGACCATGGCCTCATCGGACTTGCCGCCCAGGGGGCCGGCTTCGCGGAGTGAATCGACGAGCTCGAGGGCGGAGTCCTTGGCGGCCTGGAGGCGGGTTTTGCTGCCGAAGTTCTTGGGGTCGCCATCGAGCGACTGCATGGAGGCGGAGCGGTCGATGAGGATGACGTGCTTGTTGCCCTTGGAGATGTTGGCGGCGATCTGCGGCTGGGCGATGGCCAGGAGAGTGGCCAGGAGGGCCAGGAGCTGGAGGAGCAGGAGGATGTTGTTGCGGAGCTTCTGGAAGGGGGCGTTGGCCTGGAGATCCTCGATGGCCTTTTTCCAGAGCAGCGTGCTGGAGACCTCGACGGTGTTGCGGCGGAGGCGGAGGAAGTAGAGGATCAGCAGGGCTGGAATGGCAACCGCGGCGGTGATTGCTGCGAGTTGTGGGGTGAGGAAGTTCATGTGGGAGTCGCGAGGGGGAAAGTCGCGAGTCGCGAGGGGGGGAGGAGACGGAAAAGAGAAAAGATGAAAGAGAAAAGGGGGAGGCGTGAAGGAGAAGGCAGGGAAGGTAGAAGGCGGAAGGCAGGGGACATCGCCCGGAAGGGCGATGCCACGGGGGGTGGTGGTGTTGTCAGGTGAGCAGGCCGCGGCGGCGGAGGTATTCGAGGACGAGCACATCGACGGCGGTGTCGCTGGGGACGGTGAGCGGGGTGATGCCGCGGGACTGGCAGAATTCGCGGAACCGGTTGCAGTAGGCCTGGACGGTGGCCTTGTACTTTTTGAGCAGCGGGGCGGTGATGGTCAGTTCGGCCAGGTCGCCGTCTTCGCAGTCCTTGAGGCGGAGGTCGCCACCGAGGGTGGGCTCGATCTCTTGCGGGGAGAGGACCTGGATGGCGTAGACGTCGTAGCCCTGGCCGAGCATGAGGCGGAGGCCGTCCTCGTAGCCCTCCTTGATGAGGAAGTCGGAGATGATGAGCATGACGCCCTTGCCGCGGCGGGTGACGGCCAGGCGCTTGCAGCCCTCGGTGAATGGCGAGGGGCCGCCGGGCTCGAGGGTGAGCAGGAAGCGTGAGAGGTCCTGCAGGCGGCGGCGGCCGCGGAGGTCGCGGAGCTGGCCCAGGAGCTGGGGCTGGCGGGGGCCGTCGGGGTTGTCGGGTGCGGGGGCACCGAGGCCGCCGATGACCGAGACGGTGAGGCGGTGGAGGTTGGCCAGACCGACGTAGCCCATCGCCAGGGCGAGCTTCTGCATGAGCAGGAACTTGCTGGGTGTGCCGCAGTCGGCGGAGGCGGAGGCATCGAGCACGATGTGCAGGGAGAGATCTTCTTCCTCGAGGAAGAGCTTGATGAAGAGGCGGTCGAGGCGGCCGAAGATGTTCCAGTCGATGTGGCGGAGGTCGTCACCGGAGACGTACTGGCGATGGTCGGCGAACTCGACGGACTGGCCGCGGCGCTTGGAGCGGCGCTCGCCCTTGAGCTTGCCGGAGAGGAGCTTGCGGCTGGTGATGTCGAGCTGGGAGAGGCGTGCGACCAGGGTGGGATCGAGGAGATCTTCCAGGCGTGCGGGGCGGGTTGGGGACTGGAGCTTTTGCATTCGCTGGGGGTGCTTCAGGCCGGGGAGAGTGTCTAAACGTGGGTCGCCGTGATTTAACGCGGAGGACGCGGAGGAAGAGGAGGAAACGGAGGAAGAGGGGAGTAGGGGGCTGTGGACTTGAGTCGCAGTGGGTGAACGCGGAGGACGCGGAGGGAGGGGAGGAAACGGAGGGAAGAAGAGAAAGGAGAGGAAGGAGAGGAAGCGGGGGAGGGAGAAGGGTGCGCGGTGCGGGATCAGCGGGTGGGGGGAGTTGGCTGGGCGGGTTGGCGTTGGTCGCGTTCGCGGATTCGCTGCTCGAGGGCGGGGCGGTTGAGGCGGCGGTGCATGCCCTGCTTGAGGATGGGGACGTTGAAGTTGACCAGCAGACCGAGCGGGGCACCGAAGGCTTTGCAGTAGCTTGCGAGCTGGGCGAGGAAGACGTCGTGAACGGTGACGACGGACTTGAGCTCGATGATGATGGTGTCATCGACGACCAGATCGAGGCGGAATCCTTCGATCATGATCTGCTTGTACTGCATGGCGAGTGGAACTTGGCTTCGGAACGGGATGCCGCGGAGGGTCAGTTCGTGGCAGACAGCCTCCTCGTACATGCGTTCGAGCAGCCCCGGGCCGAGCGCACGATGCACCTCGATGCAGGCGCCGAGCACCTGGTGACTCAGCGCATCGAGCCACTCGGGCACTGGTGGCCTGTCCATTTCATCGAGTTCGGCCTCCATGTGTCTCATCGTGCGGTCCGCGGCGTTTCAGAGTTCGTCGAGTCCGACTCTGTTCCCCTCTCCCCTGCCTTTCTCTGCGTTGCTTGCCTTTGGTCTCTGCGTCCTCTGCGTTCATCCGGCGTTGGGTTTGCCGGAGTAAAGGGTCACACCGAGATGGGCTCGGTCGGGGTGCTGGCCAGGACCTTCTCGACGATGGCGTCGGCATCGATGCGGTCGGCTTCGGCTTCGAAGTTAAGCAGGACGCGGTGGCGGAGGCAGGGGGCGGCGACGGACTTGATGTCGGCGGTGCTGGCGTGGAAGCGGCCTTCGCAGAGGGCCTTGACCTTGGCGGCCAGGAGGAGGGCCTGGGCGCCGCGGGGTGAGGAGCCGCAGCGGATGTACTTGTTGGTGATTTCGGGGGCGAAGCGGCCGCCGGGGTGGGTGGCCATGGCCAGGCGGGCGGCGAACTGCTTGACGTGGTCGGCGACGATGACCTTGCGGACCAGGCCCTGCATTTCCAGGATTCGGGGAGCGTCCAGCACCGCGCTGATCTCGGGGGTTTCCGAGCCGGTGGTGCGGTCGAGGATGGTCATGAGCTCGTCGAGCTGGCTGTAGCCGACGGTGATCTTGAACAGGAAGCGGTCGAGCTGGGCTTCGGGCAGGGGGTAGGTACCTTCCTGCTCGATGGGGTTCTGCGTGGCCAGCACAAGGAAGGGCTGGGTGAGCTTGTAGGTTGTGCCGCCGCTGGTGACGCTGCGTTCCTGCATGGCCTCGAGCAGCGCGGACTGGGTCTTGGGCGTGGCGCGGTTGATTTCGTCGGCCAGGACGATCTGGGCGAAGATCGGGCCTTTCTGGAAGACGAACTGGCGGCGGCCGTTCTCGGGGTTCTCGGTGACGATGCTGGTGCCGATGACATCGGCGGGCATGAGGTCAGGCGTGAACTGGATGCGCGAGAACGGCAGGGTCAGGGCCTGGGCCAGGGAGCGGACCAGGAGGGTCTTGCCCAGACCGGGGACGCCCTCGAGCAGGACGTTGCCGCCGGCGAAGAGCGAGATAAGCACGAGCTCGACGGGCTCCTTATGGCCGACGACAACCTTGCCGACCTCGGAGCGGAGCAAGTTGAAGGTGCTGCGGAATGCCTCGCACTGGGCTTTGACCTCCGCTGGGGTGGACTGGATGTTGGATTCGCTCGTGGCCATGGCCATGGTCGGTCTCGCTGGTAGAGGGGGACGGGTGTGCGGGTCGGGGTGCGGGGCGGTTGCTGAGGGGCTGCTGAGGGTTTATTCCTGCATGTCGTCCTTGGCGCGCTTCTTGGCACGCATGAGGCGGGACATGCCTTCTTCTTCGGGTTTGTCGGAGGCGGACTGGGTTCCCGGCTGGGGTTTGCGGCGGTCTTCGACTTTCGCGGCGGCCTGCTCGGCGAAGGAGGCGGCTTCGCGGGCGGCTTTGGAAAGCTCATCATCGGAGGCCTCGAACTTGCGGCTGGCGGTGGGTTCGGAGGTGTCGGGAGCGAGCGGGATGGCGGTGCCGGTCTGGCCGCTCTGGCGGCGGTCGATGGAGGCCTGCGCGCGGCCGCGGGCGGTGCGGAGGGCATCGAGGCCGCCGGCGGTCTTGGCGGGGCCCTGGCCCAGGGCGCGGCGGAAGGCGGCGGCGATGACAGCGGGGTCGATGCGGACGCGGCGGACGGCGACATCCGTCAGCAGGAGGCCGAGGGCGACCATGGCGACGGCCAGGCCGATGGTGCGGAGGGCGACGGGCATGGTCAGGCCCTCGCGGAGCCAGAGGTCATCCTTGGCCTGGAAGTCGGAGAGCACGCGGCCGCCGGTGAGCTTGGCGACCTGCTCGAGGAGCGGGGCGTTGTCCGACAGGGCGCGGAACTCATCGGCGAAGGGGCGGGTGATGACGGCCTGCACGCTGCCGCGGGTCTGGCGGCCATCGGCAGCGCGTTCGCTGTAGCCGAGGTTGATGGTGTACGAGCCGCTGGCGGCGGTGGGGAGTGTGGCCTCGTAGCGGCCGGGGCCGACCTGCTGGAGCGTGAAGGGGACGGAGCGGTTGTCGGGCGTGACGGCGGCGGCCTGCCAGGCCAGGAAGTTCTGACGCTCGCCCTTGTCATCGAGGGCTTCGACGATGATTCGGGTGCGATCGCCTTCTTCCTGGGTGACAACGCGGAGGTTGGGGTTGGCTGCCGGACGCATGGCCCAGCGGACGTGCTGGCTCCAGAAGGCCTCGAACTGGCTCCAGGGCAGCCATGATGCGGACCAGCGGCTGCTGGCATCACCGGCCCAGGTGACGACGCGGCCGAGGCCGTACTGCCACTGAGCGAGGACGGGGTCGTTTTCCTGGCCGCGGAGGACGACCTGGGCGAGGCCTTCCTTGTCGGCGGTGACGACGTAGCCCTGGATGGGCGGGAGCTTGCCGATGCCGCGCATGCCCTCGGTGCCGGGCTGGTCGAGCTTGGGGCTGAAGCCCTCGCCCTCCCAGAGGAGCGTGCGCTTGATGACCTGGGCTTCCTTGATGAAGATCTGCGGGAGCGACTCGAGCTGGCCGTTCTTGGTGACCTCGTGATAGGTGCCGCCGGTGGCCTTGGCGATGTCCTCCATCTTGCGGAGGTCGCCGCCGATGTTCATGTGGGGGAAGACGGCGACGGTGGAGATGGAGATCTTGGCGGCGATGAAGTCCTGGAGCATCGCATCGCCGGGGGCGGCGGGGTCACCATCGGAGATGAGGATAACGTGCTTCTGGCCGGCGGCGACGTTGCGGAGCTGGGTGAGGGCGGACTGGAGCATGGGCACGAAGCTGGGCGCATCGCCGTAGTTCATGCTGTTGGCCGCCTGCAGGGCGGCGACCTTGTTGCCCACTTCGCTCATGGGGAAGACGACGCCATCGCCGCCCATGGGGGAGTGCTCGTAGATGCCGACCAGGTCGCGGGCCGAGAGGGCCTCGATGGCGGCTTCGGCGGTGCGCTTGCCCCAGTAGTTGCCCTGCGGGGCCTCGCAGGAGTGCATGACCAGGCCCAGGGCGCCGCGGGGCATCTGGCGTTTCTGGGGCGGGTCGAGGCGGACGGGCAGGGCATCGGCCACGGGGGAGCCGATCCAGCCGCCGGCGCCGAAGGACTTGTCACCGCCGACAACGATGAGGCCGCCGCCGAGGTCGCGGACGTAGGCCAGGAGCTCTTCTTGCTGCTTGAGGGAGAACTCGCTGGCGGCGGTGTTGACCAGCACGACGCCCTCGAACGAGCCGAGCGTGGCCAGTGAGTCAAAGCCGTCCTGCGGGGCGCGGGTGACGACGATGAGGCCGCTGGCGCGGAGGCTCTTGACCAGCGGGGATGACTCCTGACTGTCGGTGGCCAGCACCAGCACGCGGCCCTCACCGGAGACGAAGGTGACGCCGGTGGCGCGGTTGTTCTCGATGATTGTGTCGCCACCGGTGATGGGCTCGAAGACGGCCTCGAAGCGGACGTTGTCGCGGCCGCGGGGCAGGGGGATGCTGACCTCCTGGCGGCTGGTTCCGGCGGGGACCTCGATCATGGCGCCGGTGGCACCGGGGTCATCGGTGAGCTTCTGGGGCACACCGTTCATGAGGATGTTGAGCCGGCCGCGGGTGGCCTTGGTGGCGGTCATCAGGGCCCGGACCTTGACGGTGTCGCCCTCGCGGGCGGTGGCCGGGACGATGACGCGCTCCATGATGACCTCGCGGTCGCGGAGGAAGCGCTGGGGGATGACATCGATGGGGACTCCGGCGGCCTGCGCGCTCTTGGCGGCGGCCAGCAGCGAGCCGGAGGTCTCGTTGCCGTCGGAGACCAGCAGGATGCGGTTGGCGGAGGTCTGCGGCATGACGGCCATGCCCAGGCGGACGGCGGTCTCGAGGTTGGTGCTCTCGGTGGAGCCGACATCGCGGACATCCAGCGGGCTGCCGACGCGGCCGGGGAGCGACTGGACGTACGCGTCCTTGGCGGCGGTGACCAGGCCGACGAGGTCGCTCGGCTTGGCGGTGGTGCTCGCCTGCTGCAGGAAGGCCTCGGCCTGCTGCAGGGAGTTGGTGTTCATGGAGCGCGACGCATCGGCGATGACGGTGACGGCCACCGAGTCGGATTCGAGGCGCCACTTGGGGTCGCTGGCGGCGATGAGCAGCAGCAGCAGGACGACCACGCGGATGCCCAGGGCCACGCGGCGGGCGGCAGTGCCCATGCCCGAGAGGGACTTGCGGCCGATCCAGATGGTCAGCACGATGGCGGGGATCGCCAGCAGCAGCCAGTAAGGAGAGTCAAGTTGGAGTGGCCCGAATCGCATCTGCCGCTGGCAGCCCCGTGCAAGTCGCTTCAATCCCATGCCCTCGGGCCCTGATCAGCAGACGCTGGCGTGATCGTTCGCCATTACGAGAGCTGACTGCCGACCGGCGGATGTTCGTCCCGAGTGTACCACACCCGTGGCACGGTTGCATCGCCTGTCCGTGAAGGACCGACGGTTGGTTCGAAGTACTTTCCGGATAGCCGGCGGTTTCTTTCACCTTCACCGAGCGTCGGCCAAAACTGCCTCGGCGGCCAGGCGGCCGGATTTGAGGGCGCCGTCGATGCTGGCGGTGTCGTGGGTATCGCCGCAGGCGTAGAGGCCAGGGCTGATGCGGACGGGCCAGTCGGTGCGGGTGTAGCAGGGGGCGGACTGGTCGGGCAGGGCGTGGTCGATGGTGTAGGTGCGCAGGTGCCGCAGTCCGGCGGCCACTTCGGTGCCGAACCAGCGGGCGAGCTGCTCGCGGGCGGCGGTAACGCACTCGGGGGGCTGGCTGCCGAGGATGGCGCAGGCGATGAGATAGTGGCCCGGCGGTGCGTAGCGGTCGGAGAGGTTGCTCATGACCACGACGTTTGCGGCGGGCCCGCGGCCTTCACCGTCGAGCAGCAGCAGCGGGGTCTTGCCGCCGCCGAGGCCGGGTGCATCGGGGGGCAGGCCTTTGCCGGCGAAGTAGATGCAGGTGACGGCCCGCCAGGTGCGGTCCTTCTGGCCGGGGACACCTTGGGCGCGGGGCAGGAAGAGGCAGTCCGGTGCGGCGTTGACGATGGCCCCGGCGCGGATGGTGCCGGACTGGCCGGTGCCCGCGCTGGTGAAGTGGACCGCGGCGGAGCCGGGGGTGCTGTCGATGGCGGTGACGCGGTGATTGAGGCGCACGGTGCCGGTGGGCAGGGATGCGGCGAGTTGCTCGGGCATGCGCTGCATGCCGCCGGCGGGGACGACGGTGTCGCCCTGCGAGAAGCAGCGGAAGACGAACTCCATCGCACGCGAGCTGGTGGCCAGCGTGGGATCAAAGAAGATGCCGCCGAAGAAGGGCCGGAAGAACCGGTCGATCATGGACTGGCTGAAGCCCTCGGCCTTGAGATAGTCGGCGATGGAGACTTCAGGGCGCTCGTATCGATCCTCGGGCTTGCCGCGCTGGACGCGGCTGCGCATGGCGCCGACCTTGAGCTTGTCGGTCACGCTGCCAACGCGGGCCAATGCACCATCGAGCAGCGAGCCGGGGCGACGCCAGGGGTCCATAAGGGTGTGGAACCGGGAGCCGAAGTACACGCCCGCGCCGGGCTCAAATGGCCGCAGGTCGAGGGCGGCGTAGTCGAACTGGGCCTTGCCCTCGGAGTAGGCGGTGAGATAGACCTGAAAACCGCGGTCGAGCAGGAAACCGTCGACGACATCGGTCCGCACGCGGCCGCCGACTGCATCGGAGGCCTCCAGCACGACGATGGGCACACCGGCCCGCTGGAGCGTGCGGGCACAGCAGAGGCCGGAGAGGCCGGCGCCGATGATGACCACGGGCCGCTCCGAGGAAATGGGGCTGGCGGAGGCGGACGGCATGGCGGCGGGCTGGGACGGCGAGGAGGTCATCGGGAGCAGGGCGGCGGATGCCCGAGCGCATTGAAACAGAAGGGGCGACCAGCGGCTCTGGTTATGCTGAGGCTATCCAAGGCGGTCGGATGTTCTAGCAGCTTGGGCGAGGACGGGCGAACAGTAGTGTCGTCCGTTTGAAGCGGGCGTGCCGGGCCAAAAACACAGACGGCACCGTCGTGAGACGGTGCCGTGCTGAAATGACCCTTCGGGGATTTGAACCCCGGTTACCAGGATGAGAACCTGGCGTCCTGGACCAGGCTAGACGAAAGGGCCAATCTGCTATAGTTTACGCAGGGATCGTCGGCGGTCAACCGGGGGCGGGGAGGATTTAGGGCCTGATTCTGGCGTGCCAGCGGGGGTGGGGGAGGGCTCAGGACACGGTTTCTGATTGGGCCTGGCGGGTGGGCTGGCCGCTGGCGGGGATGGTGTCGGCACCGGCGCCGAGGCGGTTGAGGAAGGTGCGTGCCTGCAGGCGGAGGCGCGGGTGCCGCCAGATCAGCTCGGCGAGGGTGGAGTGGCCGTCACCGATGACGATGGGGAACCGCTTGGCGGTGACGGAGAAGATACGGCCGGAGGCCTCGCCCGGAAGGCGGATGTAGAAGACACCGACTTCGCACGGGCCGGGGTGGTACCGCTGGATGATGACGGGGCCGGTTTGATCGTGGAAGTAGCGTGCCGCTGCGCCCGCATCGGAGATCAGACGAACGGCGGTGCCGCGTTCGCCGACATCGGGCTTGAGGATGACCGGGTACGGCTCCGGCGTGTGGCGAAGGAACTCGTGGAAAGCGTCGAGCCGCTGGGCGGGTGTGCCGGGGGCGATGAGGGCGTAGTGAAGGACGGAATCGGGCGGGAAGAGAGCGAGGATCTGCGACTTGGACTCGCCAACGAGCCCGCCGAGGGGGATGGCGGGGTTGATGGCGGTCGCTGCCAGCGGGTGACCCGAGCGGAGGGCGTACCAGGCCAGCCACGGCAGGAGCGGGGCGTACACCGCCCAGGCGGGCCAGAACTCCCAGCCGGTGAGCCGGCCGATGCGTGAGCGAAGCTTGTGGCCGAGCAGTTCACGGCGCGACATTCCATCGGAGCGCACGTTGCTGACAGGGTGCGGGCTTTGTGGCCCGGAGGCGGCGGCTGGCGACCCTGTGAGGGTGCTCATGGGATGAGCTCCGGCGCGACGGGTGACATGTGCATCGGGGCTTGTGCGGTGGTGCTTTGCATGGGCGTGGTCCTTGGTGGTGTGCGTGATGGCGGTACTTGCGTGCCGCGAGTTGCGTGCGAGGTGCGGGGTGCGAGGTGTGGAGTGCGAGATCCGGCGGGGCTTACTTGCTCCGCGAGATCGCCTTGACGGCGGCGAGCACTTCGGCGGGCTCGGCACGCTGGCGGTAGTCCTCGTTCACGGAGGCGTAGGTGATGCGCCCGCTGGAGTCGATCACGTACGTTGCGGCCATGGGCAGCTGGTCGTTGCCCGGCGCGTTGGATTTCGCCAGCAGCGGGCGGTACATCGCCGCCACGCTCGGCGGCGGGGTGAAGGCGATGCCGAAGGCCTTGGCCGCCGCGGAGGTCGTGTCTGACAGCACGGCGAACTCGAGCTTGTTCTTCTCCGCAGTCGAGAGCGAGGCGTCGGGGCTCTGCGGTGAGATGGCCACCAGCTGCGCACCGGCCTGACGGAGTTCCGGCAGCATCTGCTGATAGGCCTGCAGCTGCGTGTTGCAGTATGGGCACCAGCCGCCGCGGTAGAAGGTGACGACCACCGGACCCGCGGCAAGCATGGAGTTCAGCGAACGGGGATTGCCGGTGGCATCCGGCAACGTCAGTTCGGGGAGCATGTCACCCACCGCCAGGCGGCGCGTGTCCTTGGTCGCGGTGCGGACTTCCTCAATGCTCTTTTCAAACTTCGCGGCAGTCTCGGGGCCGACTTTGGCGGCAACGTTGGTGGTAATGGCCTCGAGCTGGGACTTGAGCGTGCCACCGGCGGACGCCAGCGGCTTGGCGGCAGCCATGACCGCGCTCTCGCCGCTGATCTTCTTCCACGCCGCGTCGGCCTTTGCGGATTCTGCGGTGTGATCACCCTTGAGCCACTTGCTGCGGGTGTCGGCCAGGAAGCCGTCGTAGAACAGGTACAGGCGATCGTTCTTGACGATGAAGCTCTTGGGGTCGACTTCGACCTGCTCGCCATCGAGCATGGCCCAGGCGCACCAGCCGCCGTAGCTGGGCTGGTAGCGAGCGGGGTTGGCCGCAAACAGGTCGCGGTGGGCGCTGCTGGCAAAGCGGTACGTCACGCCATCAACCGTGGTGGTGAGCTTCGCATCGCCGGCGACGGGCTTGCCGCCGCCTTCGGGGAAGTAGGCCACGGGGTCATAGCCGGAGATGGCCAGGCGAGAGGACTTCTCGAGGTTCCACTTGGCGGTGTTGCGGACCGGCTTGGCCGCGGCGTCGGGCTGGACCGTGGACGGCGCGGCCGTGGGAGTGGGGACCGCGGCGGGCTTGGCCTCGGCGGCCAGCGGGGCGCCGGCCAGGGCGAGCAGTGCGGTCAGGCGGACGATGGAAGCGCGGAGTGGGCGGGTGAGCATGGAAGGCTCCTTGGTCAGGTGGCGGGCGGGTTGCGGGGTTGGGCGGGCGGGGAAGGAAGAGGCGAGGCGGGCGGGCGGAGGGGCGGAGGGGGGCGGAGGGGCGTTGGCCAATCGGTCACGCCGCGGCCTCACAGGGTTTGATGTTCCCGGGGCCTGCTCGTTACAAGGAATCGTTCGATTTTGCTGGCCGGGGGTTCTCCCGGTGCTGTCACCGCCTGCTGCAGTGCCACGCCAGCGCACCCAATCGGGGCTCATGCAATGAAAAACCGGCCCGCATTCTGCGGGCCGGCGTTGGCTGTGGAGGCAGATTCTCAATCCGAAACCGCGGGGACTACCCCGGTTGCCAGCAGGTTACGAGACCTCGAGGATCTTGAACTTCTTGGTGCCGCGGGGGGTCCGGACGCCGACGACATCGCCCACGCGGGCCTTCATCAAGGCCTCGCCCATGGGGCTCTGCGGCGTGACTTCCATGTAGTCCATGCTGATGGTGCCGGAGATTTCGCCGACCATGCGGACCATCTCGGGATCATCGAGATGCTTGGATGGATCGTCTGCAGAGACCTCGACGATCTTGGCCGTGGCACCCAGGAAGACGATGCCCGTGCTCTTGCGGTTTTCGTCAATAACCACCAGCCCGTGGACCTTGTCGGTCAGACGCTTGATCTCGGCTTCCTCCATGCCCTGCTGCTCACGGGCGGCGTGGTAGTCGCCGTTTTCCTTCAGGTCACCCAGCGCCTTGGCCTCGGCGATCTTCAGAGAGACCGCGCTGCGGTTGTTGATCAGATAGGCCAAGCGTGCTTCGAGCGCGGCTTTTTCCGCGGCAGTGACAAGTTCCATCGTTCCAGTTCCTCTCGCGGGGTCTTGCCCCCGTGCAGTTGGGCCAAACCATGGTTCGGCCAGCGTTCATGATATGGTCGGGCGGGCGGCCGGGTGCCTGAAGCCCAAAATCGTCGCTGCATACCGCGATTGCCCGGCGAATGCGGTGTTCCTTATCAGCATTCAGGTCCCGGCCTTGGCCTTCGGCTGCTGGCCTTGCCACCGGGACTAGGGCACCGTGTCTCCCGCCGGGCTCACGGGCTCGGTGGTGGTCAGGTCCGGCCCGGGCTCGCTGGTCAGCATGCCGCTGGGGCCGGTGCCGCCGGGTGGGGCATCGGGCGGGGAATCGGGTGGTGCGGTGCCGGGGTCATCGGGGCCGTCGGGGTTAATCGCCGAGCGATCGATCATCACACCGGCGGGGTTGCTCAGCACGATCACCGGCATGCCGGCATCAATCCGCTTGCTGTACTTGGCATCGCCCAGCATCTCGAGCATCCAGGCGATCTTCTGCTGGGTGCTCGGCTCGCCAGGGATGCGAATGGTTGTCGGTGAGCCCCACTCGATGCGGTTGCCGCGCTCGGTGATGATGGCCAGCCGCCGCCGCGAGGTAAACTGCGAGACGTCCACGCCCTTGACCTGCTTCATGAGGTCCTCGTGCCGCGTGAGGTGGCCGAGCAGCGCCAGACCCGCTTCCACATCGCCGCCGATCCAGACCTGCCCGGGCTTTTCCGGCCGCGGCGACGTGGGGCTCAGCACCAGCGGCATCCGCGACTTGCCGATGGGAAAGTGCATCGGCATCAGCTCGGTCTTCTCCGAGACGATCCAGTCCAGGCCATCGGCCCGAACCGCCGCGACGGGCTGCCGCCATTCCGCGGCGATATCGATCTCCCCGCTGGCGGTGCGGCTGATGCGGGTGATGCGGCTGAACCAGCCGGTTTCCGAAAGCGCACCCTCGCAGCGGGCCAGCGAGGCGGCATCCATCGGGTTGCCGGTGAGGGTGGAGGTGGCCAGGTCCAGCAGTTCACGCCGGATCTTCATCGGCAGCCAGGTGTCGCCGGGCCCGGCATCCGGCGATGGCGACTGCGGCCAGTTCATCCGCACGCGCACCGGCTGCTCACGCCGCTGGCCGACCTGGGCGGCGATTTCCGGCCGCAGCATGATGATGGCCACCACCGAGCCGGCGAGCATCAGCACGCCGCCGGCGAGCAGGCAGCGCGTCACCCACGGACGCAGGCGTCGCTCGGCCTTCACGGGTTGTGCGGTTTCTTCGGCCATGTGGTTGCCCTCCGTGGCAAGCACGCACTGCGTCGAACGCGAGAGTGTATCGGCCGGCCATGCCGGCGCGGCACATTGATTAGCTGCGACCCACGGTCAGTTCCGTGGGCTGGGTCTTAATCTTGCCGGCCATGGCTTCCCAGCCCGAGCCGAGCTCACCGATGGGGTCCGGCGGGACGATGTCAACCTTCTTCTCGCCGAGCTTGGCCTCGCCGCGGTTGACGCGGTCCTGGAAGGCCAGGCACTGCTCCAGCAGACGGTCGAGGATCTCCGCCTCGGGCACGTTGGCGACCTTCTCGCCCTGCACATAGATGATGCCGCGGCGGTCACCGGCAAAGACGGCGACATCGGCGCCCTCCGCCTCGCCCGGGCCGTTGACGATGCAGCCCATGACGGCGACCTTGATGGGCAGGTTGATCTGGCCCTCAAGCTTCTTGCGGACGTCCTGAACCAGCGTGATCAGGTCGACCTGAATGCGGCCGCAGGTGGGGCAGGCGATGAGTTCGGCGGTCTTGCGCTCGCGCAGGCCCAGGGAGTAGAGCAGTTCCAGGCCGTCTTCAACCTCGAAGCGCGAGTCGCTGGCGTAGCTGATGCGGAGCGTGTCGCCGACACCGTTGGCCAGCAGCGTGCCCAAGGCCACGACGGAGCGGATCGCGCCGGTTTCCTTCGGCCCGGCGTGGGTGACGCCCAGGTGCAGGGGATAGTCAAACCGCTTGGAAATCTCGGTGTACGCGTCGATGACCGTGGGGACATCCATGCTCTTGGCGGAGATCACGATGTCGTGGAAGTCCTGCTCGTGGAAGATGTCCAGGTATTCCTCGAGCTTGGTGATCATGATCGCCAGCAGGTAGCCGCGCTTGGACTCGCTGAAGAACGCGCCGAGCTCCTTGAGCCGCTTCTGCTTGTCCTTCCGCTCGATGATCGAGCCCTCGTTGACGCCGATGCGGATGGGGATCTTGCGGGCCTTGCAGGCCTGGATGACATCGATGACCTGCTTGCGGTCCTGGATGTTGCCGGGGTTCAGGCGGATCTTGTGCACGCCGGCCTCAACGGCCTCCAGGGCGCGCTGGAAGTGGAAGTGCACATCGGCGACGATGGGCACCTTGACCCGGGGGATGATCTCCTTGAGGGCCTCGGTGTCCTTCTTCTCCGGCACGGCGACGCGGATGACATCGGCCCCCGCCGCGGTCAGGCGGTTGATCTCGGCGACGCACTTGTCGATGTCCCAGGTGTACCCGGTGGTCATGGTCTGGACCGAGACCGGGGCCGGGGTGGTGGGGGTGCCATCGGCCAGCGGCAGGCCGCCGCCGATCTTGACGAACCCAACCCGCTTGTCACCGAGAACGATTTGCCGCGTCGGACGCCGATTCTGCATAGGAAGGCATGGTAGGGGACCGGTGCAGAAGCTGGGGGAAAAACCGGCGGCGAGCTGTGGGGGTGGCGGCGAGGGCCCGGGCGGTGGGGGAGGGCGAGCGGCTGCCGGGCTCATCGGCACCGGGCGGGCCAAAACCGGCTCAATGGCCGGATTTGGGTCGTCCAAACACAAGCACAACAAAAATTGATCAGATCCCTTGCCGATTGGCCGATGATCGGGTATCATTCACCGAACACAGGTATTGGATACTGTGCGGACGTTCAAAACCCGGCCTTGCCGTTCGGTCCTTCCGTTCGGCGTTCGCTTGAGTCTGCTGTGCGTGGTTGGGGCAGTTGACGGCAGGTGAGTAAGGCCGCTGGCAGCGAAGGTTTGCGGTGGCCAGCCCCGGCGGGCCGCAAGAGCAGTGTTTCAAGCGTGTGTGGACAAGCTGGCGGAGAGAGAGACTGTCTGGCTGAGTGTCCCCGTTCGGGTTTGAGTTGTTCGGGATTGACTTGTTTGGGACTGACTTGTTTGGGACTGACTTGTTCGGGATTGAGCTGTTTGGGTCTTGCGTGCTGTGCGGGTGTGAGTTCGGCTTGTGTTGGATTGCGATTGCTGGCCTGCTGCTGATGCCCCGCCTTTTTCCCTGATGTGATCGAGTTCTATGGCTGCCCTCCTTCCAGTCTGGTCCCTGCTCGACGGGCAAGTTCCCGTGTGGCGGCTGTCTCCGCAGAAGCGGAAGCAGCGTGGGGGTGCCGGTTTTGGCTCGGGCTCTGGTGCAGCTTCCGGCCTGACTCGGCGGCTGATGCAGCGGGTCCTGCGGTCGGCGGCGATGGTGGATTCCGTGCTGCACGGCCGGTTTGATGCCGCCGCACCGGTGGCGACCCCGGCCGCTCAATCTCGACAATCCGCCCCAACCGATCCGCTCGCCCCCCTCGTCCTGCTCGGGCCCGGTGGCGGCTACGTCGATGCCGTGATCGGCTGCTGGACCGGCACGTGGGCCGGCGTCTCCGGCCTCATGAGCACCGCCTGGCGGGTGGCTGGCTTCGGCCCGGTATCCGCAAGCACACGTGCGGGTGCCGCCGCTGGCATTATCGCTTCCCGTCCGCGGCAGGCCTCGCCCGCATCCGGCACCGCTGGTGCCGCCATTGCCGGTGCGACCGCGGCCCGACATCTCGCCGACCTGGCCTGCTCCCGCTCCGATGCGGTGCTGGCGGAGCTTGCCCGTCAGTCTGCTCGTCTTGCTGCCGTGCGGCAGTCGCTGGCCCAGGCGGGCTGCCTTTCGGGCCAGGGCTCATCCATCCTCGCCGCTCACGCGGCCGGTGCCTTGGTGCCGGTCCGCACAACTTCGTCCCTTCACACCCGCGACCGGGTGTCACGTGTAACCACCTTACCACCGCGGCAGGGCTCGCCTGCCGCCGGTGCGGAACTTCCGTCGATTCTGCTCACTGAAAGGAACGCAGATGCAACCCTCCAGCCCCACGCCCTCGCCCCTTCCTCGTCGCTTCGGGTACATGAACCTGACGCCCAAGCAGCTCCGCATCCTGTCGCTGATCCGCGATTGGCGGATCCGGTTCGGCTATTCGCCGACGATGCAGGAGCTCGCCGACGAGATCGGCGTCAGCAAGGTCACGGTCTTCGAGCACGTCGAGGCGCTGATCAAGAAGGGGGCGCTCATCCGCGAGGCCAACAAGGCTCGCTCTTTGTCGATCGCTGAAGGCGTCGCCGTTCCCGATGAGTCGCGTCCGCTGCGCTTCCCCCTGGTCGGCAAGATCGCCGCCGGTTACCCCATCGAGCGCGTCAGCCAGGAAGACGAGCTGGATGTGGCCAACCTCTTTGCCAGCAAGACCGGCAACGCTGCATCGTCCACCTTCGCGCTGAAGGTCGAGGGCGACAGCATGCGGGACGAGGGCATCCTCGATGGTGACTACATCCTCATCGAGCGTCGCGACACCGCCAGCAACGGCGACCGCGTTGTGGCCCTGCTGCCCGACGGCCAGACCACCCTCAAGACCTTCTACAAGGAGTCGGACCACATCCGCCTCCAGCCGGCCAACACCAGCTTCCAGCCCATCATCGTCCGCGACTGCCGCATCCAGGGCATCGTCCGCGGCGTGCTCCGCCGGTATTGATCCGCGCTCGCGTCGCTCACCGGTGAGCCGCCTCGGCCCGCTTCGTGAGGTGTGTTGACAGCATCCGGTTGTTCCAAGTGGCCGCACGGCAACGTGCGGCCATTTTTCATTTTGATGCAGGGGCCGGTCGGCCAGCGAGAGAGATGGGCCCAATATTCTTTCTGCTCCGGACCGGGCCCGCTTTCTTGCATGGTCAGGCCGCGGCGTCTCGGGGGTTCACTAGGTCAATCAGGTCAGAACCGGCCGTGGCTGCGAGCGATCGCGGTTCATGGCCCGCAGCCGCAGTGGGGGTGCGCCGGGGGGGTCCCCGGGCGTGAAGTGTCGGGCCATCGACTGGCTCGGGCAAAGGACGGCAGTCACGTTGATCTCGGGGGAACCAACTCCAACGTGTCTGCGTACAGTCAGCCAACCGGGCAGCGGCGGCTTCGCGTGGATATCGAAGTCGCTGCCGCGGCGGGTGCTGCCTGGGGTACGGATGGGTTCTCAAGGGTTTGTTCTTCAGGACACGGTGTGAACATGGACAAGAACGGAACTGGCGGCAAGGGTCTTCTGGCGGTTATTCTCCCCGTGCTCGGGCTGGGCGCCCTCGGGCCTGTGGTGGTACAGGCACAGTGCCCGCCGGAGTCATTGCCGCGGTGGTTGCCGGAGGGAACGGCGGGGGAATTTGTTGATATTACTGGCAGTTCAACCAGCAGCGACATCACGGCCTCAGGTGTGATGGCAACCGGCGAGCTTGTTGTCGGAGGTCGCTTTGGCTCGGTCAACGGCCTTGCAGCGTTCGGCGGTGCCCGGTGGGATGGAAGCGGGTGGATTCCGATGCCGTTTGGATCTTCAGGCGCTGGAGCGCCGGTGGTTTTCAAAGTTCTGCCGAACGGTGATCTCCTCGGTGGTGGTTCTTCTTCAACCGTGCCAGGCGGAATCGCACGATGGAACGGTGCAGCCTGGGTGAGGTTCACAACCGGTGAGACTGGCCCTGTCAGGGCGATGGAGGTGCTTCCGAACGGGGAGCTTCTGGCCGGTGGTGATTTCACACGCATCGATGGAGTGACCGCCTTCCGTATCGCCCGGTTTGATGGCACACAGTGGCTGCCTGTCGGCAACGGGATCAGTGACGGTTGGGTCAGTTCCATCGCCCGGTTGCCAGGCGGCGACATTGTCGTGGCTGGCATCTTCACCCGGGCTGGTGATGCACCCGCCAACCGCATCGCGCGGTGGGACGGCACGGCATGGCGTGCCTTTGGCGCAGGGCTGTCGACAACTTCAACGGTGGTTTCACCCAAGCTCCTCGTCCTGCCGAGCGGCGACCTTTTGGTCAGCGGACAGTTCACGTCCATCGATGGTGTTCCCGCTCGCAACCTCGCTCGTCTCAGCGGCGGCGTGTGGAGCGAACTTGGTGCCCCGGACGGTGCAGTCCGGGCAACGGCAGTCGCTGCCGACGGCTCGCTGATCATCGCCGGCAGCTTCACCAACGTCGGTGGCATCCGCACCGGCAGCGTCGCGCGGTGGGACGGTACAACGTGGTCGGCACTGGGCACACCGCCAGATGGCACCGTGGCCACGATTACGGTGCTCTCGGGCGGCCGCATCTTTGCCGGCGGCACGTTTACGACCTCGGGCACCGCCCGCACCATCAACGCGGCGATGTGGGACGGCACGTCCTGGGGTACGATCGGCCGCGGCTTTAGCGGCGCTGTCCGAACGATGATGCTCGATCGGAACGGCGACCTTGTGGTCGGCGGTGAGTTCGCTGTGGTCGGCGGCAAGCTTGTCAACGGCATCGCCCGGCAATCGGGTTCTCAGTGGCAGGGCGTTGGCGGCGGAGTGGGTATTGGTCTGACGGGCACCGTGAACTCGATTGCCCAGCTTCCGGGTGGTGACCTTGTAGCGACGGGTCGCTTCACGGCTGCTGGCGGCGTTGCCGCCAGCAACATTGCGAGGTGGGATAGCAGCGTCTGGTCGCCGCTCGGTTCCGGTATCAGCGGATCAATCCCAAACGGCGGTTCGGCCATCGGCTACTCGTTGGCTGTGCTGCCGAATGGAGATCTCCTCGCTGCGGGTACGTTCGCGAACGCGGGGGGAACGCCTGCACGCGGTGTCGCCCGTTGGAACGGCTCGCAGTGGAGCGCGATGGGCAATGAGATTGACGGCACGGTGTACAAAGTGATGGCGATGCCTGAGGGCGACGTTATCGCCGTCGGTTCGTTCTCGCTGCCCGGGGCATCGTCGGTTGATGCCGCGCGGTGGAACGGTTCGGAATGGGTACCGCTGGTGACATCAGGCCTGACCCCCGGTCTTCTCACGGTGATGCGCCGTGCCAATGGCGACCTCCTCGCGGGGGTGCTTACCGGCAGCTTCCAGCCCGGTACCTTCGCTGGTGTTGTTCAGCTCAGCGGCAACCAGTGGGTCCAGTTTGGGACGCCCCTCGGTCCGTGGGTCTCCGGTAGCGGCTACGGACCGTTTGCATTGGCCGAAACCTCCGTCGGAGTGGCCGCGATCGGCCCCCTGCTGCAGATCAACCGTCCGCTGAGGGAAAGAAGAGGATTGCCGCTGCTCGGTGTCGGCGTGTGGAACGGCTACACCTGGTCGCAGCTTGATGGTGGCCTGTCGGAGCCTTCCTCTTCCGACCCATTCCGTCGCAGTGATCTCCTGGTTCTTCCCAACGGTGAACTCGCGATGGCTGGCGGTTTCACGACCGCTGGCGGCAAGCCCTCCATCGGCTTTGCCCGCTACCGCTTCAGCCCGGGCGCACCGATCATCACCCAGCACCCTGAGTCCACCGCCGCCTGTCGATTCAAGCCGCTAACCCTTACTGTCGCGGCCATCGGTGCCGACCAGATCCGCTACCAGTGGCGCAAGAGCGCGGTCGCGATTGATCCCGCACTTAACCCCTCGGCTGCAACTGCATCGCTCCGCATTAGCCGGAGTTCGGCATCGGATGCTGGCCAGTACGACTGCATCGTCACGAACGCCGACACCTGCGGCAGCGTGATTTCCAACCGTGTCGAGGTGGTCGTCGCCCAGCGATGCTCCCCAGCGGATGTCTCCGGTGCGAACCTCCTCTTCTTCGGCCCCGCCGACTTCCGCTGCGGCGACGGCACCGTGGACGGCAGTGACTTCATCGCCTTCATCAACAGCTTCAGCATCGGCGATCCAACCATCGACGAGGTTGCCGACATCGTCGGCGCCGGCGACTTCGGCCAGGAGCCCGACGGCACCATCGATGCCGACGACTTCATCGCCTTCATCAACGCCTTCGCCATCGGCTGCTGAGTGCCGGCCGGCGGCGGCCGGGGCTCACTTGCCGGGTGCGGCTTCCAGCTTGCGCAGGCGCTCTTCCATGTTCAGCAGCAGTTGCTGTTGTCGCTGGTTGATCTCCCGCAGTTCCTGAATGGCCTTGATGCTCAGGACGGTCAGCCGCGAGTAGTCCACACCAACGGCGGCCCCCGTGGCATCGCGCGTCACGGCCTCGGGCAGCACGGTGGCCAGTTCTTCGGCGATCACGCCGACATCGTGCTTGCTCCGCACATCCGCCGGCGACTGGTCGTTCCAGATGAACTCGACCGGGCGGATATCCATGAGTTCAACCAGCCCGCGCCGCAGCGTGGTCACATCGTCCTTGTACTTGCCCGAGGAAGTCTGCGTCAAGGTCGTGCAGCGGATGTTGCCGCCGACATCGAGGGTGAAGATGGTGCTCGGTGAGACCTTGATGCCGGTGTTGCCGTTACCAGCGATGGCGAAGATCTCGCCGGCGGCGGTGTTGTACAGCCGCCAGACGTTCAGGGTGTCCAGGTACGTCCACGCGGTGTTGCTGCCGCTGATGTAGCCGTAGAACGGCAGTCCGCCGTTTGGCGTCGTGATGTACATGCCGGTGTAGCCGCCGACGCCGCTGCCGATGCCAAAGCGCTCCGCCGCGGTCTGCGGTGCGGAACGGCCGACGCCGACAAAGCCGGGCGTGGCAAAGAGGTTGTTGGCCACGTTCAGCGACAGGCCGGTGCTGGCATCGGTGCCCTCAACGCCGAGCCGCGCGTTCGGTGCCGCGGTGCCGATGCCGAGGTTGCCGGCGGTGTAGATCGCGCTGGTTCCTGAGAGCGTAAAGGGCGAAGCTCCCGGGGCGCCCGGAGCACCAGGCGCACCCGGCTGTCCGGCAGGCCCCGAAAGACCCTGCGGCCCTTGCGGACCGGCCGGGGCATTGAGCGCAACGCGGGCGATCGGGGCGATGCCGATCTGCTGCCTGGGCAGGAGTGTGACGTACGCGGTCTGGTCGGATCGCTTGGCCGACAGTTCGATGAAGCGATCGGTGTCGAAGCTGACGCCCGGGATGGCCAGGTACGGCAGTTCGACCGTGAAGAGTCCGTTGGTCACCACCACGCCGGTTGCATCGAACGTGCCGCGGCGAGTGGTGGTGTTCGGGCCGGAGTAGAAGTCGAACCGGATATCAAAAACGCCGTTGGCGGGCTGGCCCTGGTCCTCAAGCCGGCCCTGATACGACAGCACTCCCGCGGGCAGCGCGACGGTGGCGGTCAGCAATCCCGTGGTCGGGACACCGTTGTACGAACCCGCGCGGACGATGTAGCTTCCGGGGGTGAGCGTTACGGTCAGTTGCGATCCGCCGCTGCTGCGAAACGGTGCGGCGCAGGGGCCGCCGCCATCATCATTGGACGTGACGAGCGATCCCCCGCACGCGACGAGGATCTCAATGAGCGGATCACCCACCAAGGCGCAGGCCCGCAGCGTGACGCTCGTCGTGTCTTGGATCGTCAGGACGTACCAGCTCCCCTGCGGCTGGGCAGCCGAGACGACCAGCTCATTGCCGCGGGCGTCGCCGAACAGAAGCGGGGTCGCGGTGGCGCACGTCGCGTTGATTCCGGGGGTGCTGGCGATGGCGGCAAGGCGGGTGATCGTCATCTGATAGGACTGCGCTGCGCTGCTGTACCACCCGGCGACGATGTTGTACTCCACACCTTCCCGTGCATCAAACTCAATCTGTGACTGTGACGAACACTGATCATCCCCGACGGTGATCGTCTGGCCCAACCAGGGGGCAGCGCACGAGTTGGTGACGGCCAGGATGGTGTCCTGAGTCGTCAGGCCGCAGGTGGTCACCCGGTAGCGGTGACCGGTCCCGACAACGCGGAACACGCGAGCGTTAGTGATCGAACCGCCGCTCGACGGGATGGTGACGCCGCTGCCGATGGCAACCTGCACACTGGCGCTTGTCGTCGGCAGCGGTGTCACGGTCGCTGGCGGGGGGCACAGTTGGGCTTGCGTGGCTGTGCCCAGAGCGCTGAGCACAGACGCCAGCACGATCGCGCGAAGAGCGGACATCAAAGTTGAGAGCATGTGAGAGGTTCCGTCGCGGGACTTGTGGATTGTGGTTGGTTTGGCCGGAAGGGACTCATCGAGGTGACGTCCAGTAGTGCGAGAAGTGCGGCCGCCTTCTGCCAATGTCGTGCCGACGACGGTTCTGATCCATCCCAAAGATGGTTCTCGGCCTTCACGACTGCGTGCTGCGAGCGTTGCGGAACCCGCGGAAGGTGCATGTTTGGTGTTCGCCGCGATCTGTCGGTTGCGGGGCTAAGCGGCTGACAGGTCGCGCGTTCAGCTCTTCGGGCAGCACTGCTGAGCGTTCAAATCTGCTGCCAGTTGCCTGTCTGCATCCCCGAGCGATCCCCGCTGGCTGCACCAGATCCGGGTGGAACTGCGGGCCATTTCCTGCTGCGGCGTTGTTCCCGGGCCATCGGCGGGCCAACACTAACGCGGCTGGCCCGGCCTGCGTGTGCGGTTGTGGCTGCCGCGTTGCTTTGACTTCCGCGAGGTGCCCACCGATGGTCCGACTCAGCAAGATCTACACCAAGACCGGCGATGCCGGAACGACCGGACTGGGCGACGGTCGCCGCGTGAGCAAGGACGACCTCCGCGTCGAGGCCTACGGCACGGTCGATGAGGCCAACGCCACCATCGGCGTGGTGGTCAACATCGCCGCACGATTCTCACCGGGCACGCTGCCCGCCCGCATCGCCGACCTGCTCAAGGGCGTGCAGAACGCCATGTTCGATGTCGGCGCCGACCTCTGCTGCCCGCTGACCCCCGGCGAGCAGCCCGGCCAGCGCCTGCGTGTGACCGCCGGCCAGACCGAGCGGCTCGAAAAGCACATCGATCACTTCAACGAGGACCTGCAGCCGCTCAACAGCTTCGTCCTGCCCGGCGGCAGCGAACTTGCCGCGGCGATGCACGTGGCCCGCACGGTGACGCGCCGGGCCGAGCGCTGCTGCGTCTCGCTGCTGGCCGCCGAGCCCGAGGGCACCAACGCCGAGACGGTGCGGTACCTCAACCGCCTGTCGGACCTGCTGTTCGTCCTGGGCCGTGTGGCCAACGAGAACGGCAAGGGCGATGTGCTGTGGGCACCCGGCGCCGACCAGGGTGGCCCGCCGAAGAAGGACAAGCCGGCGCGGGCCGAGAAGCCCGCCGCGGCAGGCGATGACAAGCCAGCACCGAAGTCGGCCACGAAACCGGCGGCCAAGTCTGCCGCCAAACCTGTCAGGAAACCCAAGTCATGAGCAAGCAGTCCGCGCCGTCATCCGCCCCCACCAACACGGCCGCCCCGGGCACCGATGCGCTGGCCGAGCGTGCGATCTCCTCGATCCGCCGCGGCATGACGGTCGGCCTCGGCACAGGACGGGCGGCAGCGCGGTGCATTCGCGCTCTGGCGGCACGCTCGCAGCGCGAGAAGCTGGACCTGACCTGCGTGGCCACCAGCATCGCCTCGGCGGAACTGGCCACCTCGCTGGGGCTGCGGGTGGTGGACCTGGCCGAGGTCGCCCGGTTGGATTTCCTCTTTGACGGTGCCGACGAGGTGGCACCCGACCTGGCGATGATCAAAGGCGGCGGCGGCGCGATGACCCGTGAGAAGCTCGCCGCGGCAATGGCCCGGGCCGGCGCATCGCACGATACCCGCGGTGACAGCGCCCAGCCGCGCTGCGTGTACTGCATCGACAACACCAAGCTGGTGCCGTATCTGGGTGTGAAGTACCCGCTGCCGCTGGAGGTGCTGCCCGGGGCGGTCGGCTTCGTGCTAGGCATGCTTGAGGACTACGGCATGACGGCCACGCGCCGCGCCGACAAGCAGGATGCCGCCCGGCCCTACGTGACGGACAACGGCAACGCGGTGCTGGATGTGAAGCTTGACCTGCCCGCGCTGGAGGAAGACGGCTTTGACCTGCTTGATCTGGTGGTGCTGCTGGACAGCACGCCGGGCATCGTGGACCACGGCATTTTCATGGACGAGGCGGACCTGGTGCTGGTGGAGACGCCCAAGGGCTTGACGGAGATGACCCGGCCTGATCCCGATGCGCAGGACGACGAGTAAAACGCGCGGCTGGCCACCGCCCGCAACTCACCCACCCTGCCCGTGCGGCACATACTGGCTGATGCTCGCCAGCGGCTCGACTCGCTCGGGGCTTCCTGCACCAAGCAGCAGCCGCCCCTGAGCATCGATGCCGCGGATTGTGCCCTGACGCGTGTTGCCATCCGGCAGCGTCGCGCTGACGGTGCGGCCGATGCCCCACATCACCTCCGCAAATGCCGCACACGCGGCTTCATCGCTCGCCGGTTCGTGCAGCACACCAAGGACCGAGGCCACGAGCCGCTTGCGGAAGATCTCCAGTTCAATCGGCTCACCCGTCAGTGAGATGGTGCTCGCCGCGGCGGCCTGAACCTCCGGGTGCAGTGTGGAGACCGGATTGTTGATGTTGCAGCCGATGCCGACGAGCACCCAGCGGGTGGTAGTTGATAGCGGGCTGGTGGGCAGTCGCGTCGGGCCGCTGGCGGTTTCGATCAGCATACCCGCGAGCTTGCGGTCACTGGCCATCACGTCATTGGGCCACTTGCAGCGGATGCTGAAGTTGGGGCCCATTGCCCGGGCCAGTACCCGCTGAACCGCGAGCCCCAACTGCAGTGAGAGTGTCTCGGGCAGGTGGCCACCGGCGTACGGGCCGCCGCCCTCGGGCAGCGGCCACAGCAGCGTCATCCACAGCCCGCCGAAGGGGCTGCTCCAGTGCCGCCCGTGCCGGCCGATGCCGCCGGTCTGCCGAGCGGCCAGCACCAGGTGCGACTGGGGTGGAAGTTCACCACTGGCCACCAGCCGCCGGGCCTGCAGAGAGGTGGAATCAAGCTGGTCGAATCGCAGAACGTGAACGGACACGGATGGACACTCGTGTGGTGTGCGGGGTGCGGGCGGGTCAGGGCTTGGGAGTCGCGGGTGGAACCGGAGCGGGCGTTGCCGGGGGAGCGGGTGCGGGCGCCGGTGCCGGTGCAGCAGCCGGAGCCGCGGGCGGCGCTGCCGGTCCCACGTTGGCGCCCTTCACGGCCAGGGCTTCTTCAACCGGTGCGTTGCCGGGGGCAAGCTCATCAATGCCGATGATCCGCCGCGCACCGTTGACCACCCGGTCCCAGTCAAAGGCCGAGCCCGGGTCGGCCTTGTCATCCTGAATGTGGTAGTGGCCCAGCACGCCGGTGAAGGCCTTGAGCTGCTCATCGGGCAGCTTGCCGGTGACCAGCTTGCCATCGGCACCCTTGGGGTAATCCAGCCGGATCCGCGGCAGCGCCTTGTGCAGCGCGGCGGTCAGCTTCGTCAGTGAGTCGTACTGCTGGTCCGTCAGGTCGTACTGCATCCGCGGCGAACCCTGGATGGTGCCCACGATCGGCCGCTGACGCGACGGGCGGCCGATGAAGTCCTTCGTGCGCACGCCTCCACCACCCAGTTCCGGCGGCACCGTGATGGTCACGTTGCCTTCCTGATCCATGCTGTACCAGCGGGTAAAGGGGTGCTTCTCCTTGACCGTGTACGCGCCCATGTTGGCGATCTCGATGCCCACGGAGCGGTCGTTGCTGGTCGTGGCGTGGTACGCGCGTTCCTTAAGGTCCAGCGTCTGGTAGATGGTGCCGTCGATATCCACCATGAAGTGGACCGACAGGCCGCGGACATCGTGCAGGATGCGGAAACACGTGCGCGACGTGCCGCAGACGTCGTAGTGCAGGACAAACTGGTCGACCTGCTCGCGGAGGGTCTCCAGGTCGATGCCGCCGCCGCGGATCGCTTCGATCTGCGAGGCCGTCAGCGTGATGCCCGGCCAGGGCTCGGGCTGCTTTTCGGCAAACCGCATGAAACGGGGGCTGTAGCGGGCGGGGCTGTCCGGCCCGCCGCCGTCCTTCTTGCTCGCTTCCCAGGAGGCGTCCTTTACACGTGCGAACCGCTTCTCGGTGCGGTATGCGTCGTAGCCGCCCGGATCGGTCCAGAGCACCACCGGGGCGCCGGTGTGGAAGAGCACACCGGCGACCATGATCTCATCGCCCTTGCGTGGGTAGGCCACATCGCCGATGCGCTGCTGCATGCAGCCGGGCAGCAGGCAGAGCAGGACGGCACAGACCAGGAAGCGGGAGACGGTGTGGATCGGACGCGCATCGTGCGGCATGGTCAAACGTAGCCGCGGGAGGCGGGAGCGAGGACACCGGATGATGAACTGCACGGGGCCGGCGGCGGGATCAACCTCGCTGGACCAGGTACACCCCGCCCAGCACCAGCAGGGCCCCTGCGGCCCGCGGCAGGGTGATCTCGCGGACCGGTACCTCCAGCCAGCCGAAGTGGTCGATGGCCAGCGAGCAGATCACCTGACCCAGGATCATGCACCCCACCAGCGTGGCGGCACCAATCTTGGGCTGGGCGAGCACGGCGACGGTGACAAAGAAGGCTCCCAGCAGGCCGCCGGTAAAGCCGTACCACGGCGTGCCGGGCACGTGCTGGAGCTTGGGCTGATCCACGCGGGCCAGCAGCAGGACGAGGCCGAGGGCCAGGGTGCCCCCGGCGAAGCTGATCAGTGCCGCGAAGATGGGGCTTTCGCTGCTGCGGCGGATCGCACCGTTGACGCCTGCTTGGACCGGGATGAACACACCGGCCAGCACGGCCGCCAGAACGTACGGGAGAAACGCCATACGGATCTGTAGGCGGCAGGGCGGCGGCAGGGCGGGGGAGAGGGCGGAACACAGGCTGGGGAACAGGTTGGGGCAATCCACCGTCCCCGCGGCCGTGGTGCCGGGCCCGCTGCCTGCCAACCCTTGGCTATGAGCATCGTCCCGCCGGAGCAGACCAGTGAGAGCATCGATCAGCTGGGGCCGCGTGCGCGGCGGGCGAGCCATCAGGTCATGGGCCTTCCCGCGGCGACGCGCAACCAGGCCCTCGTGGAGCTGGCGCGGCTCCTGGCCGCCCAGAGCCAGCAGATTCTGGAGGCAAACACTCGCGACCTCGCGGCGGCGGAGCGGGCTGGGGTCAGCGGACCGAAGCTCAAACGGCTGGGGCTGAGTGCCGAGGCGGTAGCGAATCTGGCGGCGGGGGTGCGGGCGGTCGCAGGCCAGCCCGACCCGCTGGGTGGCGTGACGCGTCAGTGGCGCAGCCCGTCGGATCTCATCGTTGAAAAGGTGCGCACCCCGCTGGGGGTGATCGCGATGATCTACGAGGCCCGGCCGGGCGTAACGGTTGATGCCTTCGCGCTGTGCTTTAAGGCCGGCAACGCCTGCATCCTCAAAGGCGGGCGTGAGGCGGCGGAGACCAACGCCGTGCTGCTCGGACTCATCCGGCGGGCACTGGGGCAGTTCGGCGTCACGGCCGATGCGGTCCAACTGGTGACCAGCACGGACCGCGAGCAGCTCAAGGTGCTGCTGGCCGATCGCGGGAACATTGACCTGGTCATTCCGCGCGGCGGTGAGGAGCTGATCCGATTCGTCGCCGAGCACAGCCGCATCCCCACGCTGCAGCACTTCAAGGGCGTGTGCCATGTGTACGTCCACGCCGCGGCGGATCTGGACATGGCCGAGCGGATCTGCGTGACAGGGAAAACCAGCAGCCCGGCAACCTGCAACGCCACTGAGTGCATTCTGGTTGACGGTGCCATCGCCGAGCAGTTTGTGCCCCGGCTGGTCGCGGCGTACCGGGCGGTTGGCGTTGAGGTCCGGGGTGATGCCCAGGTGTGCCGGCTGGGCGGGGCGGCCGTACAGCCGGCCGGCGAGCAGGACTTCGGCTGCGAGTTCCTGGATCTCGTGGTCGCCATGAAGGTGGTGGGGGGGAAGTTCGGTGCAGGAAGTATGGAACAGGCCATCGAGCACATCCACCGGTACACCTCCGACCATACCGAAGCGATTGTCACGGCGGATCCCGTAGCCGCCGACACCTTCGTGCGGGCAGTCCGCAGTTCGTGCGTGCTGGTCAACGCCTCCACCCGCAACAACGACGGCGGTGCGCTGGGCCTTGGGGCCGAGATCGGTATCTCCACATCGCGGCTGCATGCCTACGGGCCCATGGGCGTTCAGGAGCTGACCATCGAGCGGTTTGTGGTGCGCGGGCAGGGACAGTGCCGCTGAGGCGTGACCGTGCGCGATGCCGCGGGCTACGTTTGCCCCGGTGACGTATCCCTGGCTCATCCTGGCGGGCGTGATTGCGGCGTGGGCACTTGCCGAGCTGATGCTGGCCGGACGCCCCGCGCGGATCGCCGCGCTGCATTCCGGCGGGAAACTGGACCAGCGGACGGCCGGAATTTCTGTTGCGCTGTGGGTGCTGGTCGCCGCCGCGATGGCGATGGTCGTCACGCTGATGTACTCCCACGGGTTTCAGGGGGTCAACGATGCGCTGCTGCTGGATCCGGTGCGAAGCGTGCGGCCGAGTGCTGAGGACGCCCTGCTGCAGTTCCTGACCGTGTACGTGACCGAGCTTGCCCTGAGCGTGGACAACCTTGCGCTGTGGGCCCTGCTGTTTAGCTGGTACCGGATCGATCCGGCCCGGCAGTCGCGGATCCTGTTCTACGGGCTTGCGATAAGTCTGGCGATGCGATTCGGGCTGATCTGGGGCTCGGCCCGGCTGTGGCATCTCTACGAGTCCATGAGTCACGTCTTTGCCGCGGTGTTGGGCCTGGCCATGGTCCGCACGCTGGTGATGCCGGACTGGTCCACCAACTTCGAGCAGCGGCCGCACGTCCGGGTGCTCAGTTGGATGCTGGGCGTCGGTCCTGCGGGCGGGGCGGGCGTGGGCATGATGGCCCCCGACTACGGTGCCCGGGCCGAGCAGAAGGGGCGGCTTGTCCTGCTTCTGGTGGTGCTCTCCGGTGCGGCGGATCTGACGTACGCCGTGGACTCCATCCCCGCGGCCTTTGCCATCACTCGCGACCCGTTCATCGCGTTTGCCGCCTCGGCCTGCGTGATTCTCATGCTCCGTTCGCTGCACCTGGCCCTGGGCGGCGTGGTGCGGGCGTTCCGCTTCATGAAGCTCGCCCTGCTTGCGGTTCTGGGCTATTTCGTTGTGAAGCTGTGGATCCTGCCCCGGACCGATGTGCCGACCTGGCTGACCCTCGCCGTCGTGACCGCGGTCTTTGTGTTCTTCGGTGTGCTTTCGTGGATGCACTACCGCTCGCTGGGCTTTGCTCCGGTTGTGCCTGAACGGCCCGCACCCGTGGCCGACATGGCCGAGGCCATCGCCGCGACCCGACGGAACCTGCGCAAGGTGTTCATTCTTATCGCAGGGACCCTGCTGATGTGCTCGGCCGCCGTCATCGGCCCGCTGCCCGGACCGGGCGGCAGTATCGTGTTCTTCGCCGGGCTTGGACTGCTCGCCACCGAGTTTGTCTGGGCCCGCAAGTTGCTCATCCAGCTCAAGGCCCAGGCCGAGAAGATGGGCGAACGCACCGACACCATCACCGCCAAGACCGGCGTCTGGCCCGTACCGATCCTGATGGCGTTGTACGTGGCGGTGGGCTGGGTAGTGGTGCGATACGGGATCATTCCGTACGAGTTCGCGCTGGCCGTCATCGGCGGTGCCGCCTTCCCGGTGGCGCTGTTGCTGGCCCGGATGATCACCGGCTGGTGGCTCTCCCGCAAGAGCGGCACCCAGCCAGCAACGCCGCCAGCACCATGACGCGGCCCGGACCGGCGGGGTATGCTCGGGCGGCGGGCTGCCCTGTGGGCGAGTGACCGCTGTCTATGGCTCTGAGCTTTTCAATCTCGTCGAGATCGTCGGTGTGCCGAGCCCGGGTCGGTCGCGTGGTGACCAAGCACGGTGCGTTCGATACGCCCGCGTTCATGCCTGTGGGCACGCGCGGCACGGTCAAGGGGATCCTGCCCCATCTGCTGGCAGAGACCGGCGCACAGATTTGTCTGGGCAATACCTATCACTTGCTGCTTCGGCCGGGGCCGGAGACCGTTGCGGCGCTCGGCGGTCTGCAGGTGTTCACGGGCTGGAACCGGCCGATGCTCACCGACTCGGGCGGCTACCAGGCCTACTCGATGGCCAACATCAACTCCATCAGCGATGAAGGGGTGACATTTAAGTCCATCGTCGATGGCGCGACGGTGCACCTCTCGCCGGAACGGGCCACGGCCGTACAGAACACCCTTGGTGCGGACATCATCATGGCCTTTGACGACTGCCCGCCGAGCATGGACGCGGCAGCGGCCGACGAAGGCGAACCCGCCGCGGCGGAACGGTCCGAGCCGGCCCCCGCACAGCCGGAGGCGCGTCTCGACCCGCGGCTGGACCGCGTGCTCCGCCGCGACAAGCAGGCGACCAAGAGCCGCAAGGGCTTCGACCACGCCGCACGGCTCAAGGAAGCCAACGAGCGCACCGTGCGATGGCTTGAACGCTGCAAGGCGGCACACCTGGCCAGCGGCCGCGCGGGTGAGCAGTCGCTCTTTGGCATCGTCCAGGGCGGAACGGACTTCGCCCAGCGAACCTGGTCGGCCGAGCGCATCTGCAATATCGAACTGCCCGGCTACGCCATCGGCGGCGTGGCCGTGGGCGAGACCTCCGCCGACATTGCCCGCGTGGTGCGCCACACCGCGCCGCTGCTGCCGGAGTCCAAGCCCCGCTACCTCATGGGTGTCGGCTACGAGCGCGACATCGTCGCCGCCGTGATGGCCGGTGTTGACATGTTCGACTGCGTCCTGCCGACCCGCAACGGCCGCAACGCCAACGCGTTCACCCCGGCCGGGCAGATGCGGCTTCGCAACGCCAAGTTCAGTCAGGACACCCAGCCCATCTGGCCCGGGTGCGACTGCCACGCCTGCCGCCCGGACCCTGTCACAGGCAGGCACTTCTCTCGCGGGTACCTGCGGCACCTGTTCATGGCCGATGAAATGCTGGGGCCGATTCTGGTGACGCTCCACAACCTGCGGCACTTCCAGCGGCTGACCGCGGACTTGCGGGCGACCATCCCCGGCGGGGACTGGCAGGGCTTTACCGCACGCTGGCCCGTGTGTGCTGAGGCGGTCGCGGCCGGACTGGCGGCATCCTGAGTATTGGTAGAGACGGACAGGGGGCCTGTTTCACGCTCCAGGCCAGATGTTCTCGGACGATGCCGGGCGACAGAACTGCGGTTTGCGGCGGGCACGGGCCTAAACTCCCGACTTGCCGTGCGCCGCTGTTTGGCGTCCGGTTGGATGAGTGCCGCTGACCGATCTGGCCCCCAACTGCCAGAGGGGCGGCTGTGAGTATCGCCATGACCGAAGCAAGCCCGATTTCTACCTTTTTCTTGACGTTCGCCCAAGCCTCCACTCCCACGGTGGGTGCCGCACCAGCCGCACCCGCGGCCGCGGCTCCGTCCGCGGGCTCCGTTGAGGTGCTCGGCCAGCCCAAGGGCCCGATACCGGGCGCACCGGTTGCCGCGACCACGCCGGCGGGCACCGGCACCGCGGCGGTTCCGGTTGCCCCCGCAGGCGGCCAGACGGCCCAGCCCGCACCGAGCATGCTGTCGTTCATGCTGCCGATGATTCTGGTCATCGGCCTGATGCTGGTTTTCAGCATGATGACCAGCCGCAAGGAAAAGAAGAAGCGTGCTGAGCTGTTTGCCGCGATGGCCCCCGGTGACAAGGTGCAGACCTACGGCGGCATCATCGGCAACATCGCCGAGATCAAAGAGGACGAGGTTGTTCTCCGCGTCGACGAGGTGACCAACACCCGGATCCGCTTCAACAGGTCTGCGATTCAGGGCGTGCTTCGCAAGCACGGGCAGGCCGCCTCGACTGAGGTCAAGCTTGCCGGCGCCAAGGCAGGCGTCTGATCAAGATCGTGTAATCATTCGTGCCGCCCGGGTGTCCCGGGCGGCACGTTCGTCTGTTTTTCGCCCGGTTTTCTGCTTCAACCCGACACATTCATATGCGCCGTCTCTGGCTTCACTTCACGTTCGTGCTCGTTCTGATCGCGCTGTCGGTCATCAACATCCTGCCGCCGGAGGACAAGCTCCGCCGCGGCAAGGACCTGGCCGGTGGTGTGAGCCTGGTCTACCAGGTCGAACTCAAGCCCGATGATCCGGACAACACCGTCCCGCGCATGATCGAGCTGCTCAAGCGGCGCGTCGACCCCAAGGGCGTGCTGGACGTGACGATGGTGCGTCAAGGCGCCAGCCGTATCGAAGTGACGATGCCGCTGCCGGGTGACAAGGTCAAGGCCTTCAAGGCCGACTTTGAGAAGGTGCTCGCCGAGATCGCAGCCGGCGCACTGACCCCCGACCAGTTCGAGCGTCTGATGAAGACGCCGGCCGAGGGTGGCAAGCGTACCGCGGAGATCGTCCGCGTTGCTGGCGGTGATGAGACCCGCAAGGGGCTGCTGACTGCGTCGGCAGAGGCGTTCGACGCCATCGCGGTGCGTGCTGCGGAGTTCCGCGGTCGCCAGGGCGAGCTGCGTGCCGCGGTTGATGCGGCCCAGGGTGCGCTGAACAACGCCCGGCAGACCGGCGTGACGGGCGATGCCCTCAAGCCGCTGGAAGATGCGTACAAGGCCGCTCAGGACGCCTTCGACGGTGCGGCGCGGGCCGTGGCCGAGAGTGAGAAGGCCTACACCGCGGCCAAAGAGAAGGCCCTGGGTACTGCCATCCCCGCGGCGGAAGTGCGGCGCGCCCTGCAGCTGAGCGACAAGGACCGCAAGATCAAGTCCGACGCGACCGGCCAGCAGGTGACGCTGGAGAGCCCGCGCAAGCAGGCCATCGCACGTCTGAAGAAGGACCACCCGGGCGCTGCTGCCGGCCTGGAGAAGGTGATCGAGGCCTGGGGCGTCTACGAGAAGAACCGCTCGACGCTCGATGACCCGTCTGACCTCAAGCGTCTGCTCCGCGGTGCCGGCGTGCTGGAGTTCCGCATCGCCGCCACCGGCGCGACGCCCGACGAGGCACGCATGCGTGCCGAACTGCGTCAGGGCGGCCCCAAGAGTGTCAAGAGTCCCGAACTGGGCTGGTTCAAGCTCAACAAGCTCGAGGGCTGGTACGAGTCGGCCGAGCAGTTGCAGATGCTCGGCAGCGACCCCGTCAGCTACTTCAAAGGGCGGTACGGCTACGCGGCCGACGTCTACGACGGTGAAATCTATCTGCTGCTGTACACCACCCCCGGCGCTTCGCTGGTGGCCGGCTCGGGTGACTGGAAGGTCGCCGGAGCCCGTCCGAGCAACGATGAACTGGGCCGCCCGAGCATCGCCTTCTACATGGACGCCCCGGGTGCCCTGCGGATGCGTCAGCTGACCAACGACAACCGCGGCCGGCCGATGGCCGTGCTGCTCGATGACGAGGTGTACACCGCCCCGACGATCCAGAGTGAGATCGGCTCCAACGGCCAGATCACCGGCAACTTCTCGGTCGAGGAAGTCAACTACGTCGTCCGCGTGCTGGACGCCGGTTCACTGGCAGCCCGCCTGAGCCCCGAGCCCGTCAGCGAGAACACCATCGCCCCGGACCTGGGCAAGGACAACCTGGACCGCGGCCTGTACGCCGGTGTGGTGGCCTTCGCCGGTGTTGCCGCGTTCATGATGATGTACTACTTCGTCGGTGGTGCCATCTCCATGGTGGCGCTGCTGCTGAACCTGCTGATGATCCTGGCGGCCATGAGCCTCAACGCCGCCAAGTTCTCCCTTCCCGGCATCGCCGGTGTCATTCTGACCTTCGGCATGGCCGTTGATGCCAACGTGCTCGTCTTCGAGCGCATGCGGGAAGAAATGCTCCGCGGCAACGACCTGCGGACATCGATCCGCCTGGCGTATTCCAAGGCGTTGTCGGCCATTATCGACGGCAACATGGCCCAGCTGATCGTGTGTATCGTGCTGGGTTTCACCGGCACCCCTGAGATCAAGGGCTTCGCCATCACGATGTCCATCGGTGCGGTGACGACCCTCATCTGCCAGCTCTACGTCACCCGGCTGGTCTACATCCTGCTGGTCGACAAGCTCGGCTTCCGCACGCTGAGCATGCTGCCGCTGGCCTTCCCCGGCCTCAACCGCGTGCTCCATCCGAACGTCAAGTGGATGAGCTTCCGCGTGCCGCTGCTGGTCTTCTCGATCACCGTCACCGGCCTGTGCATCGTGGCGGTCTTGAGCCGTGGCACCGACCTGTTTGATAACGAGTTCCGTGGCGGCACCAAGGTGACCGTTCAGCTCAAGAAGGACGCCGCCGGCAAGCCCATCACCCGGACCCGCGCCGAGATGGCCGACAAGCTCAAGGCGACCATCGATCAGCTTGTCGACCCCGCTGCGCCCGGGCACGACCCCGAGCTCGGTGTGCTCCGCCAGATGGATCCGACGATCATCATGCTGAATCCTCAGAACGAGGTGACCAGCCGGTTCATCGTCAAGACCACGCTGACCGACACGCGTGCGGTCAACAAGGCCGTGACCGCCGCTTTCAAGAGTGACCTTGATATTCAGGAAGCCGTGACCTTCACCGGCGTGGGCGAGGCCCGCGCTGCGGAGTCCGCAGTGCTGCCGATCACCGTCAAGGGCTCGCTGCGTGAGAACTTCGACACCGCCGACTTCGCGTCCCTGCCGGGCTCATCGGCGGACGTTTCCGATTACGTCGGCGGCGGCGCCGTCATCCTCCGGAACGTGGCCTCAGGTTCCGGCAAGCCGTCGCTGGCCAACCTTGAGTCGCGGCTGTCCGCACTCTCGACCGATGCGGCCTTCACCAGCGCGATCAACCGCCGCCACCGCGTGGTGGTCCTCGACGGTGACGAGCAGCAGGTCTCCACCGCGGCTGTTCTGTTCCTGGACCCTCAGGTGAAGTTCGATGTCAACCCCGAAGCCTGGCGGGCGGATATCCGCGCCGGCGAGTGGACCTTCATCAATACGGCTTTCGCGCGTGAGAACACCCTCGCCGGTGTAGAGAGCTTCTCACCGTCGATCGCCGCGAGCTTCGCAGCCCAGGCCATCGTCGCAACGCTGCTCTCGGCCCTGCTCATCATCATCTACGTGTGGGTCCGGTTCAGCTCCTTCCGCTACTCGCTGGCGGCGATCGTCGCCACGCTGCACGACTGCGTGGTGGCCGTCGGCTTCATCGCGATGGCCGGCTACTTCGTTCGCATCAACCCCGGGCTGGCTGAGGCCCTTGGTATCCGCGACTTCAGGATCGACCTCAACGTCGTGGCGGCCGTGCTGACCATCCTGGGCTACTCGCTCAACGACACCATCGTGATCATGGACCGCATCCGCGAGACCAAGGGCAAGCTGCCCTATGCCTCCACGGAGATCATCAACAAGTCCATCAACGAGACCCTCAGCCGCACCTTCATCACCTCGGGCCTGACCATCATCGCCACCGGCGTGCTCTACGTAATCGGCGGCGAGGCTCTGCGGGCCTTCTCGTTCTGCTTCCTGGTCGGTGTCATCACCGGCACCTACTCGTCGGTGGCCGTGGCCTGCCCGATCGTGTGGACCAGCAAAGGCAACCCGCCGACGGGGACCCGTGGTGCCGGCATCGGGGCCATTCCCGGGACGCCGCCAACGAACGCTCTGCCGGCCTGAGTCCGCGACGGCTGCGGATCAGCCGTGGTTCCTTGAAGTCGTGAAACACAACGGCCCCGGTGCTCTGCACCGGGGCCGTTTTCATTTGCGACTGCTGGTCGCCCGGGCCGGTCAGGCCTTGGACTTCTTCTTGCGGGCTGCCTTGGAGGCCTTGGCCTTGCTTCCGGTCAGCGCGGCGTTGGTGGCCGTGGCCGCCGGGGTGGCGTGGATGTGCCGGATCGGCCAGGTGTCAGGGCGCGACAGCGGGGTGAAGCCCACCTCAACTCCCGGCGAGGCCTGCAGGGCGATCATGTGCTCGGTATCGATGATGATGCGTCCGGAACGGTCGCGGGCGAAGTCGCACTCCACCGCACGGAAATCACCGTCCTCGGGCATCACCGAGACAATGCCGTGTTCCTTGAGGTGACCGGCCTCGTCGGGCTTGACCGGTGCGGCCAGTTCGGAGCGGTCGGTGTCGCGGATCACAGTGATCTGATCCATTTGGGCTTCCAGGTGCGGACCGCCGTCGAACGGGTCGACGCGGTTGTGGTACTTAAAGCCCAGGTTCTCCAGCATGCGCTTGGCCGGGATCGTCTCCGGGCCGACGGTGCCGACGACCGAGCGGGCTTCGGGTGCCAGCAGCGTCAGATAGATCTCCTCACGCGGGAACAGCGTGAGCAGGAACTCCTTGGTCTGCTGGCAGAACCGGTCGGCCTGCTCGTACGACAGGTTGATGAAGCACCGCGTGCAGTAGTCCCAGAACGGGTTGTGGCCGTCGACGGTGATCGGGCCCATCATCTCGGCCAGCACGCGCGGGCTGAACAGCTCGCGGTGCAGGCCCATGAAGTGGAATCGCACCAGCGAGAGCAGGCGACCGAGCTTCTTGCGGTGGCCGCGGAAGCTGGGCTGCAAGATGAGGCCGCCGATCTCGGTGGGGCTGGACTCATCAAGGTGAATCTTGGCGACGGTGTGCGTCACGCCCATCTGCAGCGACTGGCTGAACAGGTCGCGCCGCGACAGTTGGAGCGACACGTTGGGTGCGCCCGGCCCGCCCATCGCGCTGATCACCTGGCAGGTGCCGATGACGCCGGCGGTCTCGAGCTCCTCCATCACGAACAGGAACAGCGGGGTCCGGCCGGTCAGCTCCTTCAGGCCGGTGGCCAGTGAGCCGTTCGCCGCCGCAGCGTTCTTGCGTCCGGCCGCCTGCTGCTGGACCTTGTGGGCGTGCGTGTCCGCATCGGCCGCCATCAGGAAGCAGTTGCGGGCCCAGGTCACCTTCGCGTCGATAATCTCCTTGTCCGGCGGCAAGTTGATGAAGTGGACCATCTTGGCCAGCTTCAGCAGGGTCGGGACGTCGTCGATTTTTCCGCGGCGGATGACAAACATGCAATCGGCTCCGAGCTGGCCGCGGCAGGGGCTGTCGGCCCGTAAGGTCCGAATAACAGCACCCGTTGCGGGCGTCAGCTCTCTATCGGAGGCAGCATAGACCTTCCCAAAGCGAAGGTGAAACCGGGCAAGATGAGGGGTGGATCAGGGCCGGATTGGGGGTCAAAAACAAACCCGGCACCGGTTATGCGGACCGGTGCCGGGGCAAGTTCGGGGTGTCTGACCGGTCGGCGGAGAGCCGGATGAAACGGCTTCCGCGGGCATGTCGACCAATCAGATGGCGTCCGCGATCATCCCGGCGGGCCGCTCTGGAACGAAGGCGGCAACGTGCCGCGGTAGCCGGATTCCAAGATGCGGCGGCGGAACTCGGCGACGGTCAGACCGATGCCGCCGCGGCGGTTGTCGTACAGGCCCAGGATGCCGGCGAGAATGTTCAGGTCACCGGAGTTGATCGCACCGACCGGATCGGCGGCTGTTCCCAGGATCTGCGAGCGGACGATCAGCTGGATGACACCGGACCGCCGGGCGGCGGTGGAATAGGCCATGTCGCTGAACAGCAGGTTGATGTCGTCACGAGCCGGCAGGCTCGGGTTCGTCGGCGTCAGGTTCGTTGAGGGGGCGGGGCCGAGGAGGTTGTCGTTACCCAGGGCGATGCGGGGTGTACCCAGGCCGGTGGCCAGCAGCTGCTGGTTGGTGATCAGGCCGGAGCCGCCGCGGGCGAAGGGGTTGAAGGCAACCCGGATGGAGTTGTTGCGGCTATCCACACCCGTGATGATCATGGTGCCGCTGGTGTAGGTGATGCCGGTCACCGAGGCGACCGCGGCCAGGGGTGAGCCCTCGCCGGCGCGGATCTGGCCGGTCACGTTGGACCAGGCGTTCTGAATGTAGTTGATGCGCGGGTCGACCTGCAGGATCAGGGCGGTGGCGGCGCCGGTGAAGCCGAAGGTGGTGCCGGGCAGCGAGCCGACGACGAACAGCGAGCCGCGCTGGTTGTCACCGGCCAGGCCGCGCTGCAGATCGATGCCCAGGTTCATCAGAGGCGTGGGCACGTTGCCGGAGTTGCCCATGACGATGCGGTAGATCTGACCGCGTTCCTGCTGCTCACCCTTGGTGCCAAAGTCGGTGTAGGTGGTGCCAGCTGTGTAGACATCGCCACCCATGCGGGCGATGCCGCTGAAGTTCCATGAGGTTCGGGCAAAGGACCCGGTCTCGCGGAAGGTGGCAACCGTCTGGTAGGTAAATGAGCCTGCGCTCAAGGCAACCGAGCGGACGACGGCGGTGGGGGCACCGCTGCCGCCGGCACCTTCTGCAGTCGGCAGATTCTCGATGGTCAGGATCTCGAGCATCCCGCCCGGATTCGCGGCAAGAGTGCCGGCGACGGGTGAGCCGCTGAGGCCTTTGAAGCCCACCTGCTGGGCGAAGGCGATGCCACCAAGATCGGTGCGGGCGATGGCCTGACCATCGTCGCTCATCTGGTAGAAGGAGGCACCCTGGGCGTAGTCATAACGCTTGTCGATGATCTTGTTGGAAGCGCCCGGGGCGATGGTCTGGCCGGAGTGATCCTCAACAAACTTCTGCTCATCGCCGGAGCGGGCGAACTTGTCGCTCGAGTCGACGAAGAGATTGCGGCTCTCGGTCTTGCCGGTGGTGATCCGGTCGCTGCCGCTGGCCTTGGAACCGGTGACCTTGGCGGTGAACCTGTTGTTGTACAGCAGGTTGAACTGGCCGGTGTTGAAGGCACCACCGGAGGCGAAGGTGGGCTGGCCCGGGGTGACTTCGATCAGGCCGGTGGTGCCCTTGACAGCAAGGGTCGCATCGGGGGCCTTGATCTCGACATCGTTATCGCCGGCAACTCGCTGAACGTCGAAACTCACGCGGCCAATTGGCGTCTCCAAGCGGGTGGTTTCCTTACCGCCCTGACTGATGGCAGTCTTGATGAGCACCTTGCTGCCACGGTCGATGGTGAACCGCTGGCCGGAGCCGACCTGGATCTGGACGATGGAGTTCGGGCCGGTCATGACCTCGATGTTCTCATCGAGGGTGTCGCCGACTTTGGCGGGGACGGCCTGGTTACCCGGCAGGCGGCGGAAGATGGACTTGCCTTCCATCGCGCGGATGAAGATCTGCAGCTTGGTGGCCTCGGCGGGTGCCGGGGCGGCGGTGTCTGCCACGCTGGCCGGGGCTGGAGTGATGGCCGCAGCGGGTGCTGCCACGGGCTCGGCGATGGGGGCTGGCGCGGCGGTCTGTCCCGCACAGGTGCCAGCGAGGGTGAGCAGGACGAGCGATGTGTGTAGTGAGCGGTGCATGAGTTTGGTCATGGGGCGTGCCACCGGGTCGGCCGCGCGTGCGGTCGTACCGTTCGATCGTGTCTTGGTGTGCATGGGCCTCGGCTCCGGTTCTGCCGCGGGTGTGGGCCCGCAACAGCTGTAATATACGACAACATTCGACAGAGGAAAGGGGGAGGTTGCAACCAAAAACCTAACTCGCCGGATTAATCCACAAGGTTTCCGGCTGGACCCCGGTTACAGTGCGTTGCGGCGGGTTCCGCCGACTATGGAAACAGCGGAAAGACAATCCGACTCTGGCCACCGGCCCGAGATCAGCGTGCCCCCGGGGCTTGCCACCCCGGCCACCCCGGCCACCCCGGTTGGCGGCGGTGCTGGAAGCGGGCAGGATGCCGGCGGTCGCCGCCCGATTCGGGTGATGCCGCCGCTGGTTGCCGCGCAGATCGCCGCTGGTGAGGTCGTTGAGCGCCCGGCCTCGGTGGTCAAGGAGCTGGTGGAGAACTGCATCGATGCCGGTGCCGGCAGCGTCACGCTTGAACTCGAGCAGGGCGGGATCGAGCTCATCCGCGTCGTTGATGATGGCGGCGGCATCCCCGAAGCCGAACTGCCGCTGGCTCTGGCGGCGCACGCGACGAGCAAGCTCTCGAGCGTTGATGATCTGGATCGGATCGCGACGATGGGCTTCCGGGGCGAGGCACTGGCCTCGATCCTCTCGGTTTCGCGCATGAGTATCCGCTCACGTACACGCGCCCAGCTTGGTGCGGCGGAGATCAGCGGTGAGGGCGATGTCATCCGGCCGGTGCTCCCGGCCTCCGGGCCCATCGGCACGGCGGTAACGGTGCGGAACCTGTTCTTCAACACGCCGGCGCGGCGGAAGTTCCTGCGCACGCCGGGGACCGAGCAGGGACGGTGCCTGGATGTGCTGACTGACCTGGCGATGGCCCACCCGGCGGTGGGCTTCCTGGCCCGGTGCGACGGGCGCGTGGTGGTTGATTGTCCCGCGGGCCAGACGCCGCGGGAGCGGGCGGTTCTGCTGCTGGGCAAAGAGCTCGACAGCGAACTGCTGGAGGCCTCGGCCGATGCCATCGACACCGGCAACGTACTGGTGCTCTGGGGGCTGGTGGGCAAGCCGTCGCTGGCCCGCCAGGCCAGTTCGAGCCTGCACCTGTTTGTCAACGGCCGCGTCGTGCGTGACCGCACGCTGCAGCACGCGGTGCGTGAGGCGTACCGCGGGCTCATCGAGCCCGGCCGCTGGCCGACCGCGGTGATCATGCTCGACACTGACCCGTCGCGCGTGGATGTCAACGTGCACCCGACCAAGGCGGAGGTTCGCTTCCGTGATCAGTCCGCAGTGCATCAGGGCGTGTACCGCGCGGTCAAGCGTGCGCTGGAGCGGGCGGACCTGACGGCGCAGCTGGGTGGTGTGGGCGGATCGGGCTTCGGCGGGGCGGACCCGCTGGCTCGGCTGGGTGCGATGGCTAGCCGCGGCGGCGTGGCGGGTTGGCAGCCGCCGGCGGCGGGATATTCCATGTCGGACCCGGCGCGGCCGCCGCTAACTGGGGCCGGTGAAGTGCGGCCGGCGACGCCCGGCGGCGCGGGTGGTGGTGGTGGTGGTGGTGGTGGTGCATCACGCGTGGTCAGCCCCGGGGCCTTTGCCGACTATTTCCGGCGGTTCGTGCCCGGGCAGGATCAGTCACGGCTCAGCTACGACGCCATCCGCATCGCGGTGGATGCGGAAGATGCACTCAAGGCCGGGGGCGGCTCTGTTGGCACCGGCCCGAGCGATGCGGCTGCAGTGGGGCAGGCGGATGCTGCCGCCGGGTCGGGTGCTTCCGGTGAGGTCTCGGCCGCCGCGGATTCCGGACAAACGGGCAGCGAGCAGTTGCTTGATGCCAGCCCGGTGCCCCCCGCGCTGCAGGTACACAACTCGTTTCTGCTGACGCAAGATGAGCAGGGCGTGGTGATTGTCGATCAGCACGCATTGCACGAGCGGGTGATGTTTGAAAAGCTGTTGTCGCGGGTTGGCCGTGCCCCGCTGGAAAGCCAGCGCATGCTCGTGCCCGTGGTCTTTAAGGTCACCCGCCGGCAGATGGAGGTCTACGAGTCTCTGGCGGGCCCGGGCGGTCTGCTGGAGCGTATCGGTATCAACCTCGAGCCCGCCGGACCGGACGTGCTGGCCTGCCACGCATTTACCACGCTGCTGTTTGAGCGCGGCGTCGATGCCGGTGAGTTCTGTACGGAACTGCTAGAGAAGGCTGGCAGCGAGTCGCCCTCAGGCCCGGCGGCGGCACCGAACATGGAAGAGGCTCTGCGGGATGTGCTGGACATGATGGCCTGCAAGGCGGCCATCAAAGCAGGAAACCGCCTCAGCGAGGTGGAGCTGGCGGAACTGCTGGCGCTTCGCGACACGGTGGAACGATCCAGCAACTGCCCCCACGGGCGGCCGACATCCATTCGCCTGAGCATCCGCGATCTTGAGCGGCTGTTCGGTCGCGGATGAGGTTGCTCTGGCCAATCAACCTGACGACTTACTGACCGTGCAACTGCAGGCCGATGGCGCGGGTGCCAAGGCGCTTGAGCGTCACTTTTCCGGCGGCGGTGGGAACACTCGGCTTGTCAGCCGGGATGCCAAGCAGCGATGCCGCCGCGGCCAGTGCCGCGTCGGCACGTGCGCTGTCGGGATAGGGCAGCACGAGGGTGACCACGCCGTCGATGGGTGTGACGAACAGCGTGCGGTCCACGCCGCGGCTGAGGCCGGGAATCGCTTCAGCGTCCTGCGGCCGCGGGGCGAACTTGGGGTACGCCGAGTCGACCGAGGTGACCAGCGATACGGCCGTGCGCAGATAGTGACCGAGCCCCAGGCCCAGTTGGCCGTAGTACGCATTGGGGCGATAGGAGAGCACCCACGGACCCGGGGTGATGCCGTTCGGCCAGTCGGTGGCGGCGAACGTCTTCTCTCCGATGCCGATGGCCCGGACGCTGGTCGGCGCATCGGAGCGGCTGGACCACGCCAGGCCAAGCCGTACGACATCGGGGCCCGATCCCGTGGCACGACGCTCGGCAGCCATGTAGAACGAGCGTGCATTGCCCAGCCCCAGGATTCGGAGCACGCGGCCCTCCGGCCCGGCATCTGCGCCCTCGGGGGCGACATAGCGAAGCTCGTTGACCAGTGCGAGCACTTCCAGGCAGACCTTGGGCTGCGATGATGGTGCCGCAGCCGGCTGTCCTGCTGCGGGCGGGGTGGCCGCTGCCGCGGAATCAGTGAGAATCGCAAGGGCGGCCGTCCGGTGCGATGCCAGTCGCTGGCGGCTGGTTTCTGCCAGTGGTGCCGCATCAGGCGCACCGGGGTTGGGGGCAGACTGGGGCCAGCTTGCCAGTGACATCGCCCCGCGCGGTGAGGACAGTGTGCGGGTGAGCCCGGTCAGAAACGCGCCCGCCGGCGACGTTCTCGCCGTGATCACCTCGCCGGGGATCGCGGTCAGCACAGCGTCCGATGCGGCGGACGTGCCATCGGCGGACCATGCCAGAGCCAGAATCCCGGCGGGCACACCGTCGAGCGGCGCTGCAGTGGCGACAGTCGGCGGCACTGCAGCGGGTGCCGCTGCGGTCGTGGGATTGCCGCCCGACGGCTTCGCGGCAGCTCCGGCTGACACCGCGGCGAGCAAGCCAGCTGAAACCAGACCGACGGACAGCGGGCGGCGACGGGGTTGCATGGGTGTTGGCATCCGATGGCGAGGGTGAAACGGCCGGGCAAGATGTGCAGAGCCGGAGATGTGGGCTTAGTGCTTCGGGCCGCCCTTGCAGCCGCAGTTGCCCGAGCCGCAGCCGCCCTGAACCTTTTCTTCGGCCGGGCCGAGCACGCGGTCGAGCTTGCGGTTGAGGTACCAGGCGTGATGCTCAAGGTGCCACACGTCGTACTCAAGGATGGTGCGAAGTGACATCTCGCCGCGCTCGGGGTGCAGGCCCTTGCGATCAAAGGCATCGGGCGTCAACGAGCGGAGCAGGTCCAGCGTCCAGCGGCGGAGCGTGAAGATGGTGCCGATGGCACCGGCCACGGGCAGCTTGCTGACCGACTGCTCCGTGCCGTAAATGCCGGAGTCCACGAAGGTGTCCTCATCCCAGACCCAGAAGACGGGATTGGTCTCGGCCAGCACGCGGCGCATGCGCTGGGTGAAGAGCAACTCGGCATCGGCCAGGTGACCGAGCAGCACGCGGCAGCTCCAGCGGCCCACGCCCGCATCGGGCAGGAAGCTCATGTCCAGAATGTCATCATCAATCCGCGTCTGGACGATGCGCCGGTCGAGGTTCTCGACCGAGCGGGCGTACCGCTCGATCAGCTGGCTATGTGACAGTGCGGCCAGATCCTCTCGCCGCGGGGCTGGGCCGCAGGGGTTGGACGGGTTGGCGGGGTTGAACGGCTGGGTGGACGCCGGGGCAGGGGTGGGTGAGGGAGCGGTCATGGTGGCGGAGGGTACGCGGAGGGGGTGAGCGCGGGTTCACCTGGGTGTTGCCGCCATGCGATCAGGCCGTTTGCAGAAAGAAACGACTTTCATGTCATCAATGCCCAGTTTGGGGGATTGCGTGAGGGTCCAGTGCAGTTATCTTTGTTAGAACCGGTCACGGCGGGCCTTGTTGTCCAGCAGTGCGGCCGGTGGTGTGATCGTTCGAATCAGTCCCATGAACAAAGCCACGGAAGGTGTGATGCAGTGTCCCGGCCAGACGACCTGCGGGTTGTCTGCGGGCGTATCCGGGCGGTTGGGTCTTGGTTCGGGTTGGTGGCGTCGGTGTCGGCCGCGGGGAGCGTGCCGCTCCCACGGTCCGCACTCGGCAGAACTATGGAGTGACTGAGCGTGTCCCAAGCGAACATGAATCCCTCGGCTGCCCCACCGGTTGAAACCGGCCAGAATCTGGCCAAGATCATCTCGGCCTCATCGGCGGGCACGCTGATTGAGTGGTATGACTTTTACATTTTCGGCGCGCTGGCGGTGACGCTCTCGGAAGTGTTCTTCCCCAAGGGTGCGGGTGCAACGGCCCTCTTGTCCACGCTGGCCACCTTCGCCATCGGCTTTGTGGTTCGGCCGTTCGGTGCCATCATCTTCGGCTACCTGGGTGACAAGATCGGACGCAAGTACACATTCATGGTGACGTTGCTGCTGATGGGCGGTGCGACGTTCATCATCGGCGTGCTGCCTGGCTTTGAAACCATCGGTTGGGCGGCCCCCATTTTGCTGATCATCCTGCGATTGCTGCAGGGCCTGGCACTCGGCGGTGAATATGGCGGCGCGGCAACGTACGTCGCCGAGCATGCCCCTGACGGCCAGCGCGGCTACTGGACCAGCTGGATCCAGACCACCGCGACCCTGGGCCTGTTCGTTTCACTGGCGGTGATTCTGATCTGCCGCGTTCAGCTCACCCCCGAGCAGTTCGGCAGCTGGGGCTGGCGCATCCCGTTCCTGGTCTCGCTGGTGCTGGTGGCGTTTACGTACTACATCCGCCGCAAGATGCACGAGAGCCCGCTGTTCCAGCGGATGAAGGCGACGGGCAAGACGTCCAAGAACCCGATCAAGGAGTCCTTTGGCAACTGGGTCAACCTGCGGCTGGTGCTGCTGGCCCTTTTCGGTGCCACGGCCGGTCAGGGTGTGGTGTGGTATACGGGCCAGTTCTATGCCATGAACTTCACCAAGCTGACGCTGGGTGTTGATGCGCTGCAGACCGAGGAGCTGATCTCCATCGCGCTGCTGCTGGGCACGCCGTTCTTCGTGGTCTTCGGGGCGCTGTCCGACAAGATCGGCCGCAAGGGCATCATGATGACCGGCTGCCTGCTGGCGGTGGTCTGCTACTACCCCATTTACACCGCCAAGCTGGCCCTGCGCGACGAGTATGACGGCGAGCCGACCAAGTTTGCCGCACCGCTGGAGGTCAAGGCCCCGACGGTCAAGGAGATTCCGGCCAACGCCGAGAAGAAGACGACCGCCTCCACAGAGGCCACCACGGTCACGATCGAGAAGTACAAGGACGGCACCACCCGCACGCTGACCAGGACTGTGGTCACCGCCGAGGGTGCCGCGCCCAAGGAGACGGTCAAGAAGGCGCTCAAGTTCGAGAGCCTGACGGCGATGCCAGCGATGAAGCTGACCCTCTTGGTCTGGATCCAGGTGATGTTCGTGACCATGGTCTACGGCCCCATCGCCGCGTTCCTGGTCGAGCTGTTCCCAACCAAGATCCGCTACACCTCCATGTCGCTGCCGTATCACATCGGCAACGGCATGTTCGGCGGCATGGTGCCGTTCATCGGGCAGTTGCTCGTCGAGAGCACCAAGAACCCGCTCGCGGGCCTGTGGTACCCCATGGGGGTGGCGGCCGTCACGATGGTCATCGGCACGCTGATGATCAAGGAAAACCGCAACGTCAAGATGCAGGACGAGCACTGATCGTCCTGATTGTGCCAGGTTTCATCTGACTCCCTTTCGACGGCCCCGCGCCGGTCCGCCAGCAATGGTGAACCGGTGCGGGGCTGTTCGTCTGCTGCCTGATCCGGGCCGCTGGTTCCTCCAGCTAAGCCAAGCCCCGTGCTCAGCGTGTCATCCGCCGCAGCAGTTCCGGCAGCACCAGGCCTGCCTTGGCGATCAGCACAACATCCACCCGGCTGCTGGCTGCTGTAGTCGTCGGGTTGATCTCAATCGTCGTCGCCCCCGCCGCGGCGGCCAGATCGATCAGCCCCGCCGCGGGGTATACCACCGCCGAGGTGCCGATGGTCAGCAGCGCACCGGCCGCCGAGGCCGCTTCCTCCGCTGCCAGCAGCGTCTCGGCAGGCAGTGTCTCGCCGAACCACACCACGCCGGGCCGCAGTAGCCCCGCGGGGTCAAGCGGTGATCGAATGGGGAACTCCGTCAGCGGCTCCGGGGGCAGCGGCATCTCGCGACCCGTCCGCGTGCACCGCCAGATGTGGATGTTGCCGTGCAGTTCCAGTACGCCGGTGCTCCCGGCGCGCTGGTGCAGCCGGTCAACGTTTTGGGTGACCAGCGTGAAGCTGCCGCCGCGGCCGAGGAGGGTTTGCTGCAGTTGGGCGAGGGCCGCATGGCCCGGGTTGGGTTCGGCGTGCAGGCAGCCGATGCGGCGGTGGTCGTACCAGCGGCTGACCAGCGCGGGGTCCGCGGCAAAGGCCTGCGGCGTGGCCAGCGTCTGAGGATCAAACTCCTTCCACAGCCCCTCCATGGTGTCGCGAAAAGTGCGGATGCCAGACTCGGCGGAGATCCCGGCCCCGGTCAAGACGACCACGCGTTTGGCGGCAGACAGAACACTTGCAGCGCGATCAAGCAGGGCTTCCATGCAGGAAGTTAGCCGCGTCGATCAGAGCGTGAGCACTTACGTGGTACGTCAGAGGCAGTGGGGGCAGCGAGTTCCTCACGCCTGCACATCAACCACTTCACCCGGCTGCAGGGGCCGAACCACGCGGTACGCGTTCTCGACCTGATAGGCGAAGTTGATCGGGCCGAAGCCGCCGCCGCCGGGGATGCTGAACGAAATCGCAGCCCGCGAGCGGCTGAACTGCTCGACAAAGCCGTTCGACCAGCTCGCCGGGGCCGGCGTGCCATCGCTCAGGGTGATCCCCAGATCCGACAGCTGCACTGCATCATCGCTGGTCGCCGGGCTGGTTTCCGCGGCAGGAGCCGCCGCAACTGACGCCCCGACAAAGGGCAGCGGCGCGGGTGAAGCCCCGGAGTCCTGCTGGCCGGCATCAGAGTTGGCCGAGCCACCGGGCTCGACCGCCCTCCGAGCCATGTTGGCGGCAGCGCGGGTGTACAGGGCTTGGGTGTTGGTGATGCCGGAGATCGTCATGACCATGCTCATGACGAACCACGTGCCAGGGCCGGAAACCGCTGGAAGTCCGAGAATTGGACTGTTTGGACGGGATTGCGTCGCTCCACCGGGCACCGGCATGTTGCCCGCGGGCAACACGTCGCCCCCTGGCAACACCCCAGAAGTTGGCATCCTGGCGTCTCGAAACGTGCCGCGGCACGGTTACACTTGGCCCTTGCACACCCCCGCGCGGCTTGTCAGGTCGCGCACGGAGCCCGCTGTGTTACCCGTTGCCAAGCTTGATTACGTCCTGCCCGAGCGTCTGGTCGCTACCGAACCGGCCGAGCCGCGGGATTCGGCCCGGCTCATGGTCCTCCGGCGGAGCGACCCCCGCTTTTTCCGCCACGTCCACGTGCGTGACATCCCGGAGTTCCTCTCTGCCGGTGATCTCATGGTCGTCAACACCTCCCGCGTCATCCCCGCGTGCCTGCACGGCACCCGGGCCGATACCGGCGGCAAGGTCGAGGGCCTCTTCCTGAGTGCCGAGGCGGTGCCGCCAGTGGCTATTGAACTGCCCGCGGCCGGCGCCGCGGCGGTGCCCTTTGGCTATCAACCCCGCGGCGGTGAGCACTGGCGGGTCATGCTCAAGGGTCGGCGGATGCGCCCCGGTATCTTCGTCGGCCTCACGGACCCTGCCGGTAAGCCCGCCGGTGTCTCGCTGAAGCTGGTCAGCAAAACCACCGCCGCCATGGGCCCTGCCGATGAGCGGCCCGAGGGCGATGCCGATGGTGAGGAGCAGGGGGCCTGGCTGGTGGAGGTCTTCGCGTGCGGCTTTGAGGCATCTGCGCACAAACAAGGCGAGCTGCCCGTCGCCCTGCTGGAGCGCATCGGCACCACGCCGCTGCCGCCGTACATCCGCTCGGCCCGCCGTCGCGCCGATGGCACGTACGGCGAGCACGATGGCGAACGGAACATCCCCGCCCACGAGCTTGCTGAGCGCGATGCGCGGGACCGCGAGCGGTATCAGACGGTCTACGCTGATGCCGCGGCGGCCGGCTCCGTAGCGGCCCCTACGGCGGGCCTGCATTTCACCAGCGAACTGCTCGAGAAGCTCGCTGCCGCCGGTGTGAGGCGTCAGAGCGTCGTGCTGCACGTCGGCACGGGCACCTTCAAGCCGGTGGAGAGCGAGTACGTCGAGCAGCACCCCATGCACGCGGAGTGGTGCACACTGCCAAAGGAAACCGGTGCTGCCATTGTCGGCACACGCACTTCCGGCGGGCGAGTCATCGCCGTCGGCACCACCGCCGCCCGCACCTTGGAGAGTTTTCCGTCCGAGCAGCTTACCACCGGTGCCGCCGCGTGGACGCGGCTGCTGGTGACGCCGGGCTGGCAGTACCGCCACCTTGACGGCCTGATGACCAACTTCCACCTGCCGCGGAGCACGCTGCTGGCGATGGTCGCCGCACTCCTGCCCGAGGGCATCGACCGTCTGCTGTCGCACTATCAGGATGCGATGGACCGCGGCTATCGCTTCTACAGCTACGGCGATGCGATGCTGATCCTGCCGTGAGGCGGATCGTCATCGCTCGTTGATGAGCGAGTCAGCGGTGCCGAGTTTCTCAGCAGCCCAGGCCGAAGGCGTTGATGAAGTCGATGAAGTCGGTCCCGTCGATGGTGCCGTCGAAGTTCAGATCAGCCAGCGAGTCAACCGTGGCATCACCGATGGAGAACGAGTTGATGAACGCGATGAAGTCGCTGCCATCGAGCGTGCCATCCCCCGGGGCCGTACCGCCGCTGTCAACGATGTCGGCCACGCTGCAGGGAGTCGGCGGCGGGGGCGGAGGAACTGTGCAGGAGATCGACAGCGTCCCGGCGCCCGAGGCGCCGTTGTAGCCGCCCACACGGATCAGGTAGTTTCGCCCTGCGACGGAGTTGAAGGTGACCTGCGAGCGCAGGTTGCCGCCGGTGGTGCACGCAAAGTCGTCGTTGCACGCCAGCGCCTGGTTGTTGGCCGTGGGGCAGCCGGAATAGATGCCGACGACGGAGTCAAAGCCCGTCGTGCCGCAGGTGTTCACGGTCACGGTGCCAGTGCACGTTGCCGTATACGCGAACCAGATGTCCTTATCGATGGCGTTCGGTGCGGCAGCCAGGCACAGTGTGTCGGTCGGCCCGTCGGTGGTGGCGGTGGAGGTGTTAAACGCGGTCGCGCCGTTGAAGATAGCCGTCGCGCCGCTGCAGCGGTCGTTGGCGGGGCCCGTTGCCGACGCCGTCCAGGTTGCCGCCAGCGAGAACGCGCCGCTAGCCCCGTTCCAGCCGCCGACGCGGATGCGGATGCTCTGGCCGCTGGTCAGCGTCTGGGAGAGATAGGAAGTGTTCCCGCCGCCGCACGGGCCCACGCCCGGTGCTGCATCATCGTTGCAGGCCAGTTGCGTGCCCCCGCAGGCCGAGGAGATCGACAGCACTGTGTCGAGGGTCGAGCCGCAGGTGTTCAGGACCAGTGTGCCCGCGGCAGGCGCGGTGAAGGCGTACCACACATCCGGACCGGCCGGCGTGCCGCCGCAGGTTGCCGAGCCGTCGCTGGTGGCGTTGGCCGTGCTGCCGGTGAAGGTGCCGCCGGCGGTGGTGATGACCGTCGCCGCCGAGCATGCGTTGTTCGCCGGAGCCACCGGAGCGCTGGTCAGCGACCAGGAAAGGTCATAGCTGTTGCGGACGCTGCTGGCCAGGAAGACCCTCGCATAGACCGTGACCGCCGAACCGGCGATGTTGGTGTAGCTGATGGTCTCGGTGGCACCTGTCGTTGTTGATGAGGCTGCCGGTGAGCCGGCGCACACCGTGTACAGCTGCAGGTCGACGTTGCCGTAGGCGTTGGTGATGTTTGCCAGCGAGATCGCCGCCGTGCCGCCTGCCGGAACGGAGATTGAGTACCAGTCCTCGCTCGTGCTCTTGACGATGCGAGCGGTCAGTGAGCCCGTGGTGCCGGTGATCGCCCGCGCTGTCGCGCACGAGTTGTTCGGCTCGCTGGTGTCGTCACTGCCGGCGGCAAGTGCGGAGGACACTGTCGCAAAGTTGGAGTACGTCAGCGAAAAATCGCCGTACCAGTCGTACAGGCTGCTTGGGGAGAGGCCGCAGGCCGAGGGACCGCCGAACAGCTGGCCGACGAGTTGCTGCGTTGAGGTCAGGAACAATCCGCCGCCCGACGAGCCCGGCTCCGTCACGCCGCTGTTCCAGTTGCTGCGGATGGAGCTTGCCCCGCTGTACGTGCCGGTGCCGGCGTACGTGCCGGTGGAGTACCGCTTCCATGAACCATCGGGATGATGGATGCTCGTCAGCGCCGCACTCGCGGCCGGACGTGACGAGGACCAGCCGGCAAAGAACAACCCGGCCGGCAACGCCCCGCGGATCAGCAGCAGCGAGTGGTCCGTCGAGGCGCTGGCGTTAACAAGTGTGGCCACGCTGGACCGCGCCACAGAACCCAGAGCCGGAACCGTGCCGTTGCACGTGCCGGTCTGATAGAGCCAGTAAATCTCCGCCGTACTCGCCGCGGCCGCGGTGCTCAGGCAGTGGTTGGCCGTCAGCCAGTACGGGGTCTGGTCCGCGGCGGTGGTGTTGAGCATCGTGCCCGAGCAGTACAGCGACACGCCGCCCGAGATTAAGCCGATGCCGGCGCACGCCTTGGCCGTGTTGGCCCACGCGCTGAAGCACGTTGCATCGTTGTGGCAGGTGCCCACTTCGGCCGCCGGGTCCATCACCTGCCAGAGGTTCCGGTAAATGTGCTGGATCGAGTCGATCCGGAACGGCAGCTGCCGCGGCGCACCCTTGGGCAGTTGCAGCTCCACGCGGCACGTGTCGGAGAACGTTGTCGGCACCCAGACCTCACCGGTATCCAGCACGCCGCGGCCGAAGTACGGCCCCTCGGCCAGCGAGGGTGTGTCCGGCGAGTATGCCACCACCTGTGCGCCCTCGGGCATGTTCACATCTGCCAGGTGCACGCGAATGCCCACCGCGCCCGGTGAGCGGATGTCGATCACCCACACGCTCGTGCCGTCCGGGCCATCCATCCACACACCCGTATCGGCGGGCAAGGTCACATCGCGACCCACGCCGTAACGCAGCGGCTTTCGGAGTCCTTCGGGGTTGTTGGCAGGGTTCCACGGCCCATCCTCGGCAATCAGTGCATCGTTGCTGATCGCCTCGAGCGTGATCGTCGGCACGTTTTCCGGCAGCGTGATGCCGAGCTGCTTGCTCAGCGCCACCGCCCGCGGGGTGTCCGCATACGTCGGCCCGTACGCGCCCAGTGTCCCCGCCGCCGGCTGGGGCTCTGTTGCAGGCTGCGCTCCGTGGGCAGCCGGTACACCGGGGGCAACGCTGGCAGCGAGGCATGAGACAGCGATCAGGGCGGCAAGACGGGCGTGGCGTGCGGTGAGCATCGAATCTCCGATTTCGTGCGTTGGGACCATCATGCACGGTCAATGGTGGGACACGGTGCAACCCCGGCGTTTCGCCGTGGCGGCATCGGTCTTGAGTTCGAAAGTATGACGCGCGTGGACGCAACTGCGACCAATCTCTACCGCTTTGCGGGCACACGACGCGTGGTAACCTCATTCGGACGTGCCGGCTGGGTCCGGTTCGTCAGGGGTTCCCGCGCCGCTGGGCTCCGCCAGCCATCCCGCCGCGGCCAGAAGTTCGACCACCGTCAATCCTCAAGCCAGGTGGTTCCCATTCCCGCATCCGCCTTCAGCGGCACACGCAGTGACATGGCCTGTTCCATCCGACCGGTGATCAGCGTCATCGCCGCCTCGGCACTGCCCCGCGGGCACTCAAAGACCAGTTCGTCGTGGATCTGCAGCAGCATCTTCAGCCCTGCGGGTGCCGCACCGCGGTTGATGTGGTCCTGCAGATCCACCATCGCCAGCTTGATCAGGTCCGCCGCCGAGCCCTGCACCACCGAGTTGATCGCCATCCGCTCGGCCATTGCCTTGCGTGACGGGTTGGTGCTCTCGATGTCGGGGATCGGTCGCCGCCGATGCAGCATGGTCTCGACGTAGCCGCTGGCCACCGCCTGGCTCACGCACTCAGCCAGGAACGTCGTGATCCCCGGGAACCGCTTCTTGTATCCGGTGATGATCTCCTCCGCCTGGCCGTTGCCGATGCCCAGCCGCCGCGCCAGCCCGAAGGCCGTGATGCCGTAGACGATGCCGAAGTTCACCATCTTGGCGCCCGAGCGCATCTCGCGCGTCACCTGATCCTCCGGAATGCTGTGAATCTGTGCAGCGACCGCCGTGTGAATGTCATCCCCGCGCTCAAACGCGGCGATCAATGCTTCATCGCCAGAAAGATGCGCCAGCAGCCGCAGTTCGATCTGCGAGTAGTCCGCCGAGACCAGCACGCAGCCCTCGGCCGCCACAAACGCTTTGCGGATCTCCCGCCCGCTGTCGCTGCGGATGGGGATGTTCTGCAGGTTCGGATCGCTCGATGACAGCCGACCCGTCGCGGCCACCGTCTGGTTGAAGCTCGCGTGAATCCGCCCCGTCGCCGGGTTGATTTCTTCCTTCAGTGCAACCAAATACGTGCCCACCAGCTTGGTCAGCTGCCGGTGCTCGACAATCAACCTCGGAATCGGCGTGGTGATCGCCGGGTCCTCCGCCAGCTGCTCGAGCACCTCCACATCTGTGGAGTAGCCGGTCTTTGTCTTCTTGACCGGCTTGATGCCCAGGCCCGGCTCCGGGTCCGTCGGCTTGTTGAACAGCGCGACTGAGAGCTGCTTGGGGGATTCGGGGTTGAACGTCCGGCCCAGCGTCTGATGTGCTGACTCATCGATCAGCCGGTGTACCTCCGCCGCCCGCTCCTGCAGCCGGTCGCGCTGGCGGTCCAGTTCGCTGGCATCAACAGTGATGCCGTTGTACTCCAGTTCGGCCAGCACGCCCACCAGCGGCATCTCGACCTTGGCAAACAGGTCCATCAGCCCCATCGCCTCCAGCTGCGGCTGCATGTGGTTGTGCAGCCGCAGCGTCACGTCCGCATCCTCCGCCGCGTACTCGGTGGCCAGCGCCAGCGGCACCGTATCAAAGGTCGTCTGCTGCTTGCCGCTGCCGATCAGCTCCTTGATGGAGATGTTCTGGTGACCAAGCAACGCCAGCGCCAGTGCATCCATCGAGTGGCTCGACCGCGACGCATCGATCAGGTAGCTGGCCACCATCGAGTCAAACGGCACCGCACCCGCCGCCGTCTTCGCCGCGGCAGCTCCCAGTACCGGCGGCTGCCACACGTCCGGGCCAAAGGTCGCACCGCGCACCTCCAGCCCCGCGTGCCGCAGCACCAGTAGGTCGAACTTGACGTTGTGCCCGCACTTGGCACGCCTGGCGTCGCTCATGATCGGCCGCAGCGCATCAAGCACCGTCGCCACATCCAGCATCTGCTCGCCCGCCGGTGCCCGCACCGGCACGTAGTACGCCGTGCCGGGCTTGGTGCAGAAGCTGATCCCGCACAGCTTGCTGGCCAGCGGCTTGAGCCCCGTAGTCTCGGTGTCAAACGCAAAGATCTTCGCCGCCGAGAGCTCCGCCACCAACGCGTCAAGCTCCGCGGCCGTGCGCACGCATCGGTAGTCGTGTGGCTCCGGCCACACGGCCGTCGCGCTGGTCAGCAGCCCGCCGCCGCTCGTACCCGCTCCGCCCGCTGAGCCGCCGAACAGCCCGCCCTCATCGTCGCCGCCTCCCGCAGGGGCATCAAACAGACTCGGCCCGGCATCTGCCGCGGGCTTGGTACTTCTGCTGGCCCGCGGGGCCGTGGGTCTGGCCAATGCTGGCACAACCGCTGCCGCAGCTACGCCAGCTCCCTCACCCGTTGTGCCCGCACCACCCGGCCCCTGCGGCGGCAATCCCAGTAACGCCCGCACGTCGTCCTGATACCGGTTGAACCCCATTTCCTTGAGTTCCGGGATGAGCTCGGCCAGTGCGAACCGTTCCGCCCGGGCCTGCTCCAGGTCCAGCGCAATCGGCACATCATGCCGCAGCGTCACAAGTTCCTGCGACAGCCCCAGCCGCGGCGCGGCCTCGCGGATCTTCTCCCCGCGTTTGCCCTTGATCTGCCCCGCCTCCGCCGCGGCAAGCACCCCGGCCAGCGTCCCGTACATCGCCACCAGTTCCGCCGCGGTTTTGGGCCCCACCCCGTCCACGCCGGGCACGTTGTCCGCGTTGTCGCCCATCAGCGTCAGAAAGTCAATCACCTGCCCCGGCTCCAGCCCCGTCTCTTCCTTGAGCTTTGCCGCCGTGATCAGTTCATCGGTGTGTACATCAAAAAGTTCAACGGCCCCGTGCGTGGCCGATGCCGGCCGCAGCAGCTGCTTGAGGTCCTTGTCCTTGCTGACGATCCGGATCGTCAGCTCCGGGTGCGACGCGCTCAGCTGCGTCACCAGCGTGGCCAGCACATCGTCGGCCTCAAAGCTCTCAGCCCCCAGAATCGGGATCCCCATCTTGCGCATCGTCCCCAGGCACCGCTGCACCTGCGGCTCAAGATCCTCCGGTGGCTCGGAGCGGTTGGCCTTGTACTGCGGGTACAACTGCGTGCGAAACGTCCCCCGGTCGCCGGAGACGTCCAGCGTCACCGCCACAAAGTCCGGCCGCGATCCCGTCGCCGGTGTGCCCCGCAGCAGCTTGAGCAGCATGCCCACGAAGCCATACGACATGTTCGTCGGTTCCTTGGTCACCGGCGAGGTCATGGGCGTCCGAATGGCGTGGTATGCCCGAAAGAACTGGGCGTAGCCGTCGATCAGATACAGCGTGGGCATGGCTGAGCGTTGCACGCCCGGGTCGCCGGGACAAGCCCCGGCTCACTCAAAGCGGGCAACCCGTTCCTGCAGCACGCGGCAGAGTTGCTGCCACACGCCCTCCTGGTCCTGTGAAGCATCAATAACCGCAAACCGCCCCGGATCGGCCTTGGCCTGGTCCAAATAGCCCTTGCGCACCAGTTTGAAGAACTCCAGCCCCTTGGCCTCCATCCGGTCCAGCGAGCCCGTCAGCCGCTTGCTGGCCGCCACGTGGTCCAGGTCAAACAGCAGCACCAGGTCAGGCATCAGCCCGCCGGTGGCCACCCGCGCCACCGCGGAGATATCCGCACTGTTCAGCCCGCCCGCCGTGCCCTGATACGCCAGCGTCGATGACACAAACCGGTCCGCCAGCACCATCTTCTGCTCGCGCAAGGCGGGCGTGATGATCGACGAAACCAGTTCCGCCCGAGATGCCATGTACAGCAGCATCTCGCACCGCACCGACATCCCCGTGTTGGCCTTGTCCAGCAGCACCGTGCGGATCGCCTCGCCCGTCTTGGTCCCGCCCGGCTCACGCACAATCGTGTGCGGCACGTTGCAGCTCGTCGCCAGCTCCGACAGCCGCTTGAACTGCGTGCTCTTGCCCGAGCCGTCCGGGCCCTCAAAGACCACGAAGCGTCCGCGCAGTCTGCTCAGCGTGTTTCGCATGGCCTCGGGCGTCACCGTCATGGGCCCAGCGTACCCACCACCCCCTGCCGCGAGCAACCCCGCCTGCCCAAGTTGCCATCAACTTCCGCTCGTCCTGTCTCCGCGGCACGCCAATGCTGCGCCCCTAGCCCCCCAAACTGTCGTTTGCCGCAGATGAATCCCTCGCTCCCCGTCCCTGCTCACCCCGCCCGGGGTACCTTCCCCGTCTCGCAGGCGGCCTCCCGCCGCCCTGCAGCCCCCGCCGCACGCACAAACTCCAGCGATCGAACTCCAACTAGCACACGCATGCCCGGCACACTCCCAATCCGCGATTACGACCTGATCATCTGCGACATCGACGGCTGCCTCTCGCCAGAGGCCAGTCTGCCGTTCGATCTGGCCGGTCTGGCCAAAGTCGCCCAGCACAACACACTGGCCATCGAACGCGGCGACCGCCCCGTGCTGACCGTCTGCTCCGGCCGGCCGCAGCCCTTTGCCGAAGCCATGTGCCGCCTGCTGCAGAACAGCATCATGCCCTGCGTGTGCGAGAACGGCGCGTGGGTCTATCACCCCGGCACCAACGTCTACGAGCTCGACCCGGCCATCACGCCCGGGCACCTGGAAGCAGTGGGGGAGCTCTCCCGCTGGTGCCGCCAGCAGTTCGGCGTCTCCGGCGTCACCGAGCAGCCCGGCAAGACCGCCTCCGTCACGCTCTACCACCCCGACACGGCCTACCTCCGCTCCCTGATGCCCAAAGTCGCCGAGCAGTGCGAACTGCGCAAGTGGCCTTTCAAGGTCACCATGACCTGGCTCTACATCAACTGCGACCTGCAGCACGTCAACAAGGGCACCGGCCTGGACCGCATGCTCACCGCCTGCCGCCTGGAAAAGGCCCGCCTCGTTGGCATCGGTGACACGACCGGCGACCGCTACATCGCCGAGCGCGTCGGCTTCTTCGCCTGCCCGGGCAACGCCCAGCCCGCGATCAAGGAGCACGCCCACTTCATCGCCCCCTCGCACGAGGTCCGCGGCGTGCTTGAGATTCTCGAGCGCATCGGCACCAACTGACGCCGGGAACTTCCACCTTCCCCATCACGGTGCCAGCAGCTTCTCCAGCAGTTCCACCGGGTGCAGCGCGTGCCGCGTGTTCTTGGTTCCGTCCTTGATCTGGTGCCGGCAGCTTGTGCCCGTCGCCAGGATCACCGCCGTCGGGTTCTTCCGCACGTGCGGCAGCACGCCGCCGCCCGCCGGCCCGTGCGTGTTGTCCAGGTTCGCAATCGCCATCGACAGGTCGTACTTCTCCGCGTCGTAGCCGAAGCTGCCGGCCATGCCGCAGCACCCCGTGTCCAGCACCGTCAGCCGGCTGCCCAGCACACGCCGCAGGACTCCGCCGCTGGAGGCCGCACCCCACAGCGCCTTCTGGTGGCAGTGGGCGTGCAGCAGCACCGGTGCACCGGCGCCCAGCACCGCATCCAGCTTCTCCGGCCCGGGCACCGTCGGCCGCGCCGGGTGCTGCTCCCACCGGCTCTCGATGAACTGCTCAACGAGCATCGCCTTGGCCGCCAGCTTCCGCCGCAGCTCAATGCTCGAGCGGCAGCGGATCGTCAGCCAGTCATCCTTAAACGCCGACAGGCAGCTCGGCTCCACCACCAAAATCGCCTTGACATCGTCCTTCTCAATGTCCTCACGCAGCTGCTCAATCGTCGCGTCGATGGTCTCGGCCGCCTCGGCCAGCATCCCCACGGAGATCATCGACCGGCCGCAGCACCCAACCTTCGGCAGCGTCACGCCGTAGCCCAGGTGCTCCAGCAGCCGGCGCGTCGCCATGCCCAGGTGGCTTTCGTTGTACGTCGTAAAGCAGTCTGCAAACAGCGTCACGCGGGGGCGGCTCTCGCGGTTTGCCGCTGCCAGCTCCTCGCCCCACAGCGAGTACAACGAGCGTGAAAACGCCGGCAGTGTCCGCTTCGGATGCACCTTCATCACCGCCTCAATCGCCGCCCGCACCGGCGGCAGCGTACTGCCCCAGTTGGCCAGCCCCGGCGTCATCGAGCCGATCCGGTTCAGCGTGCGAATGTGCCCCGTCAGCAGCGCCTTCAGCGGCACCCGCCCCGTCGCCTTGTACCGCTGCGCCGTGTATTCGGCCTTGAGCTTGGCAATGTCCACGTTGCTCGGGCACTCGCTCTTGCACGCCTTGCACGACAGGCACAGATCCAGCGTCGCCATCGTCTCCGGCTCAGTAAACCTTGCCCGCAGCGCATCGGCATCCGGCGTGTGCGAGGCCGTCAGCCCCTCAGTCAACTGCCCGGTGATCGCCAGCCGCAGCGCGTTGCCGCGCCCGCGCGTCGCGTGCCGCTCGTCCATCGTTCCGCGGTAGCTCGGGCACATCGTCCCGCCCGCACTCTTGCGGCACACGCCCGCGCCGTTGCACATCTCAACGGCATGGCCGAAGCCCTCTTCCTTCTCGTACGTGTAAAACGTCGCAAGCTCCGGCACGTGCGGCTTGCGCATCCCGCCTGCGGCCAGCCCACTCCCCGGCCCGGCCCCCACGCTCCCCGGGTCAATCCGCGTCTGCTGCGTGATGCTCTCGATCGGCCCCGGCGACACGATGTTCCCCGGGTTCAGCAGCCCCTGGGGGTCAAACACCGCCTTGACCTGCCGGAACACGTTCATCATCTCCGGCCCGTAGAACCTCTCGAGCAGCGGCCCGCGGATGCGCCCGTCGCCGTGCTCGCCCGACATCACACCACCGAGCTTCTTGGCCAGGTCCGCCACCTTCACCGCAATGTCCCGCAGCGTCGCCAGCTCCGCCTCGTTGTGCGGGTCAATCAGCGGCCGCACGTGCAGCACGCCCACTGACGCGTGCGCGTAGAACGCGGCCTTCGTCCCCGCCGCCGTCACAATGTCCCGGAACTCGCGCACAAACTGGCTTAAGTTCTCCACCGGCACCGCGTTGTCTTCCACAAACGTCAGCGGCTTGCGCGTCCCCGGCAGCCCGTGCAGCAGTGGCTCGCCCGCCTTGCGCAGCTTCCACGCATCGCCGATGCCCGCCGCATCCGTCACCTCACGCATCGGTGCCTTCGTCCGGTCCGGCACCGCCGCCCGCAGTGCGGCAAACCGCTCCGCCAGTTCCTCCGGCCCGCCCAGGCAGTGATACTCCACATACAGCACCGCCGCAGGTGAGCTCCCGCCCACTTCCGGAAACGCCTTGACGTACTCCGCGCACTCCCGGTTGCCCCGCGCCGCCTCAATCACCACATCATCCACCAGCTCCACCGCGCTGGGCTTGGTGGTCAAAATCGACATCACCGCGGCGATCGCCGCATCCACCGAGGTAAAGCTCATCAGTGCCAGCCCGCGTGTCTTGGGCTGCGGGAACAGCTTCAGCTTCGCCCCCAGCACCACCGCCAGCGTGCCCTCGCTGCCCACAATCAGCTTCGTCAGGTCCAGGTCCTGCGGCATCACGCCGCGCTCCACCTGGTCCAGAATCAGATCCAGTGCATACCCCGCGTTCCGCCGCATCGTCTTGGGGAACCGCTCGCGGATCAGCCCGGCATTGGCCTTGACGATCCGTGAAACACCGTCGGCCAGCTTCAGCGCAATCACATCCCGCCCGCCCGCCCCGCGGCCGAAGCGCACCCGCGCCCCGCTGGCCGTCACCGCATCAATCTCCAGCACGCTGTCCACCGTCCGGCCGTACAGCACGCTCCGCGAGCCCGACGCGTTGTTGCCGATGCACCCGCCCACACTCGCCTGCGCGCTCGTCGCCGGGTCCGGAGCGTAAAACAGCCCCGTCTTCTCACGCGTCAGCCACGTGTTGATGTCATCAATCTTCACCCCCGCCTCGGCATGCACCGTCCGCTCGCCTGTGTTCAGCCCGCCCAGGTGCTGACACCGCGCCGACACATCAATCACCACCGCTCGGTTCGTGCACTGCCCCGCCAGGCTCGTTCCGCCACCCCGCGGCAGCATCGGCACCCCGAACCGCTGACAGATCTCCACCGCCGCCGCCGCGTCGGCCACATCCGCCGGCACCAGCACCCCCAGCGGCTCAACCTGATACAGCGACGCGTCCGTCGCGTACAGCATCCGGTCATGCCGCCCGAACCGCACTTGCCCGCGGAACCCCGCCGCCAGTGCCGCGGCAAACGCCGCCTGATTCGCATCAAGCTCCGAAACAGACGAACTGGGCAGCACGGTCAGGTTCATGGTGGCAGGCCGGATTGGGCGATCTTCTCAAAAACGGGCACGGCAGCAGTCGGACGCTACAGATCGGATCGTTGCACCCCCGACCGGATCTTTCCCGAACGAAAATTCGCTCCGGTCGGGTGAACCTTCCCGCCGCGGCAGCCCTCCATGAGCACTTCGGCCCCTCCGGGCCCTGAGGATTCCACGTATGAACAACTTCCAGTCAATCTCCCCCTCCCGCCCCTCCCGCCTCCACCCCCTGGCACTCCTCCTGGCCGCCGGCCTGGCCATCGCCAGCACCCCGGCCCTGGCCCGGCCCGATGCCGCGGCAGCCGGCGACACCACCCAGCCCGCCGGCGGCGGTGCCGCAACCCTCACCATCGACCAGCTCCCCATCCGCCGCATCACGCTGTACCGCTCCGGCGTCGGCGCCTTTCTCCGCCAGGCCACCATCAACGGTGACAGCAAGGTCCAGCTCAAGTTCGATGTCTCCCAGATCAACGATGTCCTCAAGAGCTTGCAGGTCCTCGACCGCTCCGGCGGCCGCGTCGACAGCGTGACGTACGGCAGCAAGGACCCGCTCTCGCGCCGCCTCGCCAGCTTCGCCCTCCAGGTTGGTGACAACCCCAGCATGCCTCAGCTCCTCGAGCGTCTCCGCGGCGCGAAGGTCACCCTCACCGTCGGTGACAAAACACTGGCAGGCACGGTGCTGAGCACCGAGAACCGCAAGGTTGTCGACTCCGCCGGCAACTCCGGCGTCGCCGTCGATGTCCCTCAC
>CAILKP010000068.1 GCA_903834785.1 uncultured bacterium
CCGCCGGCGGCGGCGATGTCGGCCAGGGGCTCGCCGCTGGCGAAGGCGTTGATGAAGGCGATGAAGTCGCCACCGTCGATGGTGCCGTCGGGCAGGGGGCTGCCGCCACCATCGGCGATGTCGACGCCGTTGTACGGGGGCAGGACGAGCATGGCGATGTTGTACGCCTGATCGGGCGAGCCCACACCGCCGGCGGCGGTGGGGTCGGCGAAGATGTTGTCGCCGTTCATGTCGTAGACGATCTTGGTGCGGAAGACCATGGCACCGAGGGTGAAGGGCGAGCCGTAGGTGATGGCGCCGGCATCGGCGGCGAGCTGGGCGGGCTGGCTGAGCTGCTGGGTGATGCTGGAGTGCCAGAGGCCGCCGGAGTCGACGCTGTCGGCATCGGCCGGGGAGAGGAACTGGATCTGGTAGTTCTTGGCGCTGTTGCGGCCGGCGAGCACATCACCGACCTGGGCCATGAGCTCGAGCTGGTAGGAGTTGGTGCCCTGGTCGAAGTTGGCCCGCAGCAGGCCGGTGGTGCGCGTGGGCTGGGGCAGGGTGTTGAGCTGGATGGTGGCCATGAAGTAGACGTTGCCGAACTTGTCCATCGCCGGGGCCGAGAGCGAGGGGCCGGCGGTTGCACCGGGGTTGACCTCGTTGTACTTGGCGATCTCGCCGATGGTCGTCAGGGCGCCGGTGCCGGGGTCGCGGCCGAGGATGGCCTTGGAGTTGCCGGCAGCGCCGCTCGGGCCGCCGGTGTGGGCGGCGATGGTCCAGGTGGCAGCGCCGCTGACGCGGTCAACGCGGCAGACGGCGATGTAGTTGTCCATGGACTGCGGCGTGGTTGCGCCGCCGCCGGTGGCGGCCACGCCCGCGGCCAGCAGCAGGTCGCCGGTGCCGGGCAGGACGGTCATGGCGACCGGGCCGTTGCCGCCGCGGAAGCAGACCTGGGACTGGTAGTTGGTCAGTTCCTGATTGCCCAGTGAGCCGTGGGCGGCAGCGGGGGAGAAGCTATCGGCGCGGTCGAAGAGCTGGGCGGGATCGGTGGGCAGCTCGAAGCGCATCTGCAGGTCGGCCGAGCCGTTGGTGTTGGCACCCCAGATGGAGATGGAGCGGGTCTTGGTGGCCGAGGGGGCGCGGGCGAGCACGGCGCAGACGCCGGCATCGGCGGTGCCGTTGCTGACGAGGTCGAAGGGCACAGCCATGAAGCTGACCGGGCCGCGGGCCGAGACGCCGGCGGCCAGGTGGGTCGTGGCGGTGGTGACGGTGTTGGCGGTCTGCTCGGCCAGCAGGTTGTTGGCCATGTCGGCACCGACCAGGACGCTGCGGCCGGCGACGGAGGCGGGGATGAGCGAGGGCGTGGTGAGGTTGGTGGCGGTGCTGAGCAAGGTGCGGGTGGCGGTGGCATCACCGGGGCCGCTGCCCTTGATCTGGTTGACCAGCGAGATGCTGCGGCTGACGGTGTCGACGCGGTAGAGGCGGCGGTTGGTCAGCGGGTCATCACCGGCGGAGACGTTGAAGTTGTCACCGTAGAGGTGGACGCGGCCGGCTTCATCGACGCCGCCCAGGCCCAGCGAGCTGTTGCTGGTGAGCGTGGAGGCCGCGCTGGGGCGGTTGGTTGCCGCGACGACGCGGGAGACGTACACGCGGCTGTTGAGCCGGGGCAGGAAGCTGATCTGGCCGGAGATGATGTTGTTCTCATCGTCGCTGTCACCGAAGACGCCGTTGTAGCCGCCGGCGAACTCGAGCATGCCGAAGCCGATGCTCTGGCCCTCGAGCGTGCCGCTGCTGACGATGCCGTAGCGCTGGGTGCCATCGTCCGTGGGCAGGGCGTTGCGGGCGGTGTTGACGCCCTGACCGGCCACGGCCCAGGCCTGGTACGCGGCGCGGGGAAGGGGTGACACACCGGTCATGAGGTTGGACAGGCCGGTCGTCGCGATCAGGTGGTTGAAGAACGTCGGGTTGGGGTTGGGCGTGCTCAGCGAGGCCTTGGCGACCGGGCCGTAGTAGAAGGTGCTGCCCCAGCTGGTGGCCTTGCCGGTCATGTCGACGATGTAGTCCTTGCGCTGGTTGCCGGCCGCACCGGTGGAGTAGGGGGTCAGGGCATCACCGGGCAGACCGTTGGTGGTGCTGACGGAGTCCTGGGCCAGCGCGGGTGCCGCGGCACCGCAGACGGCCAGCAGCACGCCGGCGGCGAGGATGCGGGAACGGACCGAGGCGGACTTCACACGAACAGTGGCAGACGGCATTTCGCAAAACCTCCAAAGCGGACACAGCAGACAAGCATTTCGCCCAAGACCGACAACCGGGCGGCTGGAACGTGACTTGCCCTGTATCGGGCCGACCCCGCCATGACGACAGAGCCAACGCCCGAAGGGCCTGAAACGCGGCGAATCCTCGCCCATCAGAGTGTACAGCGCAGGGGAGGTTCAACCAGCGGCCTGCTGCGGCATTTTCAACGAATCTCGGGGCGTTTCGGAACCTCAAGCCCACGGCAGCTGCGTCCAATAACCCGGCGGCGGGGTGCCGGCGAGGTATGAAGTCGAGCGGGCTGGTCTGGTTGCACCTCGTCCGATGGAGCTCGGGCAAACCCTAGTTCGCGACTGGGACCGATATTTATTGGGACGATGTTCAAAAACGTGGCATACTGAGCATGTCTGGCGGTCTGGCGGTTTGGCGTGCTTGGCATGCCCTTGCAGCTTCGCGTTGAGGGTTGTTTGATCTGTCCAGAGCCCACGTTTCGGTGCCGTCGCACCGCAAACTTCGTCGCGACGGGTCACTCGGCCCGGTCGTTGTCGAGAACCTTAAGGAGATTGATCGTGGTGGTATCCCGTTGTGCTATGTTGTCGTCTGTCGCCGGCCTGTGTGCCGTGCTGGCTTCCGCCGGTTCCGGGCCTGTGGCCCAGGCCGACATCACCCTGAACCCCATCGACTCGTCGATTGCGGACAAGTCGATGTTCCCTGATCTGGCGCCAGCGCCGCGCACGAGCCCGGCGATGACGCCGGAGGAGATTGCTGCCTGGGAAGCCACGCCGATGGCTGCCGCGAAGAAGGATGGCAAGCTGGTGCTGGCCCAACTGGCCGCCCGCGCTGTCGCGAACCCGATTGTCGCGCTCGATGGCGAGTTCACCAACTACTACACGTATCGCGGGATGAAGGTCGCGATGGCGTTCCGTGGCGACTCGTTTGGCGTGCGTCTGGCCCAAGGCCGGACCGAGGCCGATGCCGGGGCCGCCGCCGCGAAGGCGGGGCTCAAGGTCACCGGCGCTCAGACCATCGGTGCCGGGTATGTGCTGCTGACGATTGCCAACCCGGCGGCGGACATTGCCGGTGTGGCGGCCATCGTGCGGCAACTTTCGCTGGCGCCTGAGCTGGCGTACGCCGCACCGTGCTTCTTCTCGCCTCTGGATGCCGAGCTGTGGAGCTTCCCGGCCCAGGAGATCATCATCCGTGGTGACGGGCTGATCATGCCCAGCGGCCAGGCGGCAGCGGGCCTGAGCCCTGTGGCCCTGAAGACTGTGGATGCGGTGTTTGCCGGGCTGGAGGCGACCAGCCGGATGGAAGTGCTCAGCCGCAACGGCTTTGAGGTGCTGCGTGCGGCCAACGCACTGGCAAGCATGCGCGATGCGGGCGTGGTCTATGCCGAGCCCGACTTTGTGCAGCAGATTCGGCAGACAGCGGTACCCAACGACCCGGGCTTCGCGAACCAGTGGCACCACCTCAACACGGGTCAGGTCGGCGGCTGGCTGTCCGGGCTGGACATGCAATCGGTGGCGGCGTGGGATGTGGCCATCGGCTCCGGCGTGACTGTGGCGATCAACGACACGGGCGTTGAGGCGGGCCACCCCGACATCAACCAGGCGGCGGGCCGCGACTTTACCGACGGCTCGGCCGGCGGCTTCGGTGACGGCTCGGCGCAGTTCTTCTGCGAGCAGCACGGCACGCCGTGCGCTGGCATCGTGGCTTCCACGTGGAATAACGGTGTGGACTCCGCGGGTCTTGCTCCGGGGTCGGCGGCGAGGTCCATCCGCTGGGGCATTCAAAATCAGGGTGTTGCCTGCTCGGGCAGTTTCGCTGGTGCCGGTGCCTGGCTGGCTAACGGGCTGGCGTGGTCGCTGGGCCAAGGCTCGCGCGTTTCGGGCAACAGTTTCTCGATGGGCAACCCCGGCCAGTTCCTTGAGGATCGCTACGTGGCGAACTTCAACGCGGGCATGCTGAGCTTCTGCTCGACGGGCAACAACGGCGCGGGCAGCATCAACTACCCGGCGAGCGCGGCCGGAACTGTCGCGGTTGGTGCGCTTGATCCGACCGGCTCCATCTCCGGCTTCTCCAATCAGGGTGCTGGCATTGACATGGTCGGCCCGGGTACGCAGGTGTTTACTGCTGATCGTGTCAACGGCGGTTACTCCGGCGGCAACACGACCCAGTTCTCGGGCACATCCGCTGCGGCACCCGGTGCCGCGGGTGTGGCCGCGGTGCTGGTCAGCGGTCGTCCGGTGGCCACCAGCGCAGAGATTCTCACGGCCATGACCACGACCGCCCGTGATCTGGGTGCCGCCGGTTACGACACCACGTTCGGCTCCGGCCTGCCTCAGGCCGCCTCGGCACTGGCGCGGCTGCGCTCTGTTGATGACTGTGCCAACGCGTTCGCGGTGGCCGGCCTGCCGGCGACCCTCACTGGTGACACATCGCAGGCAACCATCAGCGCCGGTGAGCCGTCAGCCGGCTGCAGGCCCACCACCGGCCACTCGGTCTGGTACAAGTTCACCACCGGCGGCTCGTACTCGACTGTTTCGGCGAACACCATCGGCAGCAACTTCGACACCGTGCTGTCAATTCACCCTTCGTGCAGCGGGGCGTCAATCGCGTGCAATGATGACGCCGTCGGGCTGCAGTCCTCGCTGTCGTTTAGTGCGACGCCCAACACGGAGTACTTCGTTCGCGTGTCGAGCTTTGGCAGTGGCAACGGCGGCAACCTCACGCTCAACCTCTCGTCGGTAGACGTCGCCCCGCCGTTTGATGACTGTGCCACCCCGGCGGTCATCAGCTCGCTGCCCTTTAGCGGCAGCGCGGTGACCACGCTGGCGACACTCGGTACCGATGAGCCATCAGCCGGCTGCAGGCCGACCACCGGTCACTCGGTCTGGTACACGTACACAACCGGGGCCGAGTACACGACGATCACCGCCGACACCACGGGCAGCAACTTTGACACTGTGTTGTCGGTCCACCCCTCGTGCAGCGGTGCGTCGATCGCCTGTGATGATGACTCCGGCCCCGGCCTGCAGTCATTGCTTTCGTTTAGCGCCGTGCCGAACACCACCTACCTCTTCCGCGTCTCCAGCTTCAGCACCGGCGCAGGCGGCAATATGAATCTGAATGTCTCCTCCGTCGTGCGTGCGCCGGACAATGACGCTCAGGCCGGAGCGTTCCCGATCAACGGTGCCGCTGCATCGACAACCCGCGGCATCACGGTGGGGTCCACCTTCGAGGCGTTGGGCGGGTTCCTCTGCGGCGGCTCGGGCAGTTCGGGTGACGTGTGGTACACCTTTACCGCCCCGGCCTGCGACTTGCGTTACACCATCTCCACGCTCGATGGGGTTCCGGGCTTCTACGACACCGTGCTGGGTGTGTTCACCGGTACGCCCGGTGCGCTCGAGTCCATCGCCTGCAACGATGACTGCCCGGGGGCTGGCTCGCTTCGCTCGTGCCTCACCTTTGACGCCACGGCCAACACCACGTACTACATCCGCGTTGCCGGCTTCCTCGGCAGGCAGGGCCAGTTTGATCTGCTTGTCGTCCCCAGTGCCAACCGCGGCAACGAGTGTGACTTCGCCATCGAGCTGACCTCCGGCGTGCCCGAGCCCCTCCGCCTGTCGTGCTGGACGGATTCGGCCATCAATCTGCCCATCGGCTGCGGCTTCGGGACCATTTACAAGGACGGCTGGTACAGCTTCACCCCCAGTGTCGAGTCCAACATCGAGGTCAACACCTTCGGTGCGAACTTCGACACCGTGCTCGCGGCGTACGCGGGCTGCCCGGCTGAGGGCACCACGCCCATCACCTGCAACGACGACTTCATCGGCCTGCAGTCACGCATCGACTTCCTTGCCGCGGCAGGGACGACGTACTACATCCGTGCTGGCGGCTTCTTCACCAACTCCTTCGGTGACGGCCCGGTGCTGCTGACCGCCACGCCCACCGCCCCGCCGTGCCTGGCCGATGTCAACGGTGACGGCACCGTCGACGGCAGCGACTTCATTCTCTTCATCAACTCCTTTGCCATCGGTGACGCGTCGGTCGATCCTGTCGCCGACATCGTCGATGGCGGCGGCGTGCCCCCGGGTGACGGCACGATCGACGGGTCGGACTTCATCGCGTTCATCAACGCCTTCAGCGCGGGCTGCTGAGTTCTCTGTTCGTGTTCTCTGGCCTCGTCAGCCGCTGACGGCTCGCGCGGCGTAACTGGATCCATCTCGCCGGCCCGGTCGAACCATTCGACCGGGCCGGCTTTCGTTTTGCCTGATCGAGCCTGCGGTTGCTACGGCGTCGTCCGGATAACACTGTCGGCAGTGCTTTGATGTCCAGCAACCCACCGTTTCTTCCGCTCATCTTGCCCGTTCTTGCTCCAACTTCATGCTCTTGGCATGCTCCGCCCGGTTTCGCTGGCACACTATTGAGCTGTAGCAACTGCAGATCCTTCCTCCAGTGTTCCTGCATCGTCCTGCCTGACTGCCATGCCATCGTCCGGAAGTTCCAGCTTGAGACGTTCGTTCCCTGTCGCCGTTGCGGGGGTGGCGGCGATGCTGCTCTCGGCTGGTTCCGCCGCCGCGGTACCTGCGGGAGCGGGTGACGTGGCAGCGTTGGGGCGTGCGGACGTTGGGCCAAGTGCCAGTGCGGCGGCCAAGCGTGATGGGGCACTGGTGCTGTCGCAGCTCGCCGGGCGCGCGGATGCCGCTGGCGTCGCCTCCGACGGTTCGGCCGCGTTTTACACCTATCGCGGGACGCGTGTGGTGCTGCAGCCGCGGCTGGATCTGCTGGCCGTCCGAGTGCTTGGTGGAGCGGACGATGCCGCGGCCGCGCGAGCGGCGGCCGCCGCAGCCGTCGCCGGCCTGAAGGTGGCCGATGCTCAGCCGCTGGCCGCGGGTTATGTGCTGCTGATGCTGGCTGGACCGATGGCGGACTTGTCCTCGGTGGCGGCGGCCATCGACACGCTGACGGCCGATGGCGACGTCGCGTTTGCTTCGCCGGTTTTCCGCACGCCGCTGCAGCCGGAGCTGTGGTGCTTCCCGTCACAGGAGATGCTCGTCGGGGTTGATGGTTCTGTGCTTGCCAGCGGAGCCGCGGCGGCGATGCTCAGCCCCGTCAGTTGCACCGTGATTGATGATGAGTTTGCCGGGCTGCCGGGCACGTCGCGGCTGGCGGTGCGGGCGAGTTCGGGCTTTGATGTGCTGCGAGCGGCCAACACGCTGGCTGGCCTTGGCGAACTTGGTGTTGTCTCGGCTGAGCCGGATTTTCACCAGTTGGTGCGGCAGTCGGTGACTCCGAGCGACCCGCTGTTTGCCGCGCAGTGGCACCACCGCAACACCGGCCAGTTGCCGGGTGCTGTGGTGGGGGTTGATCTGGACACGCCAGCAGCATGGGACACCGCGACTGGCACCGGCATCACCGTCGCCGTCAGTGACTCGGGCATTCAGGCTGGCCATCCGGACATCAATCAGGTCGCCGGGCGCGACTTTACCGATGGTTCATCGACCGGCTTTGGCTCCGGTGCTGCACAGAGCGACTGTGAGATTCACGCCACCGCCACGGCGGGCATCATCGCCGCGACGTGGAACAACAACCGCGACACGGCGGGTGTGGCGCCCGGTGCCCGCGCACGCTCGCTGCGGTGGGGCAGCCAGGCGGGCGTGCCGTGCGGCAGCGGTACCTTCACCGGTCAGACGGCGTGGCTCACCAGCGCATTGGCCTGGAGCCGCTCGCAGGGCGACCGCGTGACGCTCAGCGCGTTTGCACTCGGTGTGCCCAGCCGCACGCTGGAGGACCGCTACCTGGTGAGCTATCTGGCTGGCACGATCAACATCTGCTCGGCCGGCAATACGGGCGGGGTGAGCATTGATTACCCCGCGAGCGTGAGCGGGACGGTGGCCGTGGGCGCGATCGATGCCGCGGGTGTGCGGGCGGGCTTCTCCAGCACGGGCGACGGGCTGGACTTCGTTGCCCCGGGTGTGCAGATTCTCACGGCTGATCGCACCGGGCCGGCGGGCTACGCCGGTGGTGACACGGCCAGCATCACGGGCACCTCTGCCGCGGCGGCCACGGTCGCCGGTGTGGCGGCGGTGCTCGTCAGCGGCAGGCCGGGGGCACCCGCTGGTGAGGTTGTTGCCGCGATGTACGCCACCGCACGTGACCTGGGTCCGATTGACTACGACACGCAGTACGGCTTTGGCCTGCCTCGCGCTGCGGCGGCACTGTCCGAGCTCCGCGGCAGCGACGATTGTGCCGGTGCGGTGGTCATCGGTGAGCTGCCCTTTGCCGATGCCCGCTCACTGGCTGATGCCACGCTGGCCGCCAGCGAACCGCCAGCGTGCGTGGCGATCAGTCGCTCGGTCTGGTATCGCTGGACCGCGCCCGCAGGAGCGGGGGCGGTCGTGCTCTCGACGGCGGGCAGCACGGCCGACACGGTGATCTCTGTTCACTCGGCGTGCTCCGGTACGGCAGCTCCGCTGGCCTGCAATGACGATGCGGCGGGCTCGTTCCAGGCGGTGCTGATGCTGGTGCCGCAGTCCGGCACGACGTACTTCATCCGTGTGGCAACCAAGGCAGGCGCGTCGCTGCCCGGCACCGCGATTCGGCTGAGCATCGCGCCGCCACCGCCGATCAACGATGTCTTCGCCGCGGCGATCGCACTGCCGACTGAGACGCCCAGCCGCACCCGCGGCAGCACCGCTGCGGCGAGCTTTGATGCGCCGTTCGATGAGTTGTGTGGTTCCTCCGGCGGTGCTCCGGATGTCTGGTACAGCATCACCTCCGCCTGTCCGCGGCGGCTGGATGTGCGCACACTCGGGGCCGGTGCCGGCACCTTTGACACCGTGCTGGGCCTGTACCAGCTCACGGTTGACGGCCCCCAGTACATGGCCTGCAACGACGACTGCGACCTCTCGCGGCTCTCGTGCCTGCAGTTCGATGCCGCCGGTGGTGCAACGTATCTCATCCGCGTGTCAGGCTTCGGCGGGCAGACGGGCGACTTTGACCTTGCTGTCAGCCCGCTGGCCATCAGCGGCAATGAGCCGTCGACTGCGCTGCCGATCGATGTCGTCTTTCCGGTCGTGTTGACGCCTGATTGCTGGACTGACTCGGCGGGAATCCCCGCGCCGGATGCGGCCTGCGCGCCCGCGGGCATCTTCCGCGACGGCTGGTATGGCATCACCCCGGCGATTGATGTGCTGCTGACGGCCTCTACCTCCGGGGCTGACTATGACACGGTGCTGGCGGTGTACACCGCCGACCCGCAGGACCCGACCAACCCGGCGGGCCTGACACCGATCGCGTGCAACAACGATGCCGCGGGCACGCCGCAGGCGGAACTGTCGTTCCAGGCCACCGCCGGAGTGCGGTACCTCATCCGCGTCGGCAGCGGAACTCTTGCATCGACCGGCCAGGGCCTGCTGCGGCTGACGGCGACCTCCACCGGCCCGCGGTGCCTGGCCGATCTGGCCGGTGCGGGCGGTACGGGCGGCCCGAACGATCCGCCCGACGGCACGGTCGACGGCTCGGACTTCATCGCGTTCATCAACAGCTTCAGCATCGGTGATGCCGCGGTGGATCCCGCCGCCGATGTGGCCGGTGCGGGTGATGACGGCCTCTCGCCCGATGGGACGATCGACGGTTCGGACTTCATCGCGTTCATTAACGCGTTTGCGGTCGGGTGTTGAACCTCGCGGCCGGTGGTGCCGTACCCGTTCTCGCACGGCTATCGTCTTTCGTGAAGCTCCACACGCCCATCTCGGTGGCTGCACAGGCCAAGGTCAATCTCACCCTGGCAGTGGGGGGGCCGCGCCCGCCCAAGGGCTACCACCCCATCTGCTCGCACTTTCACTGTGTGGATCTGGCCGACGATGTGACCATCTCGCCGCTGCCGGAGACGCCGGCGGGGCACATCACGCTTGATGTTGCCTGGGCGGCTGATGCGCTGCGGCCGTCGCCCATCGACTGGCCGGCGGAGAAGGACCTTGCCGTGCGGGCTGCAGTTGCCGCGACGGTGCGGCTGGGCATCACCCACGGCCTGCACCTGACGGTCCGCAAGCGCATCCCCACTGGCGGCGGGCTTGGCGGCGGTTCGGTCGATGCCGGTGCCGTGCTGCGGCTGCTGCACGGGGCGGCCATGCAGGCGGGCAACGTGCCCGCGGCGGAGTCCGGCCAGTGGATGACCGAGGTCGGCTCGCTGCTGGGCAGTGATGTTCCGTTCTTTGCTGATCCCGTCGGCATCGAAGGTGACATAGCCCCGCGTCCGGCCGTGGTGGAGGGGTACGGCGAGCAACTCCGGCGGATTGAACGCACACACGGCTGGCTCGTGCTGATCTTCCCGCCCGTGGCCTGCCCGACGCCGGCGGTGTACAGGGAGTTTGATGCCGGCCTGCCCGCGACGGGTGGGCAGGGTCCCAGGGAGCCCGATACCGACCGCGTCTTCGCGGCAGTCAGTGCACTGCTCGGCCGCACGATTGCTGGCGAGCTGCTGTTTAACGACCTGGCCGAACCAGCGATGCGGGTGGCCCCGCAACTGCGGGTCATCGCTGTCGAGGCCGGCCGGATCACGGGTCAAGCGGTCCATGTGTCCGGGTCGGGCAGCACGCTGTTTGTGGCATCAGGGGCCGAGCGTGCCGCCGCGGCAAAGGCCGCCGACCGGGTGCTCCGGGGCACGGGCCACCCCGCGATTGCGGTGCGGCTGGTGTGAGTATGCATCAGATGTAGGAATTCATGGGAAAGCGACACCTGTCGGGTGGCGTTTTTGGCAGCTGGCGAGGGGTTTTGGCGGTCCCGAGGCCTGCCGCACGGCATTGGTTGGTTGAGTGTGCTTTACTAGGACCCTTATGGCCTCAGGTTCGTCGATCGCGAAAATCGTTGTCCCGTTCGTTCTCGCGGGCCTTGTGGCCCTGGTGGGGTTCACCGTGCTCAAGTCGACGGCCAGTGCGCCGTCGACCGCCAAGCCGACGATCCCCGCTGCGGCGCCTGCTGGCACCCCCGCTGCACCAAACGCACCGAGCGCACCGAGCGGCGCAGCACCTGCTGCGCCCGCCGCGGTGACTCCCGCTACGGCGGCTGATGGCGCCGCCGCGGCGACCCCGGCGGCCACGCCTGCCACACCTGCTGCGACGACGACGCCTGCCGCTGCGCCCACGCCGGCCCCGGTGGCGGCTCCGGCTGCTGCGATTGCGCCGATCACCGGTCTGGCGGCACGGACCTGGCCCGGGTACACGCCGGAGAAGCTCGGCGCGCTGCTCTCGGCCGACAAGGCCGCCAGCGGCGGCAACGCCGCCCCGGCATCCCCGGCGGTCAGCGAACTGCAAGTTGAGTTCAACCCCATCGGTGCGGGCATTGCCAAGCTCTCGCTGGCGCGGCACTTTGACTCGATCAGCAAGGAAAAGAACAACGAGGTCCTGCAGGCAACCCTGGCCCGCTCGGTCCCGCTGAGCGACGGCACCACCCGCGACTACAAGCTGGTGCCCATGGGTGCGCTGGGCGTGACGGTCAACGGCGCGTACGTGCCGCTGACGGGCACCGAGGCCGCACCGGTCTGGCGTCAGGAAGCCGCCGGCAAGTTCATCGCGATTCTGGCCGACGGCACGGGCCGCGATGTGCTCAAGCTGACGCGCACGTACGAGCTGGTGCCGGGCACGTATTCGGTCAAGGTGCTCCAGCAGGCCCAGAACCTGACGGACCAGCCCATCTCGGTGGCGTGGCGTCAGGGCGGGGCGATGGACATCCCCACCACCAAGGTTGGCTACGGCGGTGATGTCCGCCGCGTGCGTCTGGGCACTATTCCCGGTCCGAGCAGCAACCCCGATGGGCAGTTTGTCGCCGGGACGGACTTCATCCCGCACGACACGGTGGTGGGCAAGCCGCTTGATGCGCTGGGCCTGAGCTGGTTTGAGCAGCCGCCGCTGTTCCCGACGATCAAGACGACCGAGCGCGGCGAGAAGCTGGCGTGGCTGGGCGTGGCCAACCGTTACTTTGCCGCGGCGGTGTACAGCCTGCCGGACCTGCAGCCCAAGCGTGCCGATGGCAAGCCCGACAAGGAGCTCAAGCTCACCGCGGCGGTGGAGCGCGTGGCCCTGGCCCGCGAGTTTGACCCCTACGGCAACGCGACGCTGGGCGATGAGCACGCGATGACGCGCGAGGCCGCGCTGCTGATGGTGCTTCAGGGCGCCGCCACCACGGTGGCGCCGGGGGGCACGGCTGATTTCTCTGTCGGCCTGTACGCCGGCCCGGTGAGCAAGGCCGCCATCGCCGGCGACAAGGCAGCCGAGGCCGCGGGCATGGACTCGGTGGTGCTGTACACCTTTGGCGGCCCGTGCGCCTTTTGTACGTTTCAGTCGCTGACCTACACGCTCCGCTGGTACCTGGGGCTGCTGCACGACTTCATCCTCTTTGACTGGGCCCTGGCGGTGATCGTGCTGGTGCTGACGGTCCGCACGATCCTGCACCCGGTGACGAAGTGGAGCCAGACCAACCTCCAGCGCTTCGGCAAGCAGATGCAGAAGCTGGCCCCCAAGCAGGCCGCGCTGAAGGAGAAGTTCGGCGACGACCCCAAGCGATTGCGCGAAGAGACCGCGCGGCTGATGCAGGAAGAGAAGATCAACTACCTCCAGGCCCTGGGCTGCCTGCCCATGTTCCTGCAGATGCCGGTGTGGATCGCGCTGTACGCGATGATCTACTTCACCTTCGAGCTCCGCCACGAGGGCGCGTTCTTCGGTGTTTTCCAGCTTGCCACCGGCGGCAACTGGGGCTTCCTGGGTGACCTGGCCGAGCCCGACCGCCTGATCCCGCTGGGCTTCTCGTTCCCGATCCCGCTGCTGTCGACCCTCATGGGCCGCATCGACGCGATCAACTTCCTGCCGCTGCTGCTGGGCGTTGTGTTCTACTTCCAGCAGAAGTACATGACCCCGCCGTCGGCCACGCCGATGAGCCCGGAGATGGAGAGCCAGCAGAAGATCATGAAGGTGATGATGGTGGTGATGTTCCCGCTGATGATGTACAACGCCCCGGCCGCGCTGTCGTTGTACTTCGTGGCCAACAGCACGCTGGGCATCATCGAGAGCCGCCACATCCGCCAGAAGTTTGAGGAAGAAGAGAAGCTGCGCGAGGAGCAGGAGAAGATCCTGGGTCCGGCCGCACGCCGCAAGCTGGCCGAGCAGCCGGCGGGCCAGGGCTTCTTCGCCCGCATGCAGGAGGCCCTGCAGAAGCGGATGGAAGCGGCCGAGAAGATCCGTCAGGAGCAGGAGAAACTCCGCCGCCGCGGCAAGTGACGCGACGGCTGCCAGGTTTCGAGGTGACCTCCCATGAACCCACGCATCCGGCAGGTCCACGATCAGGTCTCCACGCTGATGAACGGCGGCCAGCTGCAGCGGGCGCTGCAGGTCGCCCAGCGTGCCGTCGCTTCCGAGCCAGGCAACGCCGTGCTGCTCTCGCTGGTAGTTCAGGTGCTCATGCGCACCGGGCCCATCGAGACGCTCATGCACTTTGCCGACCGCTGCCTGGCGGCCGGGCCGGATGAGCCGGTGGCGGTTTTCGCGTACGCGATGGCCAAGACCACCTTTGCCGACCACAAGCCGGCCATCGCCGCGTGCGAGAAGTTCCTGGCCAGCAAGGACGGCGACCCCGCGGCCGACCCGGTGCGGCAGGTGCTCATGTACGCCTACACCTCGGTCCATCGCTACGACGATGCGCTGCGTGTGGCCGAGCGGCTGACCGGCAACCTGCTGGATCGCCCGGAACTGGCCCACCAGGCCTTCAGCGCGATGCTGCAGACCGGCCTGAGCCAGGAGGGGTTGGCTGGTTTTGAGGCCCTGGCTGCCGCCAACCCGCTGGAGCCCAACGTGCTGGGGGATCTGTGCTTTGCCAGCACGTACAGTTGCCAGCATCCCACCGAGCAGGTCATCGAGTTCCACCGTGCGTACGGGCGGACGATCGAGGCGATGAAGCGTGCATCACCCCCGCCGCCGCCCACGCACCGGCTTGAGCCGTCGGCCGGCCGTCGCATCCGCGTCGGCTTTGTTTCCGGCGACCTGCGGAACCACTCCGTTGCATTCTTCCTGACGCCACTGCTGGCCGGGCTGGACCGTTCCCGCTTCGAGCTGTTCTGCTTCCAACTCGGCAGCGCGGACGCCGTGACCGGCCATTTGTTCTCATGCCTGGGCGAAGATGCGAGCCACTGGGTCGATGTCAACGGCCTGGATATGGAGGACATCGCCGCCCGCGTGCGCGAGAAGCGCATCGATGTGCTCATCGAGCTCAGCGGGCACACCGGCAGCAACGCGCTGATGTCGCTGGCTCGCAACCCCGCGCCGCTCATCGGTTCGTACTGCGGATACCCGTACACCACCGGCCTGAGCGATGTGCAGTTCCGCATCGTCGACTCGCTGACTGATCCTGCCGGCAGCGACTGGCAGGCCGTTGAGCAGCTGGTGCGGCTTGATCCGTGCTTCCTGTGCTACGCCCCCAACGACGAACTGCTGGGCATGACCGTTGGCCCGTGTCCGTCTGAGGCGCTCGGCGGCACCGTCACGTTCGGCTCATTTAACGCGATCGCCAAGTTCAACCCCGCCACGGCGGAACTCTGGGCCGCGGCGATGCGGGCGGTTCCCGGCTCGCGACTGGTGCTCAAGGCCGGTGCCTTCAGCTCACCCCGCGTGGCCGACCGCGTCTGCGGCGCGATCGCCGCCCATGGTGTTGAGCCCGAGCGGATCGAGACGATGAGCTTCTTTGCCCAGCGCACCGATGCGCTGGCCATCTACAACCGCGTTGACATCGGGCTGGACCCGTTCCCCTACCACGGCACCACCACCACGTGCGAGGCGCTGGGCATGGGCGTGCCGGTGATCAGCCGCATCGGTGACCGTCACAACTCGCGTGTCGGTCTCTCACTGCTCAGCGCCGTTGGTCTTGCCGATCTGGCGGTCGACAGCACCGAGGCCTTTGCCGCCAAGGCGGCGGAACTGGCGGCCGATGTGGCCCGGCGCACGCAGCTGCGGCAGACGCTGCGGGCCACACTGCTCGCCTCGCCCTTGTGCGATCAGAAGGCCTTCTGTGCGCGCTTTGGCGATGCCCTGTGCACCCTGGTGGACCAGGCCGCGGCCCGGGCCGCACCGTGAGCGCGGGGTACACCAGCCTGACCGATGTGGCGGAAACAATCGCCGCCGTTGCCAGCGGTGCCAGAAGCTCCCACACCGCCATCATCCGCATCAGCGGGCTCGCGTGCGCCAGTGTGCTGGAATCCTGCTTTGTTCAGCGGCCCGCGCCGGTGCCGCATCGGCCCGGCCGGCTGCTGGGTGATGCCGTGCTGGCGCTGCCCGCCGCTGGTGAGCCCGCGCGACGGTTGCCGGTTTCCGTGCGGGCCATTTTCATGCCAGCACCGCGCACGTTTACAGGTCAGGACACGCTGGAGATTCTGCTTCCGGGCAACCCGCACCTGCTCTCGCGCGTCATGGCAGTAGTGCTGGCCGCGCCTGGTGTGCGTGCAGCGGGCCCCGGTGAGTTCGCCGCCCGCGCGTACCTGGCTGGAAAGATGACACTCCAGGAAGCCGAGTCCATCGCCGCCGTCATCGCCGCCCAGTCGCAGACGCAGCTTCGGGCGGCACGACGCGTGATGGACGGCCGCGCGGGCACCGAGTTTGCCCGTTGGGCCGAGGAGCTGGCCACGCTGCTGGCCCTGGTTGAGGCCGGTATCGACTTTGCGGATCAGGACGACGTGGTGGCGATCGCGCCCGAGGCGCTGCGAGCCCGCGTGGCCGAGCTCGAGATGCAGATGTGCGAGCGTGTCGGCATCGGTGGCGGGCGCATCGGCAGCACCGCGCGATACGCCAGCTGCGTGCGCGTGGTGCTCCTGGGTGAGCCCAACGCCGGCAAGAGCACGCTGTTTAACCGCCTGCTGGGCCGTCAGCGCAGCATCGTCTCGGACATCGCCGGTACCACGCGGGATGTGATCGCCGAGCCGCTGGAACTGACCGGCGCGGGCGGGCGACGCGTGAGCGCGGAACTGGTGGATGTTGCGGGGCTGATGGATGAGCGTGCGGCGGTTGGGGGAACTGCCGGCGACATGGTCGGCGATTTCGCCGGGCCGGAGGCCGCCGAGGCCGCTCGTGATGCCGTGCAGACGGCGGATGTCCTGCTGCTGGTGCGGGCGTGTGGAGCCGTGCCGTCGCCGCAACTTGCATCACTGGCCGAACAACTGCGCCAGCACGGCACCATCGTGCTTGGCATCATGACCAAGGCCGATCAGGCTGGCCTGCTAGGCAGCGGCCATGACCATGCGGCGGCGGGCGAACTGCCTGTCTGCGGCCTCGACGGCTTCGGTATCGAGCCGCTGCGTGCGGCGCTGCTCGATGCAACGTGGCGGGCCACCGGCCATGGTGACGGCCTGCTGCCGCGCCATCAGGAGGCGGTCCTTGAATCTCTCGACACCCTCCGCGGGCTGCTGCACGCCAGCCGCAGCCGCGGTAAAGGCCACGACGGCATCAGGCCCGACGAGTTCGCCGCCGCCAGTCTGCGTGCCGCGCTCGACGCCCTCGGCGAGCTGACCGGCAAGGTACACCGCGACGAGATCATCGGGCGGATCTTTGCGACGTTTTGCATCGGCAAGTAGCGGCTTCGCGGCAGGCGAGCCACCACGCTGAGAAGCGAGTCGGGTCCGTCGCCATCACACTCAGATCGAGAAAAACGAGATCACCAGCGGATACCGGTACAACTCGCCGCGATTGGCGGCCAGCGCAGCGAGAATCGGGAACACCAGGCACGCGACAAAGAACGCGATGCCGACCGGGATCACCAGCAGCCAGCCGAGCCCGCACGTCAGGAAGCCGACGACCAGAGCAAGCACGCCTCCGGCGAGGCCGTAGATCCACACCGAGATCTGAAAGTTCAGCGCGGACTTGCCCGACTTGTCGATGAAGCTGGACTGGTCCCGCTTGATCAGCCATAGTACCAGCGCGACAACGACCGGAACCGGAATCAAGAAGTGGCTCAGCGCCGACAGGTGCACAAACAGCGAGTACGTCCGCTCCCACTCGCGGGTGCCGTTGAGAACCACTTCCCCGGAGGGAAACGACGGCTCGGCAGGCGGCGGACCGGACGATGATGAGTCAAAGCTGGACATGGCGGGCTCCACGATGCGCTGGCGGCGTGCCAGCTCCACAACTCATTCGGTGAAACGGCGCGGGGGTTTCGGGCCACCTGCGACGGATGCGCTCCCACCCGCCCGTGCTCGCTCCGCTGCCCATGACGCCCGGCTCACCTCGGCGGCTGGGGCTGGGGCTGGGGTTCGGGTGCGGGAGTGGGGGAGGGGGAGGGGTTCGGTGCGGGCGTGGTGCCCGGCGCCGGCGTCGGACTGGGCGAGGTGCCAGGTGCAGGCTGAGGCGCTGGCGTCGGCGTCGGTGCGGGCGCTGGTGCAGGCGTCGCCGGCTTCGGGGCCGGGTTCGTCCCCGCGGGCTGCTTCGGTGGCAGCACTGGTGCTGGCGCAGCCGGCGTGCCCGTCGCTGGCGTGGTCGGTGCCGGGCCAGCAGGTGCGGCGGGCTTGGGTGCGGTGGTCGGCCCGCTCGCCGGAGCCGGTGCCGGAGCGGGCGCGGGTGTGGTTGCGGGAGCGGGAGCGGGCGAGGGTGCGCTGGTCTTGGGTGCCGGTGCTGGAGCTGGCGTCGTCGCCGGTGGTGCTGCTGGCGTGCCGGTCTTGGGCGGCAGCGTTGGCGCAGGTGCTGGCTTGGTCGCCGGTGCCGGCCCAGTTCCCGGCGTCGGCATTGGCGTCGGTGCGGGTGTCGCCGCCGGGGCGTTGTTCTTCGGCTGCGCCGGCAGTGCGGGCGCCGGTGCGGGTGTGTTCTTCGGAGCCGGAGCCGGTGCCGGGGCATTCTTTGGTGCCGGCGCGGGCGCAGGTGCAGGCGCCGGCTTGTTCTTGTCGCCGCCCAGCAGCCCGCCGAGGCCGCCGAGAATGTCGGCCCCCGCGCCACCCAGCCCACCGGCCGTGTTGCCCAGAATCCGCGGCACAAACTCCAGCGCTCGCTTGCCGAACCGCTCGGCATCCACCGAGGTCTTGGGCGCACTCAGCGGGCCGGTGATGCGGATCGGCACGATGATCTCGCTGAGGATCGGTGACACCGTCCCCGTCCCCGCCTTGTTCACCTCACGCAGGATCTTGTCCAGCCCGCCGCCGATCAGCGAGTTCACGCCGCGCAGCGTGCTGGTGGCCTCGGCAAAGAGTGATTCGCTGGCCAGCGTGCCGGGCAGCTCAACAAGCATGTCCACCGTCTGCCGCACCAGGTCCACCTGCCCTTCCAGCTTGATCACCGGCGGCGTGCCCGAGGCCCCGCCGATGACTACCGGAATCTCGCACCCTTCGTACCGGCCCACACCGTTGGTAAAGCGGATCGCAAACGGCTTGAACCGCGGCGCTGGCGAGGCCGTCGCACCCTCGGTCATCCCCAGCTGCCGCGCGTTGGCCGACAGCGCGTTGGCGAAGAAGCCCGCGAAGCCGACTTGCACCACGCCCAGGTCGATGTTCACATCGCCGTTCAGCCGCGACATGTCACCATCCAGCGGCACGCGCAGGTTCGGTGAGTACACCACCGAGTCGCTGGTCACCTCACCGGCCTTGGGCACGGCCAGTTCCACCTGCGCCGGCCGCGTCTGGCCCGCCGCCATCACCGGTGCGGGCTTCTTCAGCGTGCCGAACAGCGGCAGCGTCTTGCCCAGCTGCGACTCATTGAGCACCGTGAACTCCGACAGCCGCAGAATCAGAGGGTCACTTGCCGAGAACACCAGCGTGCTGTTCTCCACCTTTGCCTTGGCCAGCAGGCCCACCCGGTCGGAGCGCAGCCGCGCCTCGACCGTGCCCGGCGTCGCTGCCGCCCCGCCTGCGGCAGCGGCCCCCGCCGCGGCCGGCTTCGCCGTGGAGAACTCCCGCACATCGGCGAACAGGTTGATCGACTTGCCCAGCAGGTTCTCAAGATTCGAGACCGAGTCCACGCCCAGCACCGCCAGGAACGAGGTCGGCACCGCCTTGTCCAGGAACGTCAGGTTGAACTTCGCACCCTCGGGCTTGATGTTCCCTGCCGCATCGGCCAGGTTCACCGCCGTGCCGGCCAGCGAGATGTCGCTGATCGTTTGCGGCGCCTGTGCCGCCGCCCCGGCCTGCGCTGCGGGCGCACTGATCAGCGACTTGATCGTGCTGGTCAGCTTGATACCCGTCGTGCCCTCGCGCGCCAGTGCCACGCTGATGCCCGACAGATCCAGCTTGTCCGCCGCCGCGGCGCCCGGCTGCTTGATCTCGGATGCAAGCCGATCAATCCCCGCGGCAATGTCCAGTGCAAACACGCCCGGCTTGAGCAAGCCTGTCGCGTCACCCTTGCCCGGTGCGGTCTCGGCCTTGGGCATCGCCAGCTTCAGCGTGCGCAGGTTCAGTGTCAGGTTCGGCGAGCCCGTGATGCTCATTGTCGCGGCCTGCGGTGCGGCGGCCTTGCTGCCCGCCGCTGCCGGATTGGGCGTTAGTACGTTGCGGCTCAGCCAAGCGCCATCGGCGGCCCAGGTAATGGGCTTGGGGGCCACCAGCTCAATCGTCCCCGCCGTCTGGTCCACCTTCACCGCGATGTCCTCGGCCTTCAGCCGCGGCGTCACTGCGGCCAGCGTCACCGCCAGCGGGTCGGTCTTGGTTGCGCGTGCGGCACGCACCGTCACCGTTCCGGTGTCACCGACCGCGCCCGTCACCATTCCCGACTTACCCAGGAATGCATCGGCCTGCTTGCCGTCAATGTCTCGCAGCGACAGCGAGCCGTCGACCGACGATCCATCGGGCAGGAATTTGGCCTCGCCGGCCAGGCTCGCCACGGTTGCGTTATCGCGGATGATCGTCGCCGACAGCGAGCCAAACGCCGTGTCCGCACCCGCCGTGGCGGTGCCGCCGAGCGCCCGCAGCGGAATCTGCACGCCCGCGGCAACATCCTTCAGCCCGCCGCTGATGACCTGATCACCCACCTTCGCACCCGAGATGCTCACATCCGCGATCGAGAGCGAGGCCTTGACCATGCTCTTGGCCGCCGCAAAGTCCGGCGAGAGCGTGACTGCACCCGTCCCGCCAGCACCACCCGCCTTCATCAGCGGCAGCACAAACGGGTCCACGTTCAGCCGGATCGCCGCCGGCCCGCTCAGCCGCGCACCGGCCAGGTCCGCCTCGCTGGCGCCGGCCATCGTCAGCCCGCCGCGGAGCACCGCCTCGGTCACGCTGGTTGCCAGTGTGAGCTGATCCAGCTTGATTATCTCGGGTGTCAGCGTCGCCTTCACATCCGCCGTCGTCGGCCCGCTGCCGGTCAGCTTCACAGTCACAGCCTGCTCGGCCGCGCTGGAGGGCAGGCCCACCGTCACGTTAAACCGCTCACCAAGCAGCGAGGAAACCAGCTGCCGCGCCTTGGGGTCCTGCTTGGCCAGCTGCCGCACCAGGTCGGCGGGCACATCCGTCAGCGCCAGCTGCCCGGCAAAGCGTGACTGACCGAGCGATGGCAGCACCAGCGCCTTCTCCGGCACCGGCGCGGCGATGTCACCGCTGAGTGCAAACGCCTGGCTCTTGCCGCCCTGCACGTGCGAGAAGCGTCCGGTGATCTCCACCCGCGGCAGCGCAATGGCCGTGCCCACAATCGCCCCGGTGCCCGGAGCAATCCCCGCAGCAAGCTGCAGCGAGTCAATCCGCACTTCCATCCGCTCCGCCGCACCAGCTGCGCCAGCCGCTCCCGCTGCAACAACTGCCCCAGCAGCAGCCGCCGCATCCGCGACCGGCATCGACACGGTCAGGTCACTCAGCATCGCGGTCATCCGCCCCGACATGCCCGCGCCGCTGGCCCCACTGCCACTCTTGGCCGCCGCTCCCGCCCCGCCCATCGGCACCCGCAAGTCAGTAATGTTCACCGCCAGTTGCCCGCTCCCCGCCGTGCTGATGCCCGAGTCCTTGGCGTACTTCTCCAGTGCCCGCGCTGCCGCGGGCCCCAGCTTGGCCACCGTCAGGTTGATCGGCCCGCGGCCGGTCACCACCTGGTTCTCCACGTTCAGCGGTGCGGCCAGCGTCACGTTCGCGCTTTCCACCCGCACATCCGCCGCGATCTTCTGCGCCGTGCCGGTCCCGCTCACCGCCGCCGTCGCGCTCAGGCGAATCGTCGGGCCGATGTCCTCACTCAGCTTCACCGGCACATCTACCGCGGCAAGCACCGGCTGCAGCAGCGCGGTCGAAACGCCCTGCAGGTTCACCGCCGCCTCGGCTAGCTCCGGCCCGCCGCTGCGCAGCTTGCCCGCAGGGTCCAGCAGCCCTGCCACCTTGCCCGTCACCTCCAGCGTGCCTGCATCCGTGCCATCCAGCGTCGCCCGCGTGCCACCGCGGAGGCTCACGCCATCAGCCAGCCTGGTCGAGGTCACCGCCAGCATCAGCGGTGCAACGTTGAACGCGCTGGGCTTGGCACCACCCGTGCTCACCGTGCCGGCAATCGGCGTCGTGGCCAGGGCAATGTCCACCACACCGGCGGAGAGGTCCGCCGTCGCGTCAGTCGGCACATCCAGCTTTGAGACCGTCAGCGTCACCGAGGGATACGTGCTCACCGTCAGCTTCGCCTGCTCCATCGCCCGCCGCCCCGCCGGCAGCTGCGCTGCAAACGAGGTATCGCGGATCGCCACCGACAGTGGCTTGTCGAGCATCAGGTGCCCCGGCGTCAGCTTTACCGCGCCGGCGGCAGTCATGTTGCTGCCGGAGGCATCAATCGTCGCCGTCGCCGAGCTCAAGTCGCCATCCACGCTCGCCTTGAGCGTGAGCGCGGGGCCGATGGCGCCGGTCAGCAGCCCATTCTGCCCCGCCAGCGCATCAATCAGCCCCACCGGCAGCCCGGCCAAGTCCACCTGCGTCTGCGTCCGCGCCTTACCCGCCGTCAGTGTGCCGTCGGGCTGGGTGATGTTCTCCACCAGGCTGCGCACCTTCAGCGTGCCAGGTCCCGCCGCCCCCGCGCTAGTCAGCCCGCCATCCAGTTCCACACTCGCCGAGCCGCCCTTGGGCCCCGCCGCGGCAAACTTGATCGCACCCTTGAGCTTGTCCACGCTCGCCTGCCGCACCGCGGTGCCAGCAGCCGCGTTCGCGCCCCCACCCGCCGGCTTCTCGCTGTAGGTGATGTCCAGCCCCGTGATCTCCACCGTGCCCGCAAGCTGCGGCGGCAACTTCACCGGCTGCGCCGCCGCTCCTGCCCCTCCCGCCCCGCTCGTGCTTCCAGCACCACCCGCCGGCCCCGTCCCCGCCACCGCCTCCAGCAGGTTGATCTGCTTCGTGCCATCGGCCATCGCCGTCGACACCACATCCACCTTGCCGCCCAGCTTCAGCGTCCCCACATCGCCAATCCCGCCCAGGGCCTTAAGAATGCCCATCGAGCTCTCGGCACTCAGCATCGCCACCGTCACGCCCGCCGGGTCCTTGAGTTCGATCTTGCCGATGGTGATCGGCCCCGTCCAGCTCAGCGACACGTCCGAGACTGTCAGCGTCCCGCGGATCTTGCCTGCCGCGGCGGAGTTGATGATGCCGGGTGCGAATGAGGAGGCGATGGCAGGGCCCAGCAGGGCGACGCCCAGGCCCAACGCAACGGTGCCGCCGGCCAGCACCATGAGGGCGAGCTTGAGCTTGGAACGCTTGGCGGAGGGGGTGGAGGGGGTGGAAGGAGAGGTGGTCATAGGGCGGGCTCGGTCTGAATCGAAACAACGGCACAGAGGTCAGTTACATATCCAAAACCCCGGGCCCGGCGGCCCGGCGGCAGGGAGAGAAGTGAGTTCGCTCCGCGGGGATCATTGGATGATCGGCAACGGAGGGAGAGGGAAGGGGCGGGAGGGGCGGGAGGGGCGGGAGGGGCGGGAGGGGTGGGAGGGGTGGGAGGGGTGGGAGGGGTGGGAGGGGCGGCGGGTCCGGACGGCCACCGAACCGGTGGCAGGCGAACCTGGCACTGTTCCCGCTCCCCGTCCAAACCCGGCGACGGGCATGTGAAGCACCCCTGCCGAAGGGCCAACAAAGCACAGCGGCTCCTCAAGGTGAGGAGCCGCTGTGGATCTGGCTTCGTTCGCAGGTCGCCGCTGACTCAGCAACCGATGGCGAAGGCGTTGATGAAGGCGATGAAATCGTTGCCGTCAATGGTGCCGTCGGGCAGGTCGGCGTATTCGCCTCCGCCGGCTACATCCGCCAGCGGATCGATGCTGGCATCACCAATGGAGAAGCTGTTGATGAAGGCGATGAAGTCGCTGCCATCGACAGTGGAATCACCGCAGACGATCGGACCACCGGGGGATGAACTGTCCGTGCCGACGATGTCCGCGATCGAGCACTTCACCGCGAGAGCGAGCGTTGCGGTGCCGCTCGTCACGCCGCCACAGGCATTGCTGACAACGCAGTCATACGTACCGACATCGGCAGCCTGCACGCCTGTCAAGAGCAGTCTGTCCGTCGCCGCGGACGGGTTACCCCCGACACCTGAGTTGATCGCGACGGCTCCCTTTCGCCACTGGTAGCTCATCGGCACGGTACCTGTCACTCCTACGGCAAACTCCACCGAGGCCCCCGGGCACACCACCTCGGAGCCGGGCAGAGAGGTGAGAGACGGGGTGGAGCAATCCCGCGTCCACAGCAGTGCCTCATCGCGATTCGTGACGGTGTTGAAGCCGTACCCGGAGATGAACGTGCTGTCACAGTCGCTCGAGATTCCCATCGCGGTGGAACTTGAGAACCCCACCGGCAGGAATGCTCCCAGGTCTGTCCAGGAAGCCGCCGACCCACCCCACAGACCGGCCCGGTTCACGCCGCCCACCGTCGCGTACCCCACCTGTTCCCCGCCACCGACGGCATTGGTCACCGACTGCGTCGATCCAGCGGGGTTGAGGTCAACCCACGAACCCGCGGTCCCGCTCCAGAGACTGGCGTGCTGCGCCCCGCCAACAAAGGCGTATCCCGCCTGGCGCCCGGTGCCGGTGGCCACAGCGGCCGAACTGGTCGACGCTGCAGGATGAAGATCAACCCATGAACCGGCCGTTCCGGTCCAAAGGCTCGCGTGGAACGCGTTGCCCACCTGGGCATAGCCCGCCTGCTGCTCGCCGCTGGCCGCGCGGGCCTGCGACTGAACCGCCCCTGCGGGGTTGAGATCTATCCACGAAGCCGCCGTCCCCCTCCAAAGGCTCGCTCGGTTGACTCCGCCGACTCGAGCTGTACCCGCCTGCTGTCCACCGCTGAGAGCAAACGCATAGGACTCGGTCGCCCCTGCCGGGCTGAGGTCCACCCGTGAAGCCGCGGTGCCGTTCCACAGACTCGCGCGATTCACGCCGCCCACCTGGGCATAACCCGCCTGCCACCCGCCACTGACAGCGTACAAGCTTGTGAAGGTCGCCCCGGCGGGGTGGAGATCCACCCACGAAGCTGCCGTCCTGTTCCAGAGACTTGCGCGGGTCACTCCGCCCGCCACGGCGTAACCCGCCTGATTCGCACCGCTGGCGGCGCGGGCCTGCGAACTCGTCGCCCCGGCCGGATTGAGGTTGGTCACCGTCCACTGCTCCGGGACCGGCCGCGACCAGATCAGTGCTTCGGAGCGATTGGTGGCGTTGTTGAAGCCATAGCCGGAGATATAGATTCTGGCTCCATCACTCGAGATTCCCTGGGCGACGGAACTTGAGAACTCTGCCGGCAGGAACGTGCTGAGGTCCACCCACGAAGCCGTCGACCCGTTCCAGAAGCTCGCGCGACTCACTCCGCCCACAATGGCGTACCCCGCCTGCCGACCGCCGCTGACGGCGTAGGCAACCGACTGTGTCGCGCCTGCCGGGTGGAGGTCCACCCTCGAGGCCGCCGTCCCGGACCACACGGTGGCGCGGCGGACGCCGCCCACATCTGCGAAGCCGGCCTGCTGCCCGCCGCTGACAGCCCGGACCTGCGACTGTGTTGAGCCGGCCGGGTGAAGGTCAACCCACGAGGCCGCCGTCCCGCTCCACACCGCGGCACGACTCACGCCCGCCACCCTGGCGTATCCCGCCTGCTGTCCGCCGCTGACGGCAAACGCGTAGGATTCCGTCGCCCCTGGCGGGTTGAGGTCGATCCACGATGATGCGGTCCCGTTCCACAAACTGGCACGGAGGACACCCGCCACCCAGGCCATCCCCACCTGCTGCCCGCCACCGGTGGCGTAGGCGTACGACTCGATCGCCCCCGGCGGATTGAGATCGATCCATGAGCCCGCTGTCCCGCTCCAGACGCTGGCGTGATTGCCGTTGCTCCCGTTGATGTAGCCCGCCTGCTGTCCGCAGCCGGTGGCCAGCGCGATGGAGCCGGGCGCACCCAGCGGGTTGAGATCAACCCATGACGCCGCCGTCCTGGTCCAGAGGCTTGCGCCATAGACGCCTGCGACCAGGCAATAGCCGGCCTGCTGCCCACCGCTGGAGGCATAGGCGTACGACTCGGTTGCCGCTGCGGGATGAATATTGGTTACAGTCCACTGCCCCAGCGCCGGGCCCGTCCACAGCAAGGCCTCGTAGCGACCCGTCGAGCCGTTGTAACCCAACCCGGTGATGTACGTGCTGATGCCGTCGCTGGAGATTGCCTCGGCGTAAGACTCTGAGAACCCCGACGGCAGCAGAGCGTGGAGGTCGACCCACGAAGCGGCCGTTCCGGTCCACAGGGACGCGTGCTGCGTGCCGCCGACGAGGGCGAATCCTGCCTGCTGCCCGCCGCTGATCGCGTAAGCCATCGAGAACGTCGCCCCTGCGGGATGAAGATCAACCCACGAGGCCGCCGTCCCGCTCCACACGCCGGCACGAACAGTGCCCCCGACCGCGGCGTAGCCCGCCTGCCGCCCGCCACTGGCCGCGTAGGCGATCGACTGCGTCGCCCCCGCGGGCTGCAGGTCAACGCGTGAGGTCGCGGTCCCGCTCCAGATGCTGGCTCGGTATCCGCCCGATCCGCCCGTTTCAATGTACCCCACCTGCCGCCCGCCGCTCATGGCATACGCAATCGAGTACGTCGCGCCGGAGGGGTGCAGGTCAACCCACGACCCCGCCGTTCCACTCCAGAACCCGGCGTGCAATGCGCCGCCGATCTCGGCATAGCCCACCTGCTGCCCGCCGCCGATGCTCGTGACCTCCGAGCGAGTCGCCGCCGCGGGGTGGAGGTCGACCCGGGACCCCGCGGTCCCGCTCCACAGACTGGCCCGGGCCACGCCCGCCACCGTCGCGGATCCGCCCTGCTGGCCGCCGCTGACGGCATTGGCCTCCGAGTACGTCGCTCCCGCAGGGTGAAGATCCACCCAGGATGCGGCCGTCCTGCTCCACAGACTGGCGCGACCAACCCCGCCCACCCAGGCCATGCCCGCCTGTTGCGCACCGCTGGCGGCATAGGCCTCCGAAGACGAAGCACCCGCAGGATGGAGATTGGTCGCAGTCCACTGAGCGCGGGCCATCGAGACAGCACCGAGCCCCATCAGCACGGTCGTCGCGAGCATCGCAAGCCCGCGGAATCGGCGTTGTGATCCACCGCTGGCGCGCGTGGCCTGCCCTGACTCGCCCCGGCGGACCCGCCACCGAGAACGCCGGACCATCACCGGCCCGCTGTGAACCACCGAAACCCCGCCGTCAACGAGATGCGACAGTGGACGATGATCAAATTCGCGGTGCATAGTTGTCTCCCGTATCGTCGGCACGCTCGAACCTGCGCAGGCACCGTGCAACCGCACGCCGCCTTGCACCAGTCGCCGCCGATCCAGACACTTGGAGTGAACTCATTTCGGCGACTGCAGCGCCATCAACCCTTCACTATCGCGCGTTGCTCAGAGCGGGTCAACGAGGACAATTCCCGTAACTTGGGTTTCACCATCAGTCCGACTAACGGCCAGGTGCCCGCGGCCACCCTTCAGCGGCGAATGCACAGTGAGCAGTTCTCACCGTTGAGACTGCATCGCGAGACGAGCCACGCATGGCCGGCACAGTGCCGTTCATGGCCCTGCCTGCAGTGACGTTGACGGTGTCCCCCCCACCAGGGGGAGGGTGGACGAGAGACAACAGCAGAGAGCCGCATCCGACCGGCGGCACGTGAACCGGGGACTGTTCCCCGCACCTGTCCAAAACCCGCGGCGGGCGAGGGCACACGCCCCACCGCTCCAGACCCGCCTGGCCACCCTCCTCCAGGCCGTCGCATCACACGATCTCCAGGCCGCAACCTACGCCACGCCAACCCCTCTCGAGCGACCATCCTCCCCCACACGGGGGCCCGCTTTCATTTGACCACTTGACTATCTCCCAATTTGACCATTTGCGTCAAGCAATCTCCGCCCCGCCCGCCGCCGCTGCCTGCATGTCCTTGCCACCCCGTGCGGGTCGCTGCAGCATCCACTTCAGTTCCGGCAGCCGCAGCAGCACGGCACAGGCCAGGTAGCCCAATCCGCCCACGCCCGTTGCCACACCCAGCCGTGCCGCGCGGCCCAGCCAGGTTTCCGGCCGCGGCCACAGCCAGTACAAAGCAGCCACCGCCGCTCCCATCATCGCCGCGGCAAGCATCACCCGCAGCACGCCCCGCGCCACTTCCTGGCCAAACACTGCTTCCGCCGCCGCTACATGCATCCGGTTGTGCACAATCCGGGCCAGCACCACGCACTGCAGCGTGGCGGAGATGCTCGTGGCAAACGCCAGCCCCGCCTCCCGCAGCGGCCAGATCAGCAGGCAGTTGGCCACCAGGTTAAAGGCCATCATCGCGATGGAGACGCGCATCGGCGTCAGCGTGTCGCCCTGGGCGTACAGCGCTCGCGTCAGC
>CAILKP010000069.1 GCA_903834785.1 uncultured bacterium
AGACCTGGCCAATCAACCAGCCCGGCGGCGTCCACGAGGGCTTGCGGATCGTGCTGTACCACTCCGAGAGCCCGCTACTCGTCGCCGTGCCCCCGATCGCCGCGGCACCAATGCAAACAGCAGCCATCACAATGACAGCACCGACCACCGCCGGCATGGTGCCAGGCTGCGACGAACGATCAGACTTTTGAGAACGTGTGGAAACTGGAATGCCCCGCGGAATGCACCGTTTCTGGCGGTTCCGGGCTGACGCCCGAACAACCCGAGCGTCGAACCATAGCCGCAGTGGCCGCCGGGCTTGATGTCACCCCGTACGCCTTGGATTGCAACCTGTCCGACCGGCGGCCCCGCACGCGGATGCCCCCCTGACACCCGAGTCAGGCCACCGGCACGGCATCTGTGCAACGCCACCGCGGGGCCAGCGTTCCATCCATCCGGCGTCCTTGGCCGAGCGAAACGGAACATCGGTCGTTCCGGGCGGCCAATACACTCGACCGGTTCGTGCCCACCCTTGACGCTGCAGTCATAACCCATCTTGCCCATGCTCTCCATCATTTCAAACAGCGCATTCGTTGTACCGCTGGCATCCCTGGTGCCGCCGATCCCGCCGTTTGACCGGCTGCATCCGCTCGTGGTGCACTTTCCGATCGCGCTTGTACTGGTTGCCCCCGTGTTCGTCCTGCTGGCGGTTGCGCTCAACCGCTACGCCCGACCACTCCTGCTTGCAGCCACCTTGCTGGTGGCTATGGGCGCAGTGTCTGCGGCGGTAGCCGTGGAATCTGGGGAAGCCGCCGAGCACTACGCCGAGGCGGTGCCTGCCGCAGCCCCGGTGCTGGATCAGCACGCCTCACTGGCAAAGAAGGCCCGAAACGCCGTGTTCGGCCTCACCGGGCTGATGGCCATATGCACCCTGGTCGTCTGGCGAAGCAAGGAGCCCATGGCCCGCAAGCAACTAAGCTACATCGCCGGCGGCACACTGGCGGCGTGGGCTGGCACGTCTTTGCTGCTGGCCAACGCCGCCCATGAAGGTGGAAGGCTGGTCCATGAGTTTGGAGTACGGGCATGGGCGGAACCCGCGGCCGTGCCTGTGACTGGGCAACCCCCTAGTTCAGCCGGGGCACCAACCCGTGATGGGGCACCAAAACCGCCAGGGCTGATCTCCACAATGCAGGACATTGACTACGCGTTTGCCCGCTTGGAGGCGGCCGCCAAGAACAACTGGCAGCCCGCCGAGGGAGCCAGGCCGCTCGAAGCTGACGCTGCGGAGATCGCCGCAGCGTTGACCGTACTGAAAGACAACGCTCGGGTGAAGGCCAAGCCGGAGGAGTTCCTTGTTTGGCTGCTGGAGGATGCCGCACACGCGGCGACGCTGAGGGACAAGCTCAAGGCCAAGGCTCCGGCCGAGGAAATCAAACAAGCGTTTACATTGCTGGCAACGGGCTGCGACCGCTGCCATAACAAGTATCGCGAGTGAGCCAACGCGCAAGAATCTACAGGTGGCCCCCGGTGTGCCAACAGAAGACCACACCGAACGGATCACTTATATTGTCTTCGGAACGCACTTTGCAGGCGAGACGCTCGCCCTTTCGGCCACCTCCCACTATTATGGGCCCCTGACTTCGTCACGGGAGGTTCACCCCTCCTGCGGCGATGTTTTTGGTCCGTCTTTGGCGTGCAGCGGCCGTTCCGGCCGATGCATCTGCCCCGTCCGTCCCCCCGGCGACCGGTGCATCCGTGCCCCGGTTGACCTCATCAGCAAGGAAAGGTCGCCCATGTCCTTTGAAGCAGCAGTCCACCACCAGGCAATCGAGCTTGACCGCATGGCGATCGAGATGTGTGCCGCCTCCGGAAGCGGCCACCCCAGCACTGCCCTGTCGCTGGGCCACATCATCACGGTGCTGATGTTCTCCACGATGCGCTGGAGCCCGGACTATCCGTCGTACCCGACGGCCGACCGTCTGGTGCTCTCGGAAGGTCACGCGGTGCCGATCGTGTACGCGGCGTGCATCAAGCTGGGCGTGAAGGTGGGCAAGGACCCCGAGAAGATGCGCGAGCTGACGGGCGACGACGTCAAGAAGCTGCGCGAGGCGAACAGCGAGCTCGACGGCCACCCCAACCCGATGGAAGGCTTCCCCTTCTTTGATACGGCCACCGGGTCGCTTGGTCAGGGTCTCTCCGCCGCGGCGGGTCTGGCCGAGGCCGCCCGTCTCGATGGGCTGGACAAGCGGATCTACTGCATCATCGGCGACGGCGAGAGCCGCGAGGGTCAGATCGCTGAGGCCTTGGACTACGTTGCGGAGCGCAAGCTCAACAACGTGCTGACGATCTTCAACTGCAACGAGTACGGCCAGGCGGACCGCGTGAGCGGCCAGCAGTCGGCCAAGACGCTGGCGGCCAAGCTGGCTGCGGCGAACTTCACCGTCCGCGAGATCGACGGCCACGACCCCAAGGCCATCAAGGCCGCGGTTGACGAGTTCGTCAAGACCTCGGGCACCCCCGGCACGCCGATGGCCATCGTGGCCAAGACGGTCAAGGGCTGGGGCACGACCGTGATGCACGGCGCAGCCTGGCACGGCAAGCCGGCAACCGGCGATCAGATGGTCAAGGCCCTGAGCGAGCTTGACCAGCGCCGCGTGGAGCTGACCAGCGCTCTGGTCAGCGCCGACAGCTTTGAGATCCAGCCCCCGGCTGAGTACAAGCCGCGTGAGGCCCGCAACGACGCGACCCCGACGCTGAGCGAGGTTGCCAAGAAGTACGACTTGGGCACCGCGATGCAGAGCGGCAAGATGGCCACCCGCCGCGCCTACGGCATCGCCCTGCGGGCCCTGGGCCACGCCAACGACAACGTCGTTGCCCTCGACTGCGACGTGTCCAACAGCACCTTCGCCGAGATGTTCCGCAAGGACGCGGCGCTGACCAACCGCTTCTTTGAGTGCAAGATCGCCGAGCAGAACATGATCAGCCTGGGCGCCGGCTTCTCGGCTGCGGGCAAGATCCCCTTCTGCTCGACGTTCGCCAAGTTCGTCACCCGCGCGTACGACCAGATCGAGATGGCCATCAACAGCGGCTCGAACATCAAGGTGATCGGCTCGCACGCCGGCATCACGCTGGCGGCCGACGGCCCCAGCCAGATGTCGCTGCCCGACATCAGCTGGTTCCGCTCCTTCTCGACGATGCGTGACCACCGCGGCAACCCCGGCTGCTACATCCTCCAGCCGTCGGACGCGTACGCCGCGTACGCCCTGACGATGGCCATGGCCGAGTACGAGGGCGCCTGCTACATGCGGACCCTGCGTGCCGACACCGAGTTCATCTACTCCGACCACACCACGTTCAACCTTGGCGGCTTTGAAGTGCTGGCCGAGGGCCGTGACGTCCTGCTGTGCGCCAGCGGCTATATGGTCCACGAGGCCAACAAGGCCCTGGACATCCTGGACAAGGCCGGCATCTCCGCCACGCTGGTGGACCTGTACTCCCTGCCGTTTGACACCGACAAGCTGATGGACATCGCCAACCAGAACAACGGCCAGATCATCAGCATCGAGGACAACTACGGCGGCGGTATCGGCTCGGCGATCGCCGATGCCATTGCCACCAGCGGCGACGGCTTCACGCTCAAGCAGATGCACGTTCGCCGCATCCCCAAGAGCGCCAAGACCCCCGACGAAGTGCTCAAGATGTGCGGCCTGACCAGCGATGACATCGTCAAGGAAGTCATGAAGCTGCTGCAGGTGGTGTGAGCCGCCCGTAGCGTGCCGAATCCTGATTGAACCCTGTCACAAGGCCGCCGCGAGGCGGCCTTGTGTGTTTTTGCCGAACGCACGGCGGGTGCCGCTTTCGACGAGTGGCACGCTTCGCTACCGCGAAGCGGTGCGGGTCAATAGCGTCGGGTCGCCGCGAAGCGGCACCCGACGACACGCACCGACAACGGGCCCGCCCACCGCGCAGTGGTGGAGGTACCCGGTCTGTCGAGCACGGACCTCCACCGCTGCGCGGTGGAACCGCCAGAACTGGCCGGGTTCCGCGGGTGCCGCTTCGCGGCGACCCGCGGCTACTAGCCGTCGATCGCTGCGCGATGAAAACAAAGCCCCCGAGCACAGGTGCTCGGGGGCTTGGCAGAAAGTACAAAATGTTCAGGACACGCGGTTTAGCGGGCGGCCTTCTTCTTGCCGGTGGCGTGCATGAAATCGGGCAGGCCTTCGCCCTTCTCGAAAAGGTCGGCGAACTTGAAGCCCTTGCGCTTCTTCCAGTTGCCGCGGTGCAGGGCATCGCTGGCCAGCAGGGGGAACAGGGCGGAGATCTCGCCAAAGACCATCTGCTCGTGGACGATGTCGACCTTGCCCCAGCTGCAGGCCTCACGCAGGGTGGAGCCCGACAGGGCGCCGTCGCGGCTGTCGGCCACGGTCATCTGGACGGCATACTTGTGCATGCCGATGTCACCGCGGGCCTTGCCGCCCTTGCGCTCATTGAGCAGTTCGGCTGCGACGACGATGTCCTGGGCGAAGTTCTTGGGCACGCCGCCGCCGAGCATGAGCAGGCCGGTGTCCTTGCAGGCCAGCTTGATGTCGGTCAGCTCGCGGAAGTCCTTGCCGCTGTCGAAGGCGACCTGGCCGCGGCCTTCCTCGATGGCCTCGGTCTGCTGGAGCACGATGCCGAAGCCGGCGGAGCAGTCGCTGAAGGCGGGCACGAAGATGGGCACGCGCTTCTGGTAGCAGGTCTTGACCAGCGACTCGTTCTTGGGGTGCTTCTGGGCCAGGTACGCGCCCATGGCCTCGATGAACTCGCGGCTGGAGTACGCACCGGGGGCGAACTGGTTGAAGATCTCGTAGGTGCAATCGTCGCAGTCGCGCAGATCGTCCTCGTTGATGTAGGTGTCGTAGATGCGGTCGATCATCATGTTCCGCAGGGTCATGTCATCGACCGGCGGCGCCTCGGGGCTGCCCGGGGCGATGTAGTGCTTGAAGCCCAGGCCTTCGAAGAAGTCCTGATCGACGATGTTGGCACCGGTCGACACGATCGCATCGATCATGTTGTGCTCGATCATCGTGATCAGCGCCTTCTTCAGGCCGGCGGAGACCAGCGAGCCGGCGAGCGTGACGATCACGCCGCAGCCGGTGTCCTTGAGCATCATCGAGTAGATGTCCGCCGCGTTGGCCAGCGTGCGGCTGGAGAACGCCATGTTGCGGTAGCTGTCGATGACCGGGCGGGCATCGAAGCTGGCGATATCAACGTGCTTGATCGGGCGGGAGAGCAGTTCTTTCTTGGTCCACTTGCCGTTTGCCATGGGGGAAACTCCAAAAGGCCAAGCCCCCCTTAGCCGGGTCAGGTGCGTGAAAACGCCGGGGGTGGCGGCGTACAGAATGATACGTTGCTCTCCGAAGCCGGAGGGACGCTGGGCCACGCCCAAAATGTCAAGCTGGGGTGAAACGCACGCCGCCGGGCAGGACGAACCGCTGAGCGGCAATCACCCCGCTGGCAGCAGCAGCTCAAAGACCGCCCCGCGGGCATCCGCCCGGTTGCGGGCCAGCAGCAGGCCGCCATGCTCACGCACGATGCCCTCACTGACCGCCAGGCCCAGCCCCGTGCCGCGGCTGTCGAGCCGGGTGCTGGCAAAGGGCTCAAAGAGGCGGCTGGCGATGTTCGGATCGATCCCGGGGCCTTCATCGGCGATCATCAGCCGCGTCCAGCGGGCACCCTCGCGGTCGACCGTCTCGCCGGTGACCGTGATGCGGCGTTTGCCATCCATGTTCCACCGCGGGCCGGCATCGCCATCGGGCTCGGCCGCCGCGACCTCACGGGCCTCCAGCGTGGCGTCGCAGGCGTTCCGCAGGAGGTTGACCAGCACCTGAACGATGCGGTCGCCATCGCAGCGGGCGATGAGTTCCGTTCCTGCGGTTTCCGCCCCCTCGGCCTCCGCTGCGAAAAGCCCGCCGGCGGCCGGTCCGCCGGGCAGGCCGTTGACCAGTTCCAGCCGCGAGCCGATGTTGCGATCAAGCTTGACGAGCGTCCAGGCCTCCTCGACCAGCGGCCGCAGGGGTGTGGCCGTGGTGTTCATGGGCCTCACGCGGGCAAAGTCCAGCAGACTGTCCGAGAGCTTCTCAAGCCGGCCGGTGACGCGGAGCATGAGCTGGGTCTCGGCCTTTTCCAGCCGGCCGTTCTTGTCCAGCGTCTCGCTGAGGCCCTTGATCACCGCCAGCGGCGTGTTCATCTCATGGGCCAGGCCCGCGCTCATGACGCCCAGCGAAGCGAGACGGTCCGCATCGGCCAGGTTGCGCTTGGCGGTTTCCAGCAGGTGGTTCTTGCGTTTCAGGTCGGCCAGCGTCTGCTCCAGCTGCTGGGCGGTATCGGCCAGAGCCCGCTCATTCTCGCGCAGCTGCATGACGGTGCGGTTGTGGCTGCGCATGATCTCGCCGAGCTCATCGGCGGGGATCTGCTTCTCATCGAGCAGTTCATCCTGCCGGCGGTTGTCACGCACGGCCTGATCCGCCCGAAGGATGGCCCGGATCGGCCCGTACACATGCCGCGGCAGCACCAGCACCTCCAGCGCCAGGGCGATGAGGGCATAGACCGCCAGCAGTGAGAGGATGAGCACGGCGTAGACGTGTACCACCGCCTGCCGGGCATCATCCAGGCGGGCAGTGGCCAGCAGCATGGCCCCGGTGTCGATGCCGCGGACCAGCGGGGCTTTGAGCAGCACGCCGAGTGTCCCATCGGGCAGGCGGACCTCGATCCCCGCACGCTCGCTGACCGGGCCGGCCGCACCAAGCACACCGGCATTGTCCGCCGCGGCAAGGTCCTGCGTGCTCAGCCCCGCTTCCAAGGGCTCGGATCGACTGATCGCCGCGGCAACCAGCTCACCACTGACCATCGTGACACTGGCGGGCAACTGCACATCGGGGTCCGCCGCCAGCAGCCGGGCCGAAAGGATCACGGCCAGCCGGGCCTCGTGCAGCTCCGCACGCTCGAGAATGCGGTTGACCGCCGGACGGAGGGCCAGCGTGAGCAGCGCAACGAGAATGAGCGAGAAGAACGTGTGCAGGACGATCAGCTTCTTGCGGATGCGCATGCCCGCGAGAAACCCGGTGTCCGGCAGCGAGATGGGGCGGCGAGGTGTTCCAGCCACGGTCGGTCCTCATTCCCGGGCGCCGGGGCGGGTGCCGCGGCGGCAAAAGCTTGGCTCAGGCCTTGAACACACCACGGATGAAGTCAACATCCGCCGCAGACATCGGCGCATCGGTCGCCGCACGCAGGTTGCACAGGGCCTGCCGCTGGTTTCGGAAACCAGGGATGACCGAACAGACATGATCGTGTGCCAGCACCCAGCGGCAGGCGGCTGAAGCCAGATCCTCGGTCGTCGAGCCGCAGTGCTGCTTGACCTTGGCAAGCTGGTCCTTGACGCCGCGGAGTGTGGCGGTGGTAAAGTCCTTGCGCTGGTTGCGATAGTCGCCCTCATCAAACTTCGGCGGGTTCTCCGGGTCGAACTTATCGAGCAGGATCCCTTGGTCCAGCGGACCAAAGCCGACGAACGTGCAGCCGTGGGCGGCCATGAGCTTCTGCAGCTCGCAGCCGGGGCGGATGAAGTCGTCGTAGCGCATGTTGGCCTTGTTCTGCAGCACATGCGGCCGGAGCACCGGGATCGCGCGTGCAAAGTCCGCATCGCTGTAAGCCGACTGGCCGATGGTGCGGACCTTGCCTTCTCTCACCAGCGCGTGCATCGTGGCGGCGGCTTCGGCCAGGTAGTCATGGTCGCGCCCGTCGACATCCGGTCCGATGTACGTGCCGTGGTGGAAGTAATAGATGTCGATGTAGTCGGTGCCCAGATTCCGCAGCGACTGCTCGCACTGGTTGCGGACGTGAGCCGGGTAGTACGCGTACGGGGCAGTACCCCGGAAGTGGCCGACCTTGGTAGCGATGACCTGGGTCTCGCGCTTGGCGCCAAGCTGCTTGAGGCACAGGCCCAGCGTCCGCTCGGCGCGGCCGTTGCCGTAGATGTCCGCGTTGTCCCAGTGGTTCACGCCCGCATCGAGCCCGGCCTTGATGCCCGCGAGCACATCATCGTGGTTCACATCCGCCCAGCCGATCGGTGAGCCGTTCTGCAGCGACCAGTTGGGACCGCCCATGGTCCAGCAGCCGAACCCGATTTCCGAGACCTTCACGCCTGTCTTGCCGATTTCGCGGTAACGCATGGCGGAGCGTAGGTGTCGCCTGCCGACCATCGCATGGCGGCACGGCAGGCAGGCGCCACACCGCCTCGCCAGCCCCGCGGCAGTGCCGCTACGCTGACGCGTGCTCCGCTCGCTGCGATTCACGTTTCTTGGCACCGGCACCTCATCGGGTGTCCCCGCCATCGCCTGCGACTGCGCCGTCTGCACCAGCACCGACCCGCGCGACCGGCGGCTGCGGACCTCCGCGGCGGTGCGCTTCACCGATTCTGATGGCCTGCCCCGCACCGTCCTGCTGGACTGCTCGCCGGATCTGCGCGAACAGGCCCTGCGCTTCGGCCTGCGGCGGTGCGATGCGGTGCTGTTTACGCACAACCACGTGGACCACACCTGGGGTGTTGACGAACTGCGGCGGTTCAACGTCGTGCAGAACTCGGCGATCCCGATCTACGCCGAACAGCACACCATGGAGCACCTCCAGCGGGTGTACAAGCACATCTTTGATCGCCAGAACAACGTCAACGACTCGTTTGTCGCCACGCTTGTGCCCTGCCGTATGGCCGCGGGGGAACCCATCGAACTGCATGGCATGCGGTTCGAGCCGCTGCGGCTGATCCACGGCAAGCTGCCGATCGTGGGCTTCCGAATCGAGCCCGTCGAGCGGCTCGCCGCCGGTGAGACGTCGGCCTTCCCGCTTGCGTACTGCACCGATGTGTCCTCGATCCCGCCGGAAACCTGGCCCCGGCTCCGCGGCGTGCGGACACTGGTGCTTGATGCCCTGCGGTACAAGCACCACCCGACGCATCTGACAATGGATGAGGCCCTCCGCATCGCCGAGCGCGTCGGAGCCGACAACACCTACTTCATTCACATGTCGCACGACCTTGGCCACGCCCAGACACAAGCACAACTCCCCGACTCGGTGCATCTGGCCTACGACGGACTGGTGATCTGACCGTCCCGCCTCGACGCGAGGCCGTCGCCGACTTTACAGACCGTCATCGACTTCATCATCGCGCTTCGGCAGCACGGTGCGGTGGTACAGCCCGCCGCCGTGGCGATACGCCGCACGGCCGATCAGGTGCGAGGCCACCGGTGCGGTGAGCATGAACAGCACGATCAGCAGCAGCGCAGCCCCGGCGGAAAACATGGTCCCAAGCCAGGTTGCCGCACCGATGGCGATGAATGCCACCCCCAGCGTACCGGCCTTGGATGCCGCCTGCATGCGCATGAGCGTGTCAGGCATACGCAGCACGCCCACAGCCGCCAGCAGCATAAACACAACACCGGGGACGATCACGGCCGCACCGATGTACTGGTGAATCTCCACTACTTGGCCCCCCGCTGGAGATAGTGGGCAAAGGCAACAGTTCCCAGGAACGCCACCAGCGCGATGATGATGGCCACCGCGATGAGCCCGGGGCGGTCTGACTGCATGGCGTAAATGCAGATGCCGGCGGCCGCGAACACCCCCAGCAGATCGAGAGCCACGACCCGGTCGGCCAGGGACGGCCCGCGGAGCAGCCGCACGCCCAGCAGCAGCATGCCCAGACCCAGCACCAGCAGCACGCCGGAGAAGAAGTACAGACGGAACGTGACGGGATCGATCATCGCATCACCTCGATAATGCGGCGTTCAAAGCCCTCCTTGATCTCGCGCCGGCGCTCGGCCGCATCGCCCAGATCCATGAAGTGCACCAGCAAGCGGCGGCGATCGGGCGAGATATCCAGACTCAGCGTGCCGGGCGTAAGCGTGACCATGCACGCCAGGATCGTGGCCTCGGCATCGGTCAGTTCCTCGAGCGGCACGGCCAGCACGCCGGGTTTGCTGGCACTGAGCGGTGCAACGCTCAGGTACGCCATCTTGATGTTGGACTTGACCAACTCGCTGACAAAGTACAGCAGCAGTGAAATCGCAAGCCACACCCGTCGGAGCGGATTGATCGCCCCGCCCGGCCGACCCAACTGCTGGCGCGACTTGCCCTCACGCGGCTCGCGCCAGCACAGCCGCAGCAGCAGCCAGCCCGCAGCAGCACCAAGTGCAAGGCCCACGCCGTTCTGCGGCCCGATGGACAGCATCCACACCAGCGCCAGAATACCCGTCACGATCACCGCTGAGATGGCACACCTCCTGCCGATGCGGCGGCCGGAGCCGGTTCGGATGCAGATGCAGGCCTGCCAGCAGTCGGCCCGAGCACGGCGCGGATGTACGCCTGCGGCTCCAGCAACTCACGCGCGGCACGCTCGGCAACGCGATAGCAAGGACCGGCAAGCACACCCAGTGCAACGGTGGCCACAGCCATCACAGCCACGACCGTCATCATGATCGGTACGCCGCGGGGGCCGATGTCCGCCGCATCGATGGCTTCATCCGTCGGGTGCTGCCCCGCGGCAGCCAGATCCGCCGCGTCCGGTGTCACTTTCCAGAACGCCTCCGACCAGATCTTGGTCATGGAATAGAGCGTCAGCACGCCGGTTCCCAGTGCCGCGGCCACGATGATCCACTCCCCGCCCGCCAGCCCCGCCCGCACCAGCACCAGCTTGGCCCAGAAGCCGGTGGCCACCGGCACACCAGCCAGTGACATGGCCGTGACCATGAACAGCACCGCCAGCCATGGACGGGTGAGGTAGAGATCACCCAGCCGCGCCAGAACCGTCGTTCCGCGGAGCTTGAGCACGATGCCGCCAACCAGGAACAAGTTGGTCTTGACAATGGCATGGTGAACCAGGAACAGCACCGTACCGGCCAGAGCCATCACGGCGAACTCGGGGATCGCCGCATTTACAGCCGAAGTCGACGCCGACGCGGAGGCACCGGCGGCCACGGACCCGCCCGGCAGCCCGTCAGCGACAGCCGCACCCGTGACCGCCAGGCCCATGAGCATGTAGCCGATCTGGCTGACAGAGTGAAAGGCCAGGATCCGGCGAATCTCCGTCTGCACCGCGGCACCAAACACACCGATGACCATCGTCAGCCCCGACACCGCGAGCATGATCGTGTACACCATCTGCGGCTCGTGGCTGAAGATCAGCGTGAACGTGCGGATGATTGCGTAGATGCCCACCTTGCTCAGCAGCCCGGCAAAGAGCGCCGCGATGACCGGCGGCGGAGTCTGGTACGAGGCCGGAAGCCAGAAGAACATCGGGAACACCGCGGCCTTGATGCCAAAGCTCACGAAGAACAGCAACCCCAGCGAGACGGCCAGGGCCGAGTTCTCGACGGCGGCGAACTTCACCGCCAGATCGGCCATGTTCAGCGTCCCGGTCACGGCATAGAGCACACCGACACCGGAAAGAAACAGCATCGAGGAGATGAGACTCAGCGTGACGTACTTGGTGGCACCCTCCAACTGGCCCCGCTGGCCGCCGAGGGTCATCAGCACGAACGAGGCCATGAGCATGACCTCAAACCACACATAGAGGTTGAAGATGTCACCGGTGACAAAAGCGCCGGACACCGCGGCGAGCATGCCGTGAACCAGTGCGTGGTAACCACCGGCCTCCCGACGCTGGCCGATACCGCCCAGCGAAAACAGCACGATGCACACGGCGAGAAAGCCGTTGATGAGAAGCATGATGCAGGCCAGCGTGTCGGCAACCAGCGTGATGCCAAAGGGTGCGGGCCAGTTGCCCATCTGGCTGGCCACAGGACCGCTGGCCGAAACCTGCTGGAACAGCGCGACCGCGCTGGCAAGCAGGCCCGCGGCACCGGCGATGCTGATTCCCCGCTGGAGCGTGCGGTGCCGCCAGGCCAGTACGCACAGCACGGCGGCGGTCAGCGGGATCAGGATGGGGGCTGCCAGCAGCAGACTCATTGCTCGGTGGCCCTCATGTCATCAAGGTCATCACTGCCGATCTCCTGATACGCCCTCCTGAGCAGCACGATGGCAAACGCCGTGACCGCAAAGCCGATGACGATCGCGGTGAGGATGAGCGCCGGCGGCAGCGGATCGGTGTACGGAGCGGCCAGGGCGGTCTGTCCCTCGTCGATCAGCGGCGGCCGTCCGCGACGCACACCGACGGAGGAGAAGATCAGCAGATTGGCGGCGTGACCGATGAGCACCAGTCCGAGCACCAGCTTGAGCAGACTGCGGCGCAGCAGCAGGTACACCGCCGCGGTGAAGAGCACACCAACCGTGATGGCCAGCAGCACACCCAACTAGTCCTCCAGCAGTTCAAGGGCCATGGAAGCGACAACACCCAGCACCGTCAGGTACACACCGATATCAAACGTGACTGGTGTGCCGATCTTCAGTTCCCCCACCGCAGGTACGGCGAAGGTGCCCCAGACCCCGGTAAAGACCGGCTGCCCGTGCAGCAGCGGTGCCCAGAGGCCACTGATGATGGCCACCAGCAGGCCGATGCCGAGATAGGTGCGAGGGTCGAGTACGAGCAGCCGCCGGGCCGACGGGCTGCCACAGGAATAGGCCTGCAGAACCACCGCGGCAGCCGCGATGAGGCCACCGACAAAGCCTCCTCCCGGCGCGTTGTGGCCACGCAGCAGTGCCGCGACCGACAGCAGCACCAGCAGGGGCACCAGGAGCCGCGTTGCCGACTGCAGGATGACGGAGCGAATGATCACGAGGGCACACCATCCTTGCCGTCTTCCGCTGCCGCGGTGCCGGAATCATGGCCGGCACCCGGGCCCGTACCAGCACGCCGCGCTGTCGCCGATATTTCCCCGGACCGCGTCGGGCGGATCCGCAGCAGTGTCCAGATGCCCACCGCAGCGATGCCCAGCACCGTGATCTCACCCATCGTGTCCAGCGCACGGAAGTCAACCAGAATCACATTCACGACGTTGCGGCCGTAGCCCTCGGTCAGCGACCGCTCGGCAAAGAAGTGGGAGATCGGCTGCGCGGCAAGGTTGGACTGGGCAGCAAGTACCAGCCCCGTCATCAGCACGCCCACTCCGATGGCAATGCCCGCATCGAAAATCCTGGCTGGGCGCGACGACTTACCGTTGAACCGCGGCAGCCGGAAGACCACCAGCAGCAGAATGATCACGCTGAGCGTCTCGACGGCGAACTGCGTCATCGCGACATCCGGGGCACCGAAGACCACAAACAGCAGCGCGATGCAGTAGCCCACCAGTCCAACGGCGACGATCGCCGCCAGCCGCGAACCCACCAGCGTCGCGGCAACCGCCCCGGCGATGATCAGCGATACAAGCACGCCTTCGATCATCGTCGTGTCGGCCTTGACATCACCCAGTAGGTCTCGCCCGAGGAACGCCCCACCACTGCCGGCAAGTGCCAGCCCGGCACTTGCCAGCACCGCGAGCATGACGATGCGGATGTACACCCGCAGCGAACCGTTCTGAAAGATGCGAGTCGAGAGCGACGCCAGCCCCAGCACGCCACCGTGAAAGATCGCTTCATAGGCCCGCTCGGCAGTGAGCCAGTCAAGCTTGTCCAGCGGCGCGGTGATCGCTCGCCAGCGTGCCCGCAGCACAAACAGTCCCACTCCCGCGGCAATGGCACCGAGGCTGATGTACAGCGCGGGGCCGAGGTGCAGCAGGTGGCCCAGCGACAGATCAACCGGCATGGCCGCCAGTTCGCCGCGAGGAACACCCGCAACCGCTGCCGCCGCGGCACGGACAATCGGCTCGGCGAAGAGCCAAGGCGCGATCCCGGCAACCAGACCAGCCACACCAAGGGCGACCGGCCCGAGCCACAGCCGCACCGGCCCTTCGTGGGGTGGCTCGCTGGTTGACATCAGCGGGCCGATGAAGGGCTTGAGACCCACCAGCAACGCCAGCAGCACCGTCAGCACGCTGGCCACCGCCGCGGCAACAACCAGCACCGCACCGAGCATGCTGCCGGGACCACCTGCCAGCATCGTCACCAGAACCTGCTCTTTGGCGGCAAAGCCCAGCAGCGGCGGCACACCCATCATGCTGATGGTGGCGGTCACGGCGGCAGCGGCGGTAAACGGCATGACCCGGCCCAGCCCACCCACTTGCTCGACATCCTTCAGATGAACGGCGTGGTCAACCGCTCCGGCAACCATGAACAGCGCACCCTTGAAGCACGCGTGGGCGAGGATGTACGTCGCCAGCCCGGCCGCGGTTGCCGCGGCGGCACCTGCCACTGGGGCCGCACTGACAGCGCCGATGAGCATGACCATCATGCCCAGCGAGCTGACGGTGGAGTACGCGAGTACCCGCTTGAAGTGTGTCTGACGGGAGGCGACAAACGCCCCCCACAGCATGGTCAGGCCGCCGACGACCGAGAGTGTGATCGTCCACCCCTGCGGCCCCCCGCTGCCCCCGCCGAGGATGGGAGTCAGCCGAGCAAGCAGGTACACGCCGGCCTTGACCATCGTCGACGAATGCAGGTACGCCGAGACCGGCGAGGGGGCGGTCATCGCTCCGGGAAGCCAGAAGTGAAACGGAATCTGGGCACTCTTGGTAAACGCGCCGATGAGTACAAGCACCACGATCGGCGTGTAGAGCTCGCTGCCCGAAGCCGTAAAGCCCGAGGCCAGCATGCTCGAGAGCTCCCCGGTTCCCGAGGCCAGTTGCAGCAGCACCAGCCCTGCCAGCAGTGCCAGCCCGCCCGAACCGGTGACCACCAGGGCCTGCAGAGCCGCCTTGCGGGCCTTGGCATCTTTGTGGTCAAAGCCAATGAGCAGATACGACGTAACGCTGGTGAGTTCCCAGAAGATAAACAGCGTGAGGATGTTGTCGGCCAGCACCAGCCCGAGCATGGAGGCCATGAAGCCCATCAGATACGCGTAGAACCGCCCCAGCAGCGCATCATCCTGCAAGTACGAGCTTGCGTAGAGGACGATGAACAGGCCGACCCCGGTCACCAGCAGGGCAAAGAGCAGACTCAGCCCGTCAAGCGAGAAGGAAAGCGATACACCGAGTTCGGGAACCCACGCGATGGCTTGCCGCAGCGTCTGCCCCTGGGCAATCACCGGAACCTGAGCGGCGAAGTACACCGCCGTCACGCCGACGACGGCGGCTAGCAGGTAGCCCGTGGCGCGACCCGCCAGGCGGCACACCGCCGGGGCCAGCATCGCAGTGATCGCCAGGATAGAGACGGCCTGTAGAAGCAAAACCGAGCACACTCCTTGCAGCCACGAACGCGGCACTGCACCGACCGACCGGCATAAGCGGCCCGGGCATTGATTGCGATGGTACGCGGCGGCTGGAGTTGCTTCGCCAGACTCGTCGCGAGCCGGGGTCGCTCAAAAACACAGACGCACCCGAGAGGTCGGGTGCGTCTGACAAAGGACTGCGATGGGCCGCTGCTCAGGTCTTGTCGCTCTTGGCGATCTGCCATTCCTCGAGTTCGACGGGGGCCTGGCGACCGAAGATGGTGACCAGCACGCGGACGAGGCCCTTCTCGGGGTTGAGCTCGTCGACGGTGCCCTCGTAACCCTGGAACGGGCCTTCCTTGATCTGCACGTGCTCGCCCTTCTCAAAGACGAGCTTGATCATCGGCTGATCCTCGACCTTGTAGCTGGCGGCCTGCATCTTCTCGATCTCGTAGGCCTTCATCGGCGTGGGGCGGCCCTTGGTGCCGACGAAGTCACCGACGCCGGAGGTTTCCTTGATCAGGAAGAACACATCCTGCGGAATGCGGCCGTCGTCCTCGAGCTTCATTTCAACGAACACATAGCCGGGGTACAGCTTGTTCTCGGTGACCTTCTGCTTGCCGTTCTTGATGGTCTTGGTCTTCTCGGTGGGCACCAGGATGCGGCCGACGAGGTGCTCCATGTGCTCGATCTGCACCTTGCGGAGCAGGGTGTCGCGGACCTGCGACTCCTTGTTGCTCGCCACGCGGAGCACGAACCAGTTCATACCCTCACGCACAACCGCATCACCGGGAGCGATGTGTGAGTTCTTCTCGGCCGCGGCCTTGACCGAAGCACTGACGACCACGGGGACGTCCGAGGCAACGGGCGAGGCGGACATCATCTTTTCGTTCGGGTCGATTGCCATGGGGCGGGCCTCCGTGCGGTGCGATTCAAAGACAGGCGGGCCAAGGGCGGGTCAGCTCGGCAGCACACCCAGCAGCTTGAAGAAGTTCTCGAACACTCGGTCAAACAGGAACAGCGAGAGCGTCACCAGCACACAGGCGGCGATGACCACGTAGGTGCTGCCGATGATCTCGCGCGGGGTCGACCAGTTCACCCGCTTCATCTCAAAGTCCGTGGCGATCAGGAACTCGACGGTGCCCTGACGCACACCCACCAGCCAGTACGCCACCAGCGCCCCGCCCATGATGACCACCGAGGCCATCAGACCGGAGAGCAGCGTTGGCTCGATCATCGCCACCGGCGTGCGGCGGCTGACCGCGGTGCGGGGTCCGTCCGCCGGTGCTGCCGCCCCCGGAGCGATCGAAAAGATCTGTGTCGGGTCGGCCTTCTCAGCCAGAGCCATGGATTTGACCAGAATGCTCTGGCCAGTCACTTCCGCAACCTGGGCGGAGCCCAGAACCGCCGGCGTGACGCCGGCATCGGAGGCACCGAAGAGTGTTACGGTCGCGCCGGGCTTGACCTCGGCGGCCACGGAGCGAACGTCGAGGTTCCAGCCGGCCTTGGGCAGCTTGTCGGCGATCAGCGCCGCCTGATTCCAGAGCCAGGCCGCCATGGCGACGGTGACAAGCGCGATCAGACCCGCAGTCATGACCCGAACCAGGTAACCCTGACCGGCCTTGTAGATGCCAAACGACATGCTGACCCTTGGGCAAGAGGAAGATCGCGGGCCGCCGGAGGGACGGGCGGGACGCGGGAAAGACGGGGCACACACCGCCGCGAGACCGGCGAGCTATCTCGCGGCTTACGAAACAAAGGGCCCGTCGGGTTGTCACCCGATCAGGCCCATGCACGGCGGGAGGGAATCGAACCCGCAACCTGCGGATTTGGAATCCGCTGCTCTGCCAGTTGAGCTACCGCCGTATGGGTCGTACGCCAGTGTTCATCACGCGGGCCTGATCAGCCCGCGGCGAATCACTTGCGCTTGATCTTGTGCAGCGTGTGCTTGCGCAGTCGCGGGCAGTACTTCTTGAAGCCGGCCTTGACCTTGTCGGGGATACCGCCCTTGACGGGGATCTCGGTGCGGTAGTTCAGATCACCGCTCTCAGTGCATTGCAGCCACACGTACTCGCGGGCGAGGGACTTGCCTTTGGCCATTGGTCAGACTCCGGACAGAAAAAGTGAGACGTAAGAAGAGGTCAGCGAAGCAATCAAACCTGCCTTCGATGCGGAGCACGATCTGCTCCGAGCGTTGGCTAAAACGGCCCGTCGGGAAATCCCGACGGGCCGCGTCTGTTGATACATAGTAGGCCTTCGCAGGTCGTTAAACCAGCGTTTTCAGGCCCGGTCCGGGATCAGAGCCGCGTCAGGAAGCGACCCGTTTATCCGGACCAACTCGATCAGGCGAGGATCTCGGTCACGACGCCCGAACCGACGGTGCGGCCGCCTTCGCGGATGGCGAAGCGGAGACCCTTCTCCATGGCGACGGGCTTCTCGCCCAGGTCAACCTCGAGCTTGACGTTGTCGCCCGGCATGCACATCTCGGCTTCCTTGCCCTCGTTGCTCAGCAGCTTGAGGACCGAACCCGTGACGTCGGTCGTGCGGAAGTAGAACTGCGGCTTGTAGCCCTTGAAGAACGGGGTCGTACGACCGCCCTCTTCCTTGCTCAGGACGTACACCTCAGCGGTGAACTTGGTGTGCGGCTTGATGGAGCCGGGCTTGCAGATGACCTGGCCACGCTCGATGTCGTCCTTTTCGACGCCACGCAGCAGGACACCGACGTTGTCGCCGGCCTGGCCGCTGTCGAGGGTCTTCTGGAACATTTCCACGCCGGTGATGGTCGTGGTCTTGTTCTCCTTGCGGAGACCGACGATCTCGCCGGCATCGCCGACCTTGACCACGCCGCGGTCGATACGACCGGTGGCCACGGTACCGCGACCCTTGATCGAGAAGACGTCTTCGACGCTCATCAGGAAGGGCTTGTCAACCTCGCGGGTCGGCTCGGGGATGTAGCTGTCGATGGCCTCGAAGAGGTCGTCGATCGGCTTGCAGGCCTTGTCGTCACGGGGGTTCTCCAGGGCCAGCTTGGACTGACCGCGGATGATCGGGGTCTTCTCGCCCGGGAAGCTGTACTTGCTCAGCAGGTCGCGGATTTCCGACTCGACGAGCTCGAGGAGGTCCGGATCGTCAACCAGGTCGACCTTGTTGAGGAACACGACGATGTAGGGCACACCGACCTGGCGGGCCAGCAGCACGTGCTCGCGGGTCTGCGGCATCGGGCCGTCGGCGGCGGACACGACCAGGATCGCGCCGTCCATCTGGGCGGCACCGGTGATCATGTTCTTGACGAAGTCGGCGTGGCCCGGGCAGTCAACGTGAGCGTAGTGACGCTTCGTGGTCTCGTACTCGGTGTGAGACGAGGCGATGGTCACGGTCTTGTTGCTGTCGCGGACCGTACCACCCTTGGTGATTTCGGCATACGACTTGATCTCACCACCGAAACGGGCCGCGGAGCGGGCCGAAAGGGCGGCAGTCAGGGTCGACTTACCGTGGTCGATGTGGCCGATGGTGCCGACGTTGACGTGCGGCTTGTTGCGGGTGAATGTGCCCTTTGCCATGGTGAGAATCCTCTAGAAAATCTGAAAATCAGAGTGCTGTACGCCGCAGCCGTTAAAAAGTGATGGTCCGCCGGGCGTGCACTGCGAACCGATCCGCCCCCGCACTGCAAGCTTTCTCGCAGCTGCGGGGGAAGGAGTTTATGCTCTGCCGACCAAACCGGGTCGGCAACCAAAGCCGCTGATGGGATTTGAACCCATGACCTCAGCCTTACCAAGGATGCGCTCTACCACTGAGCTACAGCGGCGCGGGAACGACGATCTCGCTTCCGAACCAAAACCACCGTCCGGCTGCCCGGACAGTGGGGGACGATGATACCGACTTGTCCACATGGGTCAAGCCCCTTCGCACCGGTTTCGGCTTCCGAAACCCCCGACAGGGCAACTCCCCGACCCACCATCACCTCCCCTTTGCCCCACTTGCCCTCCGGCAGCCACAATCCATCCACAGCCCCTCCATCTATAGGCCCGGATTGAGCTCATTAGGTCCGAATAACCGGCAGGCTGGAAAGCGGACCCCCCTCGCCTCGCCAATCTCACGGGACGAGGGCCGCCTCAACCGTGGGGTACACCGAGAGCGTGGTCCCGAACTTCGCGGCAGCAATGACGCTGGCCGCAACTTTCGAGGGTGCAGCCAGATGCAGGTTGCCGCCGTTGTGCCGAAGTTCCTGCCGCAGCCACAGCAGACTGCCCAGCGCCAGACTGCCCATGAAGGTCACCTCGGCCAGACTGATCACAACCAGCCGCGGCTTCTTGGCGGCGATGTCCTTGACCGCATTTTCCAGCTTGTCGACCGTGGTCATGCCCGCGTCTCCGCGGAGCGTGACGATCAGTGCGGCGTCGGTCTGCTGCAGGTCAATGTCAAGGTGTTCCATCGTGTGCTTCCGCTGGCTTCCTCGTGTGGGTGTTGCACCAGTGTAATCCCTGCAACTGGGCCACGCGGAGTCTCGCATGGCCGCCGCTACCTGTGCTCGGGTGAAACGGTCACCGCCGCACCCGGTAGATCCCCGTTGCCTGATCGAAAGCAGCCATGATCTTGGCCGGGCAGTCTCCACACACCTCGGGGTTTCCCCGCTCCTGCCAGCCCCCCACCGCCATTCCCGCACGCCAACGGGTTTCCTGACGTTCCAAGAGCTCCCACCCATGATCCACGCTCACATGCCTCGGTTCCACACTCGGGCACTCTTGCCTGTGCTCTGGGCGTTCATTGTGGCCGCGGCTGGGGGCTGCTCCTCGCCCCTTCGCTCCACCGAGCTGACATGCGAGTACCAGACGACCCCGCTGGCGATCGAGGATGCCGCTCCGCGGCTGAGCTGGGTGATCGCCTCCGATCGGCGTGGCACACTGGTCACCGCGTACAGGGTGCTCGTCGCTTCCTCGCCGCAGCTTCTCGCACAGGACCAGGGCGACCTCTGGGACTCGGGCCGTGTGGATTCGGCCACGACCACCCACATCGCGTATCGCGGCAAGTCGCTTGCCTCCCGACAAGTCTGCTGGTGGAAGGTCACAAGCTGGGACAACACCGGCCGCCAGTCGCCCTGGAGCGAGCCGGCACGATGGGAGATGGGGCTGCTCCAGCCGGCCGATTGGTCCGCGGCATGGATTGACGCCCGGCCCCAGACCAAGCCGGTGGAGATCATCCGCGCCAGCTACGGCCCGGCCGATGGCACCCGCACTCGCGATGTCACAGCAGCGGTCTCCATTATGGCCGCCCGCGGCGAGGCGATTGCCGCCACCAACGAGGCCCTCGGCGGCGACCCGGCGTACGGCACCCTCAAGCAACTGAGAATCCAGTTCCGGGCAGCCGGCACGGTCCAGAACATCACGGTCGATGAGAAGCAAACGGTCACCCTCGCGCCGGCACCACTGCCGCTGCTCCGCAAGACGTTTGATGTCGACAAGACCGTCGTGCGAGCCCGGCTGTACGCCACCGCACTTGGCGTGTACGAACTCTCACTCAACGGCCAGCGCGTGGGCGACCATGAGCTGGCTCCGGGCTGGACAGACTACGCCCGCCGCGTGCAGTACCAGGTCTTTGACGTGACCTCCCAGCTATCCAGCGGCCGCAACGCACTGGGTGCAGTCGTTGCACCCGGCTGGTTCAGCGGCCGCGCAGGGCTGTTTCACGCCCGGGCGTTCTACGGCACGGCCCCCGCGCTGCGGATGCAGCTGGAAATCACCTACAGCGATGGCTCGACGGCACGCATCATCTCCGATGACACCTGGCGGCGGACCGACGGCCCCACGCTTTCGGCCGACATGATGGATGGCGAGGTGTTCGATGCACGCCTGGCCATCAGCGGCTGGGACAAACCGACGTTTGACGACCGCACCTGGCAGCGCGTGACTACTCGCGCCGAGTCGCGCAACCTCGTCAGCCAGCAGGACCACCCCGTCCGCGTGCTGGCCCAACTGCCGGCAAAGACCGTCACGGAGCCGAAGCCGGGCCGCTGGACCTTCGACGTCGGCCAGAACATGGTCGGCGTGCCCGCGATCCGCCTGGCCGCACCGGCCGGGACCGTAATCACCATCCGCAGCGGCGAGATCCTCAACCCCGACGGCACCATCTACACAACCAATCTCCGCGGTGCCGCCGCGACGGACACCTATATCGCCCGCGGCAGCACACCGGATGCTCCGGAAACCTGGCAGCCCCGCTTTACATTCCACGGCTTCCGCTACGTCGAGCTCACCGGCTTGCCGACCGGCTCACCCCCCACTGCCTCGGCAGTCACCGGCATCGTGCTCGGCTCGGACCTGCCCGTCACCGGCACCTTCGCCTCGTCGGATGCTCGGCTGAACCAGCTGCAGTCCAACATCGTCTGGGGCCTCCGCGGCAACTACCTCAGCGTCCCGACCGATTGCCCCCAGCGCGATGAGCGCATGGGCTGGATGGCCGATGCGCAGGTCTTCGCACCCACCGCCGCCTTCAACGCCAACGTCGCGCCGTTCATGACCAAGTGGATGACCGATGTCGTCGATGCCCAGCGTGCCGATGGCGCCCACTCCGACGTCGCCCCCGTCATGAAGGGCCTGACCTACGGCACGCCCGCGTGGGCCGATGCCGGCACCATCGTCCCTTGGACGATCTACCAGCAATACGGCGACACGCGGATTCTGGAGCGGAACATCGACTCGATGATCCGCTGGGTGGAATGGTGCCGCACGCACAGCACCGGGCTGATCCGCGACCGTGACCGCGGCAACGACTACGGCGACTGGCTGGCCATCGGCGCCGACACACCCAAAGACCTGATCGGCACCGCCTACTTCGCCCACTCTACAGACCTGCTCGCCCGCTCTCTGACAGTCCTCGGCCGCAAGACTGAGGCCGACAAGTACCGCCAACTGTTCGCCGAAATCCGCACCGCGTTCATCGCCCGCTTCATCAAGCCCGATGGCCTGATCACCGGCAACACCCAGTGCGGCTACATCCTCGCCCTGCGGTTCAATCTGCTGCCCGATGCACTCCGCGAGAACGCCGCCAGGCGTCTGCTGGCCGACATCCAGAACCGCGGCTGGCACCTGTCCACCGGCTTCGTGGGTGTCAGCCACCTGCTGCCGACGCTCGATGCCGCGGGCCACAGCGAGGCCGCCGTCCGACTGCTGATGCAGGACACCTTCCCGTCGTGGCTCTTCTCCGTCCGTCACGGTGCCACCACCATCTGGGAACGCTGGGACGGCTGGACGCCCGCCACCGGCCCGCACCCGGACCACGGCATGAACTCCTCTAACCACTACTCGCTGGGCTCGTGCGGGCAATGGCTCTTCGAGGGCCTCGGCGGCATCCGGCTCGATCCTGACCACCCCGGCTTCAGTCACTTCCTCATCCGCCCGCAGATCACCGGCACCATGCCGCTGACCTGGGTCCGCACAAGGTTCCGCTCGGTCCGCGGCGACATCACCAGCAACTGGTCACTCGATGGTGACTGGCTCACCCTGAATGTCTCCATCCCCGCCAACACCTCGGCAACGCTCACGATCCCGGTCCGCGACGGCGGCGAGCTGACCGAGTCCGGCACGGCCGTGCGCGCGGAGGCTTCCGCCATCGACGGGGTCCGCCTCCGCCGCCGCGGCAGCGGAACAGCCGATGTCGCCCTTGGCTCGGGCAACTACACCTTCCGGGCCCGGCGGCCCGCGGCAACTTCCGGCAATCCGGTCATCGCCGGCTGGTATGCCGACCCCGAGGCCGCCGTCTTCGCCGGCAAGTACTGGATCTACCCCACCACCAGCTCACGCTACGACGATCAGCTCGCCTTCGATGCCTTCAGCTCACCTGATCTTGCCAGCTGGACCAAGCACGCCGATGTGCTGGCCCCCCGCAGCATCAGCTGGGCCAAGCGGGCCGTGTGGGCACCGTCGGTCATTGAACGTGACGGCCGGTACTTCATGTTCTTCTCGGCCAACGACATTCAGAAAAACGGCGAGCCCGGCGGCATCGGCGTTGCGGTCAGCAACTCCCCATCCGGCCCCTTTACCGATCATCTCGGCAAGCCGCTGGTCGATGCCTTCCACCACGGTGCCCAGCCGATTGACCCCTTTGTGTTCCGCGACCACGACGGCCGGCACTACCTGATCTACGGTGGCTGGCGGCACTGCAACATCGCCCGGCTCAAGCCCGACTTTACCGGCTTCGAGCCCTTCGCCGACGGCTCGACCTTCAAGGAGATCACGCCCACCGGCTACGTCGAGGGCCCGTTCATGCTCCGGCGAGGCGGCAAGTACTACTTCATGTGGTCCGAGGGCGGTTGGGGCGGCCCCGACTACCGCGTGGCCTATGCCGTTGCGGACTCGCCAACCGGCCCGTTCACGCGAGTCGGCACGATTCTCAGCCAGGACCCGACCGTGGCCACCGGTGCCGGCCACCACAGCGTGGTGCAACTGATCGGGTCCGACGAGTACGCGATCGTCTACCACCGCCGCCCGCTCGGCCTGACCGATGCCAATCACCGGGTCGTCTGCATCGACCGGCTCACCTTCGATGATCAGGGCAGGATCGAGCCCGTGCGGATCACCTTCCAGGGCGTGGCCCCAGCTCGATGAAACTTCGCGCTGCCGGTTACACATCGCCCCGGCGGCTGATAAACTCCGCCCCGCACCTTCTTTGCTGTCCGGAGCCGCCGCACCATGGCCAAGCGTTCGCCCAAAACCAAGGCAACTTCCAAGCCCAGCCCCAAGTCCCGGTCCCGGACCAAGTCCGCCTCCGGCAAAGCGGCCGCCCCCGCCTCGAGCAAGGCCCAGATCACCTCCCTGCGGCAGGCCTCGGCCCGCAACGTCACCGTCGCCCTGACCCAGTTCGCCTGTGTTGAGGACCCTCGCGAGAACCTGCGGACCCAGGTCGAACTGGCCGAGCAGGCCGCCAAGAGCGGCGCCCAGATCATCTGCACGCAGGAGATGTTCACCAGCCAGTACTTCTGCCAGTGCGAGGACCACCGCTTCTTCAAGCTCGCCGAGCGCATCCCAGGTCCGAGCACCGACGCCCTGGCCAAAGTCGCCAAGCGTCACGGCTGCGTGATCATCGCCAGTCTGTTTGAGAAGCGGGCCAGCGGCCTCTACCACAACACCGCCGCGGTGATCGATGCCGACGGCTCGCTCATGGGCATCTACCGCAAGATGCACATCCCCGATGACCCGCTGTACTACGAGAAGTTCTACTTCACCCCCGGTGATCTGGGCTTCCGGGCCTGGCACACCCGTCACGCCACCATCGGCGTGCTGATCTGCTGGGACCAGTGGTACCCCGAGGGCGCACGCCTGACGGCCATGCAGGGTGCCGAGATCCTGTTCTATCCCACCGCCATCGGCTGGCACCCCGGTGAGAAGGACGAGTACGGCCACGCCCAGCACGATTCCTGGGAACTGTCCATGCGTGCCCACTCCGTGGCCAACGGCTGCTACGTGTGCGCCCCCAACCGCATCGGCCACGAGTTCATCGCCGGTCCGGACGGCAAGCCCGTCAGCAAGGACGGCATCCAGTTCTGGGGCCAGAGCTTCATCAGCCAGCCCAACGGGCAGGTCGTGGCTCGCGCACCGATCGACAGCAAGCACATCCTGCTGGCCGACTGCGACCTGGACAAGGTCGAGTTCGCCCGCACCCACTGGCCATTCCTGCGTGACCGTCGCATCGACGCGTACGGCGGGCTGACCCAGCGTTTCCTGACCCCGTAACCACAGGCGGGCAACATGGCCTCTGCCAGCCAGAGACACTTTGACCGTGCCGGCGAACTGCTGGCCGCAGGCCAGCTTGCCGAGGCCGAAGCGATCCTGCGCAAACTCCAGCAGCACGAGCCGCGGAACCCCGGCGTGCTGCTGCTGCTGGCCGAGGTGCTGACCCAGCGCGGCAACACCGCCGGGGCGGTCTCCGCTGCCGAGCGTGCCGTTTGCCTCCTGCCGCATGACATTCCCGTGCTGGTCAACGCCGCGACGATCTTCCGCCGTGCGCACGACCGCACGCGCACCATCGAGCTGCTGACCCGCGCCTGCGGCATCATCGAGGCCGCCCCCGAGCAGTTCCCCGCCGGTCCCGGGGCCTGGAACCTGCTCGTTGAGGCCCTGCTGTGGTGCGAGCGACCGGCCGATGCCCTTGAAGTCGCCCGCCGCGGTCACCACTGCCACCCGGACCATCAGGGACCGCTGATCGATGAGGCACAGGCGATGATCCGTATGGACCAGGTCGGTCCGGCCATCGCGCTGCTCCGCTCGGTCATCGCCCGCTGGCCCGATGCACTGGGGGCTCATCAGACGCTGGCCTTCTGCACCAACTACGACGCCACGACCTCCCTGCGGCAGAGTTTGCTGGATCATCTGAACTTCGGCCGCACCCTGCAGCAGGCCGTCGCGGCCGATGTCGCAGCACGTGCCGGCCCGCGGTTTACCGCCCCCACCGCCGCCGATGCCGATCGCCCGCTGCGAGTCGGCATCCTCTCCCATGATCTGCGGAGTCACTCGGTGGCGTACTTCATCGAGCCAGTACTCAGCGCCATCCGGACGGCGGACCCCGCCGGCAGGAACCTCACACTCATCGGCCTGCCGACCGCGACCGAGGAGGATGCCGTCACCGCACGCATCAAGGCGAGCTGCCACGAGTGGCACCCGCTCGGCCACATGGTCGATGCCCGCGCGGCCGAGCGCATCAGTGAACTCAAGATCGATGTTCTCATCGAGCTCAACGGCCTGACCGGCGGCGAACGACTTGTTCTCCTCCTGCTTAAGCCCGCGCCGCTGATTCTCACGTACCTTGGCTATCCGAACATCACCGGCATGCCCACCGTTGATGCACGCCTGACCGACCGCTTCACCGATCCGCCAGAAGCCGATGTGGCCCTGGCCAGTGCCGCCACCGCGGTGGGCGTGGCCACGCCCGAACGGCTGGTCCGGCTCGATGGCCCATTCCTGTGCTACCGGCCGCCGGACAATGTGCCCGAGATCGCACCCCCACCGTTCGAGCGAAACGGCTTTGTCACCTTCGGCAGTTTCAACGCCATCCGCAAGCTCAGCACCGAGTGCCTGCAGCTCTGGTCGCGCACCCTGGCCGCCGTGCCGGGCTCGCGGCTGCTGATCAAGAACCAGGGCCTCGCCGTACCCGCCGCACGCGAGAACCTCCTGCAGCGTCTGGAACACGCCGGCATCACCCGGGACCGCGTGATCTGCCTGGATTACGCCGGCTCCACGGCCGAGCATCTCCGCTGCTACAACCAGGTGGACATCGCACTGGACAGCTTCCCGTACTGCGGCACAACAACCACGTTCGAGTCCGTGCTGATGGGCGTGCCCGTGATCACCCGTGCCGGCGAGACCCACGCTTCACGCGTCGGCCTGGCGATCATGAACTATCTCGGCACGCCCGGGTTCGCCGCGGACACCGACGACGCATTCATCGCCGCGGCAGCCGCACTGGCCGCCAAGCCCGCGGAACTCAGACGCCTTCGCGCGACACTTCGAATCTGGCTCCTTGCCTCGCCCCTGTGCAATCCCGCGGGCATGGGTCATCGGTTTGCCTCTGCTGTGCATGCACTGTGGCGCCAGCGGTCTACTCAGTAGCCCCCTCACGGAGCTGGTTACAGCCCGTACTCCGCCCACGTCGTCTCCGTCTCCGTCACCCGGACCCGCTCCAGCGTCACACCCTGCCGCAGGGTGTACGGGATCTTGCGTTCATCGTGATACGTGTTGCCCGCGGCAAGTTCCGTCGCAAGGTGCTGGAAGATCAGCCGCGCCATGACCTCCGTCGTCGGCTCATCATCGATGGCCACGATGCGCTCACCCAGCGGCCCGGCCCGCAGCGCCTTGACCGTCTCATCGGCCGAGTTGACCAGCATCGCGTGGTCAAAGCGGTCCATCAGCGGCTTGAGGGCCAGCTTTAAGGCCTTAAAGTCACACACCATGCCCGAGCTGTCGAGCGTCTCGGCACCAAGCACCACATCCACCCGCCGGGAGTGACCGTGCGGAAAGCGGCACAGCCCGGGGTGCTTGCTGAGCATGTGCCCGGACTCGATGTGGAACGACTTGCAGACGCGGTAACGCATGGGAACCGCAATGATAGATCCCGTCCCGCTCCGGCCCGTTTGGACGCTCAAACAAGGCCCACAATCCCTTCAGTCCACCTCCGAGAGCGGCCCTCCGGACGGAATATGTCGGTAAAAACCGCCCTGGCGGTCTGACAGGCAGGATCCGGACCCGCCCTCGGCCCGTACCCTGCGGCATGACCGGACGCACCCTGCCCCAAACCGCCTCCCTCGCCCTTGCCGCCACCCTGGCTGGCGGGCTCACCTTCGGCCTGTCCCCGCAGCCGGCTGTTGCCAAGCCTGCCAGCCCAGCCGCCCCCACCCCGGCTGCACCCGCGGCACCCGCCGCACCGGCCAAGCCCGCTGCCCCGTCCAAGTTCGCCGACCGGGCTGCACTCAAGCTGGCCGCCCCTGCCAAGTCACCAATCGTCACCGAGGCGACGCTGCAGGATGCGCTCAACACCGCCAACGGCTCCCGCAAGGTGCTGATTGTGACACTGGCCATGGGGCCACGCCAGAAAGAGGCGGCCGACAAGCTCTGGACCAGCACCCCGCTGGCCCAGTGGGCGTACAAGCACGCCTTGGTCTTCGGCGTCACGCGTCAGGAAGACCTTGATGTGCTCCAGAGCATCGACGCGGTGCCCACAGGCACCACCAACGACCCGATCTGCTTCCTGGACAGCAAGCAGCTCCGCATCTTCGGCTCAGCGATCCCGCAGAAGGGCTCGCGCATCGCCAACCCCAAGGCCGACCCGGCGATCGGCTCGCTGCTCAAACTCCACTGGACCCTGTCCCGCAAGTGCGAGACCGATGAAGGCCTCGCCGCCGTGCACATGAGGCCCGACCCGGCCGAGGAAGGCAAGATCCGCTCGGAGATGGCCCGCCGCATGTTCGCCTGCACCGAGCCGGGCGAGCGCGAGGTCACACCGGTTCCCCTGCCGTCCCAGTGGCTCGAACAGCTGCTGGCCGCCCGCACCCGCCTGGCCCTGCTCCGCGACAAGCCGGAAGCAGAGCGCAGCGCCGCCGACATGATCAAGGCCGAGCAGGAGATGCTCCGCCTCTACGTCTGGTCGCTGTGGCACGACGACCTCATCGGTGCCCGCCATGGCGTGCTGGCACGCGAACTGGCGGACCTGGCCCGCACCAGCGAGCTGACGCGGCTGACACTCACCCGGATGCGCGACAGCGCCCTGGCCACCCACTGGCACCGCGAAGCCGGCCTGATCACCGAGGCGATCATGCTCGGCCGCATGATCGGCGATGGCGAGGAACTCATGCGGTTCCTCGATGACTCGCTCAACGATGCCGACGTCGTCACCACCATGCCCGCCAGCGATCGCATGAAGTACGAACTCATCCTTCGTCAGGCCAACTGGTCCGTCGGCGGCGATCCGGCCAAGCTGGTTGACAGCATCATCAAGTCCGCCAGCGACAGCGCCCCCAAGAACATGAACCCGCAGGCCTGGTTCGAGGTACGGGTCACCCGCACCGCACTGCAGCGGCTCCAGCTCGGTCGCAGCGTGATCCTCTCGCGCGAGGGCAAGTTCCCCATCGACAGCCTCCGCTCCGCCGCGGCACAGCTTGCCGGCACCGAGCAGCGTCACCTGCTCCTGCCGGCCGCGATGACGGCACTGGCTGCAGGCGAGGGCGAACTGGCGGTGATCTTCCTGGATCAGGCCGCCAAGAGCGGCACGGAACCGGGCATCATCGACCCGCTCAAGGCCCTGGCGGCCAAGCTGAAGTAAGCCACCGGTCCGCACCGGCACAGGCACCGAAAACACAACCCGTCCGCTATCGCGGACGGGTTGGTACAAGGGAACAGATTGTTCAGCCAGTCCCGGCTGCCCGCGGCCTTACGCCGCAGCGCGGGCACCGGCACTGAAGTTCGCCTGCATCTGGGCGAAGGTGAGCACGGCGTAGCCACCGGAGTTCTCGCTGGACGTGCCGCTGACACCCCAGGGGTTGCGGACGGTGTAGCGGGCGACGCCATTTCCATCCCGCGTCGCGCTGATGAGCGTGTAGGCGTGGCCGCCGACAAGGTTCGCCGGACGCGACACGGTGCCGAAGGTGATCGCGTTGCGGTTGCTCAGACCGCTGCTCATGGAGTTGTAGAAGTCGGCATCGGACTGGCTGAGGCTGATGAACGATGACGACTTGCCAAAGGCGTTGTTCACCTCGCCCATCCAGCCGCCGTTGAGTGAGGCGTAGGTGTTGGCCCCGCGGCGGAAGTGAGCGAAGGCCTTCTCCATCACCTGGGCCCACATGGTGTTGTTCGCACCGGCATGAGCAAACCGCATCCCGCCGAAACCGCCGGTCGGCATCGCGTTGCTCACACGGGTGTGCACGTTCACACCGTTGCGCTTGAACTCGACGATGTAAGTGCCGTCGCCCAGATCAACCGCGGCCTCCTGCATCACCGCAGGGTTCACGGCGGCAAAGGCAGCGATGGAAGCCAGGAAGTAGCAGTCGCCGATGGCACCCTGATTGATGTCCGTCGCACTGGGGCCGCTGCCGAACAGCGACTTGTTCACGCGAGTGGTGTTGCCCGAATCGGTGGGATTGGGCAGGGCGGCGCCGGGTGCCAGTGAGACGTTGCCGGCCAGCGCCTGGATGACGTGGTTCGTGCCCACGCCGCTGACGATGTCGGTCCGGTCCACCCAGATCGACGTGTTGGTGGCGTTGGCGGTGATGCGGCTGCTGCCGTAGGCCAGCGCCGAGATCACCGTCCGTGCGGTCACGCTCGAATCGATGGTGATGGTGTCGCCGCCGCCGCGGTCGTAGATGAACAGCCCTGAAGTCGTCACCGAACTCGTGAAGGTCTGGCCGTTGATGCTGATCGTCAGTTCACTGCCACCCTGGCTGACATTGATGATGTCGGCACCCGGGAAGCTGGTGATGACCAGCTCGCTGCCGTAGCGGCTGGCGATGGTGACGGTGCTGGTGCCCTGGGCGCGAGCGGCCGAGGCCGCGGCCGACGCGTCGCTGTTGAGCGAACCGAAGAACGCACGCACCTTGTAGTGAAAGGTCTGACCGGGCGTTGCAGACGTATCGGTGTACGCGCGGGCCGTGCTGCTAGCCACCGTCGCCAGATCCGAGTACGTCTGTCCATCAGCCGAGCGCATGATCTTGTACCCGACGCCGGCCCGGTTGGAATCCGCCCACGTCACGCTCACGTTCGGGCCGTTGGCCGCGGCGGTCACGCTGCGCGGGGTGTTCAGCAGGGTCGTCACGCTCGCCGCGGGTGACACGCCGGCGCTGACCACGCCGTTGGTTGCGAGCACGCGGTACATGTAGTTGGTGGCCGTCGCCACCGCAGTGTCCGTGTAGGTCGTGGCCGTGCGGGTCAGCGTGGCCAGAACAGTGTAGGTCCGTCCGCCGTCGGTGCTTCGCTGCACCACCGCGTTGCGGGCGTTGGCATCTATACCGCTCCAGCTCATCGAGACGCTGGTGGCCGCCGCGGTTACGTTAAACTCGCCCGGATTCGTCAGCGAGATCGAGGCGCGAATCGCGGTCGTCCAGGCCGAGGCGTTGCTATCAGTCGTTGCCCGCAGCTGATACAGGTACGACACGCCGGTGGTGATCGTCGAGTCCGTGTAGGTAGCCGTCGTGTTGTCGTTTATCGTCGTCAGCAGCGAGTACGTGCGGCCGTCGGTCGAACGCATCACCCGGAAGCCGGTGGCGTTGGCGTCGTTGCCGCGCCAGCGGAGCTCAACAGAGCTCGAGCCGTTGATCGTCACCGCCACGGCCGAGGGGGGAACCAGCGGAGTTGTCAGCGGCACCGACATCGCCTCGCCGGTAAGACCCGAAGCCGAGTAGGAGACCACCTTATAGCGGTACCCGTTGTTGGAGGTCACCGAGGTGTCGGTGAACACCGTCGTCAGTCGCGTCGTGATCCGTGAGAGCTGGGTGTACTCGCCGTTGTTCGTAGAGCGCAGGATGTTGTACCCGGTGACGCGGGTGTCCGTGTTGGTCCAGGTCAGGCGAATGCTGTTGGGTGCGACAGTGGTCGCCACGTTGGCAGGGTTCACCAGGCCGGCACCGAGGATCGGCAGCGAGCCCGACATCAGCGAGCGTTGCTCGAGTTGTTCGAACTGGTCCGAGAGCTCAACGAAGGAGTCGATCCGGTGCTGAGCCGTGACGGGACCATGGGGACGTGACAGAATCGAGTTGCGCGAGCAGAGGGTGAGCATGATGGGGTTCCTTGTACCATCAGCGTCAGATCCGTCCGCGGCCCGTGCAAGCAGGTTTCAGGCTCGGCACGCGGGCTTTACAGTTGTTACCGGACACCAGGCCATACCCAGCCGCTCTGTCCGGCACGATCAGCCACGGAATGCCGATAAGCCCCGTGCGACCGTGGCCGGCCCGCACCGCGATTCACCCGGGCGGGGGGAAAGCAACAGGGCCGCCCCGGAACGGGACGGCCCTGCGAGTGCGTAAGTCAATAACGAAAACAGGCGTGTGCCAGCCGCCTCACCGAGCGCGGCGGCGGCGGAACGCAGCCACTCCGGCCAGACCCAGCACCGCGGCGGCACCCGGCGTCGGCACCGTCACCTGGGCCACAAAGTTGGCAACACCCGTCACCGGATCACCGCCGAAGCTGAACTGCGACCAGCTGCCGTTGCTAAACGTGGTGGCGTTGTTGGTGTAAAAGCCAACGCTCTGGCCGAAGGTCGATGAGCACTGGAAGCCGAAGTCCCCGGCGTACGAGTAGTTCTGCACGCCGATGGACCAGCCGATGTTGTTGAATCCGCCCAGCGTCGAAACGCCCGGCAGCGGAATCGTGACATAGAAGAAGCCCGGTGCCCCACCCTCCAGCGCGGGAAGCTGAACATTGGTCAGCGTCGTGCTGTACAGCGTGGCCGCGCTGCCGAAGACCAGACCCGAAGGGTCGCCATCGTTAAACGTGAACGTCAGATCCGTCGTGCCCGCAGCCACGGGGCCGGAGGCCGATACGGCGAAGCCAAGAGTGATGTCCCGCAGACCCACCGCCGGACCGAAGCCCAGCCAGCCGCTATCGGCATACCGCAGCGACGACGGGCTGTTGGCGTTAAACGGCGTGAAATAGCCGTTGTCAAAGCCCGCATTGAACACAGTCTGGGCCGATGCGGCAGAACCGGCAGCGGCAACGATCGCAACAGCAAGCACAACTCTCATCTCAATCTCCTTGTATATGCAGAAAACTGCTCATCCAGCACTCCGCCGGAAACCGTCATTCATAGGGTTCAAGCGTAATGCGGTGCCACCAAACGCCGGGGGAGAGCCGCATGAAAATCAAGATTACGCACAAATAGTCCTATAACTCATCGCGCCGCCCTTGCCGTTCGCTTCGACGCCCCCGCCTTGCTAAACTTCTCCCCGCGCAGCCGATTGGGGTCGGTCAGGCGGTTTACCACGGAGCAAGCAGCACATGAGCACCATTGGGCTCGGACTCGACACGGTTATTGGCGGGCAGGAAATCAAGCGCGACGCTGCCGTCGCCAAGCAGCACTTCGATCTGGCCATTAAGGCCGAGGGCGCCGGCAACCACGATGGCGCACTGGCCGAGCTCCGCAAGGCTGTTGCCGCGGATCCCGGTGATCAGCGTGCACTGTTCAAGCTCGCTCTCCTGCTTGACATGTCCGGCGAGGATGAGGAGGCCATCGGCTTCTACGAGCAGATCGTCGAACACCCCCCCGCGCCGATCAACGCTCTGCTCAACCTGGCGACCCTCTACGAGGACCGCGGCGAGTTCGCCAAGGCCGAGCGCTGCCTCAAGCAGGTGCTCGACACCGACGCCAACCACCCCCGCGCCCGTCTGTTCATGCTCGACGTTCAGGCCAGCAAGGGCATGATCAAGGAAGATGACGGCGAGAAGGACCGCTTCAAGCGTTCCGCCCTGCTGGACACCCCGGTCACGGACTTCGAGCTCTCCGTCCGGGCCCGCACCTGCCTCAAGAAGATGTCCATCCGCACCCTCGGCGATCTGATCAAGACCACCGAAGCCGAGTTGCTCAGCTACAAGAACTTCGGCGACAACTCCCTGGTGGAGATCAAGCAGATGCTCGCGGCCAAGGGCCTCAAGCTCGGCCAGGGCCGCGACGAGGCACACCGCGCCGTCCGCAAGCAGATGATCGACCAGTACAAGGGCACGGCTCAGGAGGGCATCCTCCAGAAGGCCGTCAGCGAGCTGAACCTCTCGGTTCGCGCCCGCAAGGCCCTGCAGCTGCTGAACATCCACACCCTCGGCGAGCTCATCGCTCACACCGAGGCCGAACTGCTCGGCGTCAAGAACTTCGGCGCCACCTCCCTGGCCGAGGTTCGCCAGAAGCTCAACGAGTTCGGCCTGCTGCTCCGCAAGATCGACGCGTAAACCGTCGACTTCCCTTCCAACAACGACAAGGCCGCCCGATCCTCGGGCGGCCTTGTTCCTTTTGTGGGAGTCTCTGATCACTTGAAGGTCGACGGTGTCGGAAGCCCTGCTCGATGAGCGAACATCCAAGACCAGCACTGACGAGGCCGTCCTCACAGATCTATGATCGAGCGAGGGACAAACCTCCCACCCAACTTGGAGAGCAAAGAGATGAACGCTGTCAGGAACTTCACTGGTCTCATGATCGTCGCGGCACTGGCCGGCACCGCCTCAGCCCAGACGTCGTACACCTATCTGGCCATCGGTGACTCGGTCGGCTTCGGCATCACCAACGGTGCGAGCTACACCCAGTTTTCCAACGGTGACCGCGGCTACGTCTCACTGTTCGCCGATTACCTGACGACGCAGAACGTCGGCCTGCGGCCCACCGTCCGCAACATCTCCATCTTCGGTGATGACACCGTGACGCTGGGCAACACCTCCAACCCCGCCCGGGTCCTGAACACCAACTACCCGCTGTTCCCGGCGGTCAGCCAGCTCGACTTCATCTCCACTCAGATCGCCCAGGCCTCCCTGGCCGGCCGGCCGGTTCAGCGGGTCACCGTTTCCATGGGTGCCAACGACCTGCTCGGCGTCGTCCAGCAGCCCGGCTTCCTGGCGCTGCCCTCGCTCCAGCAGGCCGCCCTGGTGTTTGGCGCACTGAACACGGCGCAGAACAACCTCGCCTCGCTGTACGGCTCGCTTCGTGCGCAGCTGCCGACCGCCGAGATCATCGCCGTCGGGTACTACGACCCCTTTGCCGTGCTGCCCGGCAACCCGAACCCCGCGCTGACCGCCGGGGCCATCAACCAGCTCAACCAGATCATCCAGGCCACCAGCACCGCGTTCGGTGCCCGCTATGTCGACGTCTACTCGGCCTTCTCGGGCAACGAGGCCGTGCTGACCAACATGCTGCTGGACCAGACCACCACAGCCCCCAACGTGCACCCCACGGATGCGGGGTACCAGGTCATCGCCAATCAGATCATCCCGACCCCGGGCGCCGGTCTGGTCATGGCCACCGGCCTGGTGGTCCTCAGCCGCCGCCGCCGCACCGCCTGAGCCCCCCTCGCCCCTTCCGAGAAGACTTGTTCACGCAAGGCCCCACCAACTGTGAGGCCTTGTTTTTGGCCGATCTCCGGGCACCAAACGGGTTTGACGGGCAACTGGCAACGAAAAGTCCGCTCACCGGACGGATCCAGTCGCCGCTTCGGATGGCCCCTTGTCCTCGGGCTACCCCCAGCTTTTTCGGCGGGGCTCGTGCTCGCTCTCCAGTTCACTGGCCGCGGCACGATCCTGGTGTGATCTACGTCAGAGCGTCCCGGCAGCCCGCCGAGGCGACTGCTGCCTCGTGCAGATTCAGACAGATGTCGCTCTGTTGGCCGCATTGCCGGAGGGCGACATGAAGTACAACCCACACATGGCCCCTTAAGGCCCAAGGAGAGATTTGATGAATCGTGATATCGCATTTGGTACCTTCGCCGTTCTGCTCACCGCTGGCTCAGCGATGGCACAGGTGTTCGCTGGCAGCACCACCGGTGACCCGGTCTGGACCCGGCCTGTCGCCGGCACGCCGCCGGTCGGCCTTTCGGGTGTCGGCACGGCCACCCCGTACGACGTTCTGGCCTTCACCGTCGACATCACCGGCTCTTACACGTTCCAGAACACGGCCGTTGCCGCTTGGGACAACTACACCTTCCTGTACCAGAACTCATTTGACTCGACGCTGCCCCTGGCCAATGTGCTGACCGGCAACGATGACAACCCCGGCATCGGCCTGTCGGGGTTTGCCAGCAACCTCACCGCTGGTACGACCTACTTCTTCGTGACCACCGGCTTCGGCAACTCCGACTCCGGTGACTACAGCCTGTCGATCAGCGGGCAGGGTATCGCGACGATCGTTCCGGCCCCGGGCGCCGCCGCACTGCTGGGCCTTGGCGGCCTTGCGCTGACTCGCCGTCGCCGTCGCTGAGCGATCGGCTTCAAGCCGAGCAACGACTCTCAGAGAGTTTGAACACAACACCCCGGCTCCGGCTGGGGTGTTGTCTTTTGGCATCACCCACGGCAATCGGGGTGCCCTCAGGCGGACCCGACAACGTGGCCGACTCCAAACGCGAATGACTCACTCGGCCTCCTGGTCCTCCGACGCGGCCTCCGTGCGCCCGGAGACCCGATAACAGCCCATTCTGACGCACGTGCCCGCCGCAACAGCGGGGCCTTGTTCTTAGGTCCACTTGCCGACTCTCAGGGGCCCAGGTGCTGGCAATAGGCGGCCGCCAGGAGCGTTCATCAGTTGGTTGATTCTCCAACCAACGGCGGAGCCGTTCGTGCTCTGTCCCTCATCCTGCCCCCACCCCCAACCTCCGAGCCGATCCGTGGTAAACGACTCCTCTATCGCATCACTTGCCGCAGCCGAACTTGACGGCATCGCCGCGCCGCGTACAGCACGCGTTCGCGTCGTCCACACCGATGGGATGTGGCGGGTACTGGCGATGGAGCACATCGGCCATGGCGAACTCATCCTCGAAATCAAAGGCGTGCTGGTCGACCAACCATCGCGGTACACCGTCCAGATCGGCGAAGGGGTACACATCGCGCCAGCACCGGGGAGGGACGACCCCAGCCGCGGCGACGATCCGCCGTCGTACCCCTGGCAGTTCCTGAATCACTCGTGCGATCCAAACGCAGTGATCGCGGGGACAAACCTGGTCGCTCATCGTCGCATCGACGCTGGGCAGGAGGTCACATTCGACTACAACACGACGGAGTACGAGATGGCGACGCCCTTTGCCTGTCAGTGCCAGGCATGCGGTGACGGTGGCAGTCTGATCGCCGGCTTCCGGTTTCTCCCAACCCCGCGGCAGCGTGAGATGTACCCTCGCCTGGCGGAGCACCTCCGCCGCAAGCTGGGCGGGTCCGGAGCGACCTGAGCGATGCCCGACGCGTCTGACCAGACACCCCGGCTGCTTCACGACTTCTTTGCCGCCTCGGTGCGGGCGCACAGCGAACGCATCGCCGTTGATGTACCGCCGGACGGCCGCGGCGGTCATCGACAGACTGTGACCTACCGCGAGCTCGACGAGCAGTCCGACGCGATCGCCCAGTCGCTGGGCGCACTGCCGCCGGACACACTGGTGGCGGTGATGCTGCCTCGAAGCTCGTACCTGGTGTACGGGGCACAACTCGGGATCCTGAAGGCGGGTGGCGCGTTTGCCTGCATCGATCCGAGCTTCCCGGATTCTCACGTGCAGTCGGTGCTGGACGATGCCGGCAACCCGGTCCTGCTGACTGATGCCGCGGGAGCGGCACGAACGGCGGCCGCCGGAGTGCGGGCGGCGCGGGTAATCGACATCACCGATGCAGCAGCGCTTCGACCCGACATGCACGCGACAGCCGCACGGGACCGAACGACGGTTCAGCCCGAGCACTTGTGCTATGTGATCTACACATCAGGCACAACGGGTAAGCCCAAGGGTGTGCTGATCGAGCACCGCTCGATCGTGAACCTGGTAGGCTCGGATGTCGCCGAGTTCGGACTGACGCCGGACGACCGCGTGGCACAGGGCTCGTCTGCGGCGTACGACTCGTCGATCGAGGAAACCTGGCTGGCACTGGCGGCTGGCGCGACCGTCGTCGTGATGGACGACCACACCGCACGCCTGGGGCCCGACCTGGTGGCGTGGCTGCGCCACGAGCGAGTGAGCGTGTTCTGCCCGCCGCCCACCCTGCTGCGCACGACCGGATGCGAGGACCCGGCAAGCGAGCTGCCGGACCTGCGGCTGCTGTACGTCGGCGGTGAAGCGTTGCCGGATGATCTGGTGGAGCGATGGGCCAGAGGCCGCCGGCTCGTCAACGGATACGGCCCGACTGAGTGCACGGTGACGGTTGTGCGAGGTGACGTGCGAGTCGGCGAAACGGTGACGATCGGCGATCCGGTACCCGGACACACGGCGTGGGTTCTGGATACAGACCTGTGCGAGGTACCCCGCGGCGAACCGGGTGAGTTGTGCCTGGCGGGCATCGGTCTGGCTCGCGGGTACCGCAATCGGCCTGAAGTGACGGCGGAGAAGTTCCCGACGCATCCGATCCTGGGGCGGATCTACCGCACGGGCGATCTGGTCACACAGAATCCAGACGGCTCGTACAACTATCTCGGCCGGATCGATGGACAGGTCAAGCTCCGCGGTTACCGCGTGGAGCTTGAGGCCGTCGAGGCGCACCTGGCTCGCTGTCCCGGAGTTCGGGAGGCGGCCTGCCGGGTGCAGGGTATCGGCAGCGCGCAGCTGCTGACGGCACACATCGTGCCACTGATTCCGAACGATCCCCCCGACTTTGCGGAACTCAGCGGCTCGCTTCGGGGGGTGCTGCCGATGTACATGGTGCCGGCCCGCTACGGCCTCATCAGCGAACTGCCGCGAACCGTGGGTGGCAAGCTTGACCGCAAGCGACTGCCTGAACTGGCCGGTGCGGCCAGTCAGGCCGCCAGAGGCGATCGCGAGCCAGTTGCGCCGCGCACCGAGACTGAACGCACTGTGGCCGCGGCATTTGCGCGTGCGATATCCGCCGTCATCAGTGCAACCGGAACCTCTGGCACCCAGGTGGATGCTGTATCGGTGCTTGATGACTTCTTTATCGACCTTGGCGGTGATTCACTCTCAGCTGTCGGTGTGGTGTGCTCGCTAAGAGAACGCCCCGAAACCGCGGCAGTGACAACTCGCGACTTATACGAAACACGGACCGCTGCCGCACTGGCGGCACGGCTGGATGGACGCACAGCAACACGGCACCCCGTGAGGCGGGGAACCTGCGGACCGGTGAGCGGTGCCGCGATCCATCCGGTGAAGGTGACGGTGTTGCAGATGATCTGGCTCGCCGTGCAGTTGGTGGTGGCCAGTGCGGCGGGATACACGATCCTGTACGAGCTCTTTCCGCTCGCGCTCGAGCACTTCGGCGTCCTTGGCACGCTCGCACTCGAACCAGTCGCCGCGGCGATCGGCGTCGTCATCTACACGCTGTGCATGGTGGGGCTGACGGCAGGTCTGAAGTGGACACTGATCGGCCGGTATGAACCGGGACGTTCTCCGGTCTGGAGCTGGTTCTACCTGCGGCACTGGATGGTCACGGGGGCGGCACGGATGATCCCTTGGGGACTGCTCTCGGGCACGGTGCTGTACGGCACCGTGCTGCGGGCGCTGGGCGCACATGTCGGGCGAGGCGTCCACATCCACCGCGGCGTCAACTTGGCCCAGGGAGGATGGGATCTGCTGACCATCGGTGACGGGGCCACACTTGCGTGCGATTCGCACATCGGGCTTGCTGAACTCGAGAGCGGGCAGCTGTGCATCGGTCCGGTGACCATCGGCCCCGATGCAACCGTCGACATCCGCGCCACCATCAGCGGGGGCGCACAGATCGGCCGCAGCGGCGTACTGGCACCCCTGAGCTGGCTCCCAGGCGGTCAGCAGATTCCCGACAACGAGTGCTGGAGCGGCGTTCCGGCCGTGCACACGGGCCCTGCGGAAGAGCGTGCTCTCGAGGGGGACAGCCGCGAGTTGTCTGCGGTGCTGTACTCGATCATTCAACTGGCCATGGCGGGCGCTTCGCACGCCGCGGCGATGCTGCCGGTCCTCGTCGGGCTGTACGCCCTGGCGACAGCGCTGTCGATCAGCCCGGAGGTCGTCGGTCAGTGGCTCAGCGACCCGGAGTGGACGGCCACCTCGCTGGCGCTGATGCTGGTGGCGGGCATGGTGTGGGTGCCGGTATCACTGGCCGCCCGGGCTCTGGCGGTCCGCTGGTTCGGCCGGGTGCGTCCCGGGGTGGTGCACCGCTGGAGCGTTCCATATGCGCTCGCAGCGCACAAGACCCACGAGGTGGAGGAAGCAGGAAGGTGGCTCAGCGGGACCCTGTACTGGCCGGTGTGGCTGAGACTGGCGGGGATGAAGATCGGCCGTGACTGCGAGATCAGCACCATCACGGGCGTCGTACCCGAGTTGGTGGAGATCGGCCGGGGGAGTTTCTTTGCCGATGGAATCTATCTTGGCGGCCCGCACGTGCGCCGGGGGATGGCCACCCTTGGCCGGACGGTGCTGGGAAGCGGAACGTTTCTGGGCAATCACGTGGTGATCCAGGCCGGCGTGACAATGCCGCCGGGCACGTTTCTGGGCGTGTGCACCGTGGCGGATGCGTCGCTGGCGGGTCGAGCCACGGCGGACAGTTCGTGGTTCGGCGTGCCGGCGATGGAACTGCCGCGGCGGGAGGTAGTCAGCGTGGACCGCTCACTGACGCACGAGCCCGGCTTCTGGCGGTACACCTCTCGGGTGTTCTGGGAGTCGCTGCGGTTCGCGTTACCGGTGGTGCCGCTGTGCGCCGGTGCGATCTGGCTGTGGCTGATGGCACTGGGATCGGAGGATGCGGGGTGGGCGGTGTGGGCACTGGTGATGGCACCCGCCGCGACGCTGGCGGTTGTCGTCGCTGAGTGTCTGCTGGTGGTGGCGATGAAATGGGCCCTACTCGGCCGCGCGAGGGCTGGGCAGCACCCGCTCTGGTCGTGCTGGTGCAGCCGCTGGGACTTTCTGTATGTCGCGTGGCAGTTCTACGCGGTGCGGGCACTGGCCGCACTGGAGGGCACGCTGCTGCTGGCGGTGTATCTGCGGGCGATGGGTGTGCGGATCGGCCGTCGCGTGGTGCTGGGTCCCGGATTCGTCCAGGTGGCCGACCCGGACATGATCATCATCGAGGATGACGCGACAGTCAGCGCGAACTATCAGGCGCACAGTTTCGAGGACCGCGTCCTGAAGCTGGCCCCGGTGACGGTTCAGCGTGGTGCCACGGTGGGCGAGTCGGCGGTCGTGTTCTACGGGGCGGACATCGGTGATGGTGCATGGGTGAGTCCCAACAGCGTCGTGATGAAAAACGAGGTCCTCGGCGCCGCTGAGACGTTCGCCGGGTGCCCGGTACAACCGGTCGATGCCGACGCTGACACCGCGGCGACCGAAGACCCAGTGACGGGACTGACGCCTGCAGCCCCGGCGACTTCGGGCCGCTTGGCAGAGCTTGATCTCGCCCGCGGCGTGGCGGTCATCGGCATGATCTACATGCACTTTGTACCGGCCGAGACCGTTCAGCCGGGGTTGCTCGGCGAATCGGCGGCGTGGCTCGCGGCGGCCCTGGAGGGCAAGGCGGCGGCACTGTTCTGCATCCTCGCCGGGATGACCTGGGAGCTGCAAGGCCGGAACCGTCGCGGCAACGCACGGCCCGGCTGGCAGCACCTGATCCGACGGTCCGGCACGCTGGCGATTGTCGGTGTGGCATTCCACGCACTGGTGTGGCCGACATCGATCCTGCTTCCCTTTGCGGTGATGATGCTGCTGTCGGGGCTGATCCATCGGTCGGGAGTGCGAGCGGTACTGCTGGCCGCCGCACTGTGCCTTGTGCTGGCACCGGCGGTGGTACGGTGGCTCGGAGACTACAGCCAGACTGACTGGAACGCCGACGGCAGCCACCGGGCCGACTCGGAACTGGGATGGGCGACACTCCGGTGGTTGGTCTTCGACGGACACTACCCGCTGGTGCCGTGGCTGGCATTCCCGCTCATCGGCATGGCACTGATGGCCTGGCACCGCGACGGCTCGCGGCCGCTGCGGGCCTGGTTCGCCCCTGCCGCGGCCGTGGCAATCCTCTCGCAGGCCTATGTCTGGTGGGCAGATGCGAGCACCGAGACACTCGGCCCGCTGACGCCCTATCTCACAAGCACATGGCTGCCGACTTCACTGGTGTTTGTCGTGCTGACCGGCAGTTCGGCACTGGCGGTCATCAGTGGTGCGGCATGGCTGTTCGGCCGCGGGGTCGGGTGCGAGGCGAGCACACCTCAATCCGGCCTCGCCGGCACACTGGCGCTCGTCGGCCGGGCCTCGCTGAGCCACTATCTGCTGCACCTGTGCGTGGTGTACGCCCCACTGCGTGCGTTACTAGGCCACGAGGAATGGTCGGTGCAGACCGGCCTGATCGCCTTCGCCGGGTATCTGGCGCTTGCCGTGCCGCTGACGGCGCTGTGGTTCCGCCGCTTCCGTCAAGGACCCGCCGAGTGGGCGTGGGCGCGTGCCTCCGGATCGGCGGCATGACCTGTGCGCACCGCCAGCGTCAGGATGTCGGGTGCTGCGGGCCAGAGCGTACACTGCCGCGTGCATCCCGATCTGTTGCCACCATCCGATGTTCCGCCCGCGTACTGCTGCGCCATTCTGCTGGATCGCGCAGGCCGGTTGCTGCTGGAACGGCGACCCAGCGACGATGCCGACGCCCCCGGACAGCTGACTTGCTTTGGTGGCGGGCGGGAGGCGGGGGAAGATCCGCTGATCTGCTTGCGGCGGGAACTGCTTGAGGAGATCGGCTTTGCCGTCGGCATCGCCTCGCACGTGCTGACGCTGCACACGCCGGCGGGCCCGGCGTGGTTCTATCTGGCCGAAGGACCGCTGGCGGGGACGGTGCGGGCCCACGAGCCCGGCCATGAGGCTGTCTGGCTGGAGCGTGCCGCACTCATGACCGCCCCGCTGGCCGACTGGCACGATGCGGCACTGCGGGCCTGGCACTCCGGCGAGCCGGAAGCCTGGGTGCAAGGGATGCGCCCGCGTGAGTGGTGGATAAAGAAAAACAGCCGCCCGGGTTAAACCGGGCGGCTGCTGCGGCAGGTCTCTCTCTCAAGCTCATTGAGTGCGCCGCACCGCGGCGGGCGTGAAGGGACGCAACGGATAGATCAGGCGTGTGCCCGCCGGCGGCGGCGGGCGACAAGCAAGCCAGCGAGACCGAGCAGTGCGCCGGTGGCGGGTGTGGGCACCGCACTGACGCGGAACTGGCTGACGATCTCCGGGGTCAGCGAGGTGATCAAGGCCGGGTTCGCGTTCAGCTGCGCCTGGGTGTAGGGATCGATGCCCCAGGTCGTCACCAGCAGTTCCTGCGTGATGGCGTCGATGTTGAACTCGGTCCAGCCGAAGGTGTGCGTCGAGGCGTACGAACCGCTGACCAGCGTCGCGGGGATCCCCGAACCCTGCAGACCGATGGGGTCGTAGCCCAGCGGAACCAACTGGGCGTTGAGCAGGTTCTCGATGAACCCGTCCTTGCCCTGCCGCGGGAGTGAGTTGTAGAACGCCGTCTGCGCTGGGGTGAGCAGGCCGAACTGGCTGGCAAGGCCGGCAACGGTCGGCCCGAACGGGGCATCGAAGGCAACGGAGCCGGTGGTGATCTCCCAAGCATTCGTGGGGATCTGCGGCTGGCCGGGGCCGGTCTGGTATGTCAGGTTGTTGACCAGCGTGCCGTGGATGTCCGCCGAGATGAACACGACGTTGTCGATGTTGTTGTTGCGGATGAAGCTCAGCAGTTCCGTCCGCTCGGCGGCGTAGCCCTCGAAGCGATCCGAAGCACCCAGCACGCCGAGGTTCTGGATCGGCTCGTTGATGTTGACGAACTTCCAGGTCGTGCCGTTCTGCTGGGCCGTGAGCAGGTCGTTCTTGAGGCGATTGAGCTGAGGGGTGCCCAGCAGCGTGCGCCCGGGCGTGAAGGATGCCGCGATGTACGCACCGATCGAAGCCGGATCAACGGGGTTGGCCGCCGGAAGCCCGGGGTCGCGGAAGCTGCGGGCATCCAGGACGCTGACCTGCGCATCGGAGCCGTACGACTGGTTGCGGTAGAGGTCGGGGCGACCGTCAAAGCGGCTGTCGCCGGTTCCCGACCACACCCGCTGCTGGGTGGGGTGATATTCCTGGAACGCGTGGATGCCGTTGCGGTAGAGCGTCGAGGTGTTGACCAGATCAGTCGGGGCTCCGGTGCCTGTGAACCGCGGGTCGGAGCCGATCGTCGCACCACCGATGAAGTCGTTGGTGACCTCGTGATCATCGATCGTGGCCAGCACCGACATGCTCGCACGCAGCGAGCGGAAGGTGTTCAGACCATAACGAGTGCTGTAGATCTCGTTGTGCTTGGCACGGAACTCACCGAGCGTGGTGGCCTGCGCGGCCGGAACGGCCGGCGAGGGATAGTCGGCGTAGATCGTGTCGCCCAGGGAGATCCAGAGTTCCAGGTTGCGGTCGGCAACGTTGCGAACGGCGGGGAATGGCGCAAGCTCACCCCGCCAGTCACCGGAGACGCCGAACCGCAGGCCGTTGCGCCCACCGGCGGCGGCGGTGCGGAACTGGCCGGCAGCGACGGAGCCCGCAGAATCCGTAGCGCGGTAGAAGTAGCGGGTGCCACCCGACAGCCCGGTGGCCGCCACGCGGACGGGCTCGGTCGGATCCGTCACCAGTGCGCCGTACGCACCGACGATGCTGCCGGCGGCAAAGTCCGGAGTCGTGGCAACCTCAAAGGTCACCGCACCGGTCTGGGTGCTGCGGGTCCACAGCACGGTGCTGCTGGTAGTCGTGTCACCGGAGGCGACACCGTTGGGAAGCGTCTCGATACCGGCCGCGGCGGTACCGGCAGCGGCCAGCAGTACTGCGGCGGCGAACGGACGTGAAATCATCTTGATCACGATGCATCTCCTCACAAGGAAGGGATCTCTCTTGGCCACCGATGGGTACCGCCACGTGAGCGGAAGGGACATCCACCACCGAAGGCCCGTCATCAAGTGTGGCCCCGGCACGGTGCTTGCGCGGCCCCGGCCGCATCAAGAGTCAGTGATAGTTGCGCAAAGACCAATGCAAACAGCCCGATACCACCGCTCAAAGCGGGGGTACGGGCTGATTTGGGTGCGTCAGATCGGAGTATGCCGGGCAGGGGCGGGAAAGTCGGCGAGATCACTCGCCGCCGCGGAGCCCGGGCGGGTCCTGCATGATCGGCGGGGCGACGGGTGGTGCGCCCGCATCGGGCTTGCTGCGGAGTTCGCCCATTTCCTGCCTGAGCTCCTCGAGCCGTTTACGTGCCGGCTCGTTGAGTTGCTTCATCTCGGTCGGGTTGTTGACGACCACTGGCGTGATGAACGCGACGAGCTCGGTGCGTGTCTTGATCTTCTCGATGTTGGTGAACAAGGCACCCAGCAGCGGGATATCACCGAGCCCCGGGATCTTGCGCTTCACGTCGGAGTCTTCGCTGCGGAGGATGCCGGAAATGACGACCGTCTGACCGTCCTGGACGATCAGCTGCGTGGTGGTTTCGCGGCGGTCGACGACGGCCTGGTTGTTGACCGTCCGGGAGGGATCCACACTCGACAGTTCGAGATTGACCTTGATGTCGACGTCACGCTCGGGCGTGATGCGCGGGCGGACACGCAGGGCGATGCCCACGGCCTTGTAATCAAAGCTGTTGACCACGTTCTGGTTGTTACCCGTGGGCACCTGTGAGTTGGTGATAAACGGGATGTCCTGACCGTCGAAGAACTCGGCCTGCTGGTTGTCGCCGGTGAAGATTCGCGGCTCGGAAAGAATGGTGACCTTGCTGGTCTGGGCCAGTGCCTGCAGGAGGATGTTCAGATCAACACCCACGTTCAGGACGCTGGTGTCAAACAGCCCGGGGAGCAGATCGTTCTTCGTACCGGTGATCGGCTGGGTGACGTTGCCCGCGGCATTGCGGCTGCCGCCGATGGCCACGGTGTTGTCCTGACGCGTCGGCGTGATACCCGTCTGGCTGAAGCGAACGCCCAGGGCGGTGGAGTCGTCCAGCGAGATCTCGGCGATGATCGCAGAGATCAGCACCTGCCGTCCGGGACGGTCGAGCCGATTGATCAGCTCGTTGATGGCCTTGCGATACTCAACGGGAGCCAGGACCATCAGCGCGTTCTGCCGGGCAACGGGGACGACACGGGCCTTGGCCACCAGGTTGCCGCTGCCGGCGTTGTCCGTGGGCACCCGTGCGCGGGACCACCAGAACGTCAGGTTGTTGTTCGCCGCGGTCTGCTGGTTGGCCTGCGTGGTGGTCTGGTCGGTCGTGCTGGCGGCAAACGGTGATGAGTTGGTCGCGCTGGTAGCCAGAGTCGAGTCCGTCCGCCTCACCTGAGCGACGGTGCCTTCCTGTGCCAGCAGGGCGTTGATCTGCTCGGCGAGATCCTCGGCGGTGGCGTGCTTGAGTTCGATTACATCAGGGATCATCGAAGTGACGGGCTTGTCGAGCTCCTCGATGACCTTCTCGATGACATCGAGGTTGTCGGGGCTCTTGGACACCACGATGATGCGCGACGCCTCGGGAATGGCCTGGAAGCTGAACTGCCCAGCGAGCCGCCCGGTGCCCGTGGTGGAACCGGCACGGTTGGCCTGATTTCCGCCGCCACCGCCACCCTGCGTGGTGGTGGCGGTGCCCTTGCCAAAGAGTCCCTCGAGCACATCGCGGATCTTGATCGCGTCGGTGTTCTTGAGGTCAAAGACGCGCGGCACAACCGCCTCCTCAGGCAGCGGGCGGTCCCACTGCTCGAGCACCTGTGTGCGGATCTGGTCGATGACGTTCTGTTCGGCCACCACGGTCACCGCGTTCTGCTGGGTGTTGGCCGTGACGCGGAGGTTGTTGCTGGTGGCAGCCGCAGCGGTGCCACCGCCCTGCTGGTTGTTGCCCCCGCGCCCGCCCTGCTGGTTGTTCCCACCGCCCTGGAACTGCCGGATGAACTGCTGCATCTGCTGGTTGCGGTTCGTGTTGTTCTGCTGGCCGCCGCGGCCGGCGGTCGTGCCGTCACCGTAGAGGTCGCGGATGTTCTGGGCGATCACTTCAGCATCCGCGTACTTCAGGTGGAACGTGGCGCTGGCCAGGGACGCTGTGCTCGGACGATCCAGGGCCAGGAGCACTCGCTCGATGCGCTGGAGCAGTGCGATCGGTCCGGTGATCAGGATCTGGTTGCTCTCCGGCTCGATGGCGATCTTGGCGTAGTCGGGGATCGAAGGCTTGAGCACCTCGCCGATGGTGGTGGCCGTGCCCGACCGCAACTGGAAGATCTTCTGGGCTACGGTGCCCACATCGCCACGTTCAAGCGTCGAGACCTCCGGACCGAGGACCGGGATCGGCTGCTTGTCGATATCAACCTGATCGCGCAGGTAGATGATCGTGTCGTTCTCGATGATCGCCACACCGGTCTGCTGCAGTGCCAGGAAGACCAGGTCCAGTGCCTGTGAACGCGGGATCGGCTTGTCGTTGAGCAGCGTGATGCGGCGGGCCAGCACCTCCTGCTGCGGCAGCACGACCTTGCCCGTGCTCTCGACAATGAACGGGATCAACTGCTCGACGTTGACCTGCTTGAACGACAGCTTCGTCGGCTCACCGGGCAGGATGCGCCGGTTGAGCGAGTCAAACTTCATCTCCGGCTTGGCCTCTGCAGCCTTGGCCTCGGGCGCCTTGCCGTCGGTCGCGGCGGCCGCACCAGGCGTGGCCGGTGTTGCAGGAGTTGCAACAGGCGTCGTCGCCGGCGCTGCCGCAGCCTCGCCCGCAGGCGCAGGCGTCGTCGCCGGGGCTGGCGTTGGTGCAGAGGCCGGGGTTGGCGCGGGAGATGGCGCAGGCGTCCCGGGAACGCCCGGCTGAGCGAACGCGCTCAGGCACAGGCCGCAGCAGGAAATCAGAGCAACAGTGCGGCGATCAAGCATGACAGGTATCCGGTCGTTCGAGCGGGACAAGAACAAGAACAGTCAAGGACGGGTAGACAAAGGCGGCCAGCAGCCAGCAGCGATCACACGGCCACACCTACTTGGGCTTCTGATCCACGGACGGATCCGTCGTCGGAGGTGCAGGTGAAGGAGCAGGCGGGGTGGACGGATTCACCAGCGGAAGGTCCGGCAAGGCAGGCGGATTTGACGGTGCCGGTGCATAGGCAGGACCAGTAGCCGGGGCCGGTTCTGCGGGCTGGCTTGCCGGCTGGGTCGCATCAGGCGGCACACTTTGCGGGTTGGCTGCGCCGGGCGCATCGCCGCCGCGGGGCGGGCCACCAGGGCCTCCGTCGCCTCCGCCGCCACCGGGGCCGCGACCGCCATCTGCACGCGACTCACGGAAGTCCGGCCGCCCGCTGCCAGGACCGCTGCCGTTGCCACGGCCGCTGCGCGACGCGGGCTCGGTGGCCATTCCAGGTGGCGTCGTTGAGCCACCCAGGCCGGTGTTGAGCTTGACGGGGTCGCGCTCAAAGAGATTCACGGTAAACTCCGCCCCGTTGTACCGGAGGCGTGCCGACCACGGCGGATCGACGCTGACGACCGCCAGGCCACCCTCGCTGGGGCTGCCGACGGTCAGACGCTTGCCATCGGCAAAGAAGACGCTGTCAGACACCATGCCGATGATGGCCGGACCCGAGTACCGAGTCGGGGTCGGCGGCGGTGGCGGGGCCTTGGGCTTGGGCGGGTAGAACGGCGACCGCGTCGTCACCTTGTCTGCCGTAGCTGTGAGCGTCTTGCGGAACAGATCCGTGCGGGCCTTGAGGTCATCGCCGCTGATCGGCTGCACATCCACCTTCGTCGGTGCGTCCATGGAGCGCATGAGCGCCGGCACCTGGGCCAGCACCACCACGCCGCTGAGCAGCAGCAGGCACAGCACGGCCAGGCCGATCCATCCGCGGCCGCGGGATTGCAGCGAGAACGTCGCGATCAGTTCAGAGAGTTTCAAAGGTTGCCCTCCGTTGCCGCGGGCGTTTCCTTGGCCGTGGCCGCACCGTCGGGCGCGATCGCCCACGCTTCAACAACAATCGTCACCGAGAGCACGCCGCCACCGGTCTTCGGGTTGACTTCACTGATCCGGCGAACATCCAGACGGCTGACGGCCGACACCTCGGGGGCCAGTTCAAGTTCACGGAGAATCGTCATCAGCTCGGCGGTCTCGCATTCAAGCTGCAGTTCCTTGCCGACGCGAGTGACCTTCTGGGCAACGCCCAGCGTCAGCGGCGTGAGGTTGTCACGCGTGAGCCGGCGCTTCTCCGTCGCGGCCTTTCCGTTGAGCACAGCGCTGAGCTTGCGGTCCAGAGCCGCCAGCCGGTCATCGCCCTGCGGCAGGTCCGGAGTGCCGAAGGCAGCGATCCCGGCATCGATCATCGCCCGATTGTTCTCGAGCCGGTCCTTGAGCGAGGCCCGCTGACGCAGCCGCGCCTCGATGCGGTCGGCCTCCACTGTCACCGAGTTCATGAAGTTGATGTACGGCTCGATTGCGCCGAAGTACAGCACCATCACGACAGCAAACCACACCCCCCACTTGCCGGCACGCGGCATCTGCCAATAGGACTCAAGGAGCTTCTTCATGAGCCACCCCCGGCGCTGTTGAGTGAATCCAGCCGCGCCTTGAGCTTGGCGACCTCCTCGGTCAACCTCGCCTTGACCTCCTCAGTCAGGTCGGGCCGCTGGCTGGCGCCGCGGCGCGTGGCCCACTCCTTCATGGTTCCCGAGCGGTCCAGAGCGTTGATGGCCGCATCGCTGATGGCATCCGGCGGCGGCTTGGGTGCCGATGACGCCGGGGCCGTTCCACCGCTGCCGCCGGCGGCAGTGCTTGGTGCGGCGGTCGTGTTCGTGCCACGATTGCCGGTGTTGCTGTTGCCGCGATTACCCGTCGTCGCCGCAGGCGTGGTGCGGCTGTTGCGGTTGCCGTTGTTGTTGTTGCCTGCGTTGCCGGCAGGTGCCGCGGCGGTCGAGCTGGTTCCGGAACTGGCGGCCGGGGCGGAGGTGCTCGCGCCTGAAGATACCGTGGTGCTCGCCGGCGGCCTGGCCTTGCCACCCAGTGCGATCACAGCGTTGGCCGAAACGGCCGCACTGATCTGGAACCGCTGGCTGGCGCTCTCGGTCGTCGGGTTCTTGACATCCTCAAGCACCTTGGCCTTGCCAAGGGCATCGACGTAATCGCCCACCTGCGTTGCCTCATTGAACTGGCCGGAGATACCGATGCGCCGTCCGTGCTCGATCGTCAGCGACTCCAGCAGCAGGCCCTGGGGTGCCGTGGTCGTCACCTCGGCCAGCAGCCGGGCCATTGGCCACCGCTTGCTGGTCATCAGTTCGTAGAGGTCAAACTGCTTCTGGGCCACATCCACGGCATCATCGCCGCTGGCCAGCTCGGCCGATGCAGCTTTCAGCGCACTGAGCCGGGCGTAGGCAAAGGCCAGCGGGGCACCGGCGATCAGCAGCATCGCAGCAACGCCGCACACCGCGGCCACCCGGGGCTGCCCCAGCGTGGTAATCACCCGCACCGCAAGGCTCTGCTTGACCGCCGCGGGCCGGTCGCTCATCTCCAGCACAGGTGCCATGGCACCCTCGGCCAGCAGCCGGCCGGCCAGTGAGAGCAGGCCCGCCCGTGAAATCGGCTCGGTCCCGGTGCTCAGCGACCGCATCGCCGCCGGCAGTACCAGCATGGTGCCCAGCACTTCATCCTTGTACGTGCCGCTGCCTTCATCACCACCGACTGCATCGATCTGCTGCTGGGCCTTGGCCATCAGCGTGGCCGAGCCCGGCGGAGCCAGCACCACCGAGCGTGCCTGAGCCGCCGCTCCGGAGCGGACGATCGCAAAGCCGCCGGTGGTCGTATCGGCCAAGGCCGCCAACCCGCTGCTGCCTGCGGCATACGCCAGCACGGCCAGTTCAGGGATCCACACGTCAATCCGGGGCAGGCCCAGCGAGTCGGCAATGCCAGCCCACCCCACCACCACCGCCCGCGACTGCTCGCCACTGCCGAGCACAAACCCGCCCCGGCGATGGGAGGGGTACGTGCCGGGAAGGTGGGCTTCAGCCAAGAGCGACAGTGCGGCGGCAACGTCGGCCGACGAGCCGGTCGGGGCCTCCACCTTCGGCAGGTGTGCCGAGGTCCGGGCCGCCGGGACCAGCACGGCAATCACGTCCGGCTTGGCCTTGGCAGCCATGGTCGAGACGGCGTTCCGGTCGGCCTCGGCCTCGACAGGCATGGCCGTGATCCGTTCAATGCTCAGCACGCCCCGGGTGATCTTGCCCAGCAGGAACCGGGCCGAGCCCACCTGCCTCTGGGCGATGAGCACCCGTCCGCTGAAACGCGAGCTTTTTGATGTGTTGCTGGGGCTGGGCATGAAGTGCAGTTCAGGGCGGCAGGGGTCAGGAGGCCGGGAATCGGTCGTCGTCCGGGTCTACCGGGCGACCCCCGGCAGGTTTCCCGCTCTGGTCAGTTGCAGGAAACTGTTCCAGGGCAGGATGTCAAAGGCCGGACAATCCGGCAATGGCGGTGTGGATATCTCGTTGGAAGGGCGGAAAGGTCAGTTGGAACAGGCGGTGGGGCAAATCAGGTCGGGAACTGGGCGGTCAAGGGGCATCAACCCGCCCCGGGTTATCTCACGCGCAGGGAGCGGATGGTGACAGGCATTGTGGAACGATCAATCTCGGCAATCATTTCAACTTCGATCCCGGTGGCCGGGTCCCGGCCCCGGCTGGTGGCAATGAACACCGTCGAAGCGACGTCAAACTGGGCGGCCAGGGTCGCCAGTTGGGTCCGGCTCAGCCCCGGAATATCCAGCAGCTCGACGATACTGGCCATCTCGCCGCTGGTGCGGTCACGGTACTCGATGATCTCGTCGGCGATGGTCCGGTCCAGCGTCGCGTAATAGTCCAGGATGTCCCGGCTGCACGTGTTGATGTTCAGCTTGCCCGGCTTGGTGGCCGTCACCGGGCCGATCATGCACGAGTCGTAGAGCAGGATGAGCTGGTCCCGGGTCAGGTCCGGCGGGCGGCGGTTGGCAGGCAGCTGCTGGCCGGTCGCCTGGGCTGCCTGCGTCGCCAGGTCAGTCAAGGAGGTACGCAGGAAGGTCTCCATGGTCGCACCGCTGGCCGTCGCCGCGGCGATGATCGCATCGGCCTGCGTGGTGTTGACCCCGAGCAAGCCCTGCAGCGAACCCGCATCCGTCGCAGTCAGATCGGTTCGGGGTTCCCCCAGTGGCGTCAACCCGGTCGTCGAGCTTGAGGCCGTGATGTACGCCGACCAGCCGTTCTCGGCGACCGAGGCAGTCTGCAGCGTCGAATCCCCGCTGGTTCGCTCGCGGTTGGAGACGATGCCGTTGAGGTCGGTATCGGCACCTCGGACGTATTCCGGCTGCACGCCGTACACCAGGTCCAGCTCCGCCAGCGTGCGGATCGGCCCGTTGCGCGGCTTGTACGAATGCTCAAGCGTGCCGTACGTCTCGGCCTCAGCCCCGGAGGCCTGGGCATCCTCATCGGCATCGATGTAATCAATGATGGACTGAGAGATCTCCTCGGTCATGTCCGGCAGGAGCATCAGATCCTCCGCCGTCATCAGGTTCACGTTGATCCGCGTGTGGGTGTCAAACACACCCGGCTGCAGCGTGCCGTTGTCATCGGTGTGCTCGACGCGCCAGGTCGCATCACCCACGGTTCCCTCGGGCTCCGCGGCGATCGACGCCATCAGCGACACCGTGGACACCGGTGAGCCGGTCCGTGTCTGGCCCTGAACCTTGGCGATCACCGTCTCCACCCCGGCCCGCGCCGCCCAATGGGCACGCACCCGCGCCAGTGCCTCGCGGCCGCTCGCGGCCTGGCGGTAACTGGCTATCTGAATCGCCACCAGCATGACGGCGATGACAGCGACCGCCCACAGCACGATGGCGATGGCAAAGCCTCGCCGCGCACGCCGCACAAACCACGAACCACGAACCGAAGTGCTCACTCGGCGGCCTCCGTGCTCGGAGGCGTCACCGGCAGCGGCACCCGGTCCACGGCGATCGTCCGCCGGCTCACGCGCGTCACGCTGCCGTCATCACTGCGGGCCGTCACCGTCACGCGGACTGCGTGCGGGTAGCCGTCAGAGTCCGTATCCCAATCGTCAAACCAGCTTGTACCGTCAAACGCCTGGATGCGGACACCCACAACGCCGGGCACCACGGGCGTCACCACGCCGCCTGCATCGAGATACTCATCAGCGTTCGGATCTTCCCGCCGCAGCAGCGCCGTTGGCGTCTCAGCCACGCCCGAGACGCTGAGCACCGCGGGTCCGCTGCCGGTTCCGACGCGGTACTGCACCTCGTGGGCGGGTCCCTCGTTGTGCGAGGGGTTCGGCCGCACGCGCCGGCCTGTGACAGACAGCATCGTCAGTTCATCGCGGGCGGCCTCCGGCTGGGCCTGCCCGCCATGGCGGACCGACAGCCGCGCGAACGTGAGGTTCGGATCGCGATTGACCGTCAGCACATCTCGCGCCATCAGTTCGGCCGCAAAGTCGGCCCGGGAGTACGCCTCCTGATTTGCCGCCGCACGCTGCGTCCGCCCCATGCGGAAGATCACCAGCGTCGTGGCTCCGCCGATCATCGCGACGATCACCGAAGCGGCGATCAGCTCAACGAGCGTAAAGCCGCGTCGATGGCGGCGGGCCGGGTTGGACGGTTGTGCGTTCACTGCGGGCGGCTGATGATCGACTCGGGCTGGCGGACAGGATCCGGATCATCGCCGGTCCGGGCGGCAATCGCCGTGGACACGCTGACGCGCCGCTCTCCGCCGGTGATGGGCCAGATGATCGTGACTTTGACGTTGTACGGCTGGATATCGCTGCCGCCGGAGATGGCCAGTTCGTAGCGGTAGCGGGAGAACGGGGCATCGCAGGTTCCGGCAAGCCCGAACTGCTGGCCGTAGTTGTCCGGGCCGCGGGCAACAACCATCTGCAGCTGCTCATCGGCCAGTGCCGCGGCGGTCTGCAGCTCCTCACCGGCGGTCTGCGTGCGCACCGCGCTGGTGGCGATGGACACCATGAACGCCAGCGAAACACCCAGAATTATCGCCGCGACAATCGCCTCCATCAGCGCGACGCCGCGCCTCGAACCGCTTCGAACTGCCAGCATTCGGTTCACCACACCGTGGTCCTCCCGCCCTGTGCATCCAGGTCCGTTGCCGCACTGTTGTCCAGCGGTGATGCCGTCGGGTTCCACTCCCTGGCATCGCCAAGGGCACGCTTGCGGGCAAACAGCTCGCCGGGCAGCAGGTCAATCTGCCACGCACCACCACGCGTGCTCTCCAGACACAGCGACAGCCGCGCTCGGGACTGCCCGCCGGGGAACTCCACCCGCCACATCTTCGGTGAGAGAATCTGCCCATCCACCGCGGTGGCGTTCATCTTCAGCGAGATGAGCGTTAGAGGCTGGATCAGCGGGGCCTTGACCCACACATCCTGCTCCTTGTCGTCGACCTTGCGCATCTCCATCCGCAGCATGGCGGTCTCGCCCTCGTAAATCAGCGCCAGCGGCGAGACACTGAACGCGTCCTTCTCACCCAGGCGAGAGAGCATCACCCGCACCGACTCGGCCTCCACCTCACCCCGGCGGTTGCCGCCCGCACTCATCCGCGGCAGCATGACCCCGGCCAGCACGCCCATGATCACGATGATCACCAGCAGCTCGATCATGGTAAAGCCGCGCCGAATGGCGACCAGGTAGCGGGATGGAATGAGTGAACGCACGAGAGAAAATCAGGTGATGCAAACAGAACTCACGCCACGGTGAACCGGAAGAACACGACCGCTTCACGGCTTGACGACGTCGGCGTTGTCACCCTCGCCGCCCGGCGCACCGTCCGCACCGTACGAGACAATATCAAAGTCGGCGTTCTTCTTGCCCGGCATCACGATCATGAACGGCCTACCCCAGGGGTCCTTGATCTGATCGGCGTTCTTGAGATACGGGCCGTTCTGCTTCCACTTGGCCTCCTCCACGCCCGGCGGGCACCGCATCAGGAAGTCCTCGAGCTTGGTGCCCGATGGAATGCTGCCGCAGTCGGCCAGGAACAGTTCGACGGATGAAGCGATCGCCGCGGCATTGGTTTCCGCCGTCGACCGCTTGGCCTGACCGACGCGTCCGAGCAGACGCGGCGCGATGACCGCCGCCAGCACGCCCAGAATCACAACGATCACGATGACTTCGATAATGGTAAAGCCGCGGCGGGTGTTGCTGCGGCGGCTGAGGTTCTTGTTGTTCATTGGCTTGAGTCCCTTCTGTTACTTGACTGAATCACGAATCATCCGGCATTGTCTACTGCCTGCTCCCCGCACCATCGGCGTCACATCCGCGACGCCGCATCCTGCATGTCCAGCAGCGGCAGCAGGATCGCGGCCACCACCACGCCAATCACACACGCCACCATCACCACCAGGATCGGCGGCAGAATCGTCGTGAGCACCTTCACCCGCGTCTCGGTCCGGTCCTCAAGCGAGGTGGCCGCCTGCGTCAGCAGGTCAGGCAGCTTGCCGGATCGCTCACCCAGCGAGACGATCTGAATCAGCAGCGGCGGGAAGATGCCAGTGGCTTCCAGCGGCTCGGCAATCGTCTTGCCGCCGGCAACCTCATCGCAGACTGATTCCACACCGCCGCGCAGGGCGGTGTTGGTCATCGTCTGGCCGGTCAGCCGCAGCGCCGTCAGCACCGGCAGGCCGCTCTTGACCAGCGTGCCCAGCGTGCGGGTGAACCGCGCCACCGCGGCATCACGAATGATCGGCCCGGCCAGCGGCGCACGCACCAGCATGTTGTCGATCCACAGCCGCGGGCCCGGCTGGGCGTGCAGGCGGCTGAACACCAGCGCCGCCAACGCACCAACCGTCATGATCGCCCACCAGTAGCTGCCCACAAAGTTCGCAAAGCCCTGCACCAGGATCGTCGGCAGCGGCAGCGGAATGTTCTGGCCCTTGAGCGGCTCGAGGATCTTGGGCACGATCACCGTTGTGATGATCGTCACCGCAATCGCCGCCAGCACCAGCAGAATCACCGGATACAGCGTGGCCGACATCACCGACCGCCGCAGCTTGAGGTCGCGCTCCAGCAGGTCCGCCGCCTGCGTCAGCACCTCGGCAAGCTTGCCAGAAACCTCGCCCGCCTTGGTCAGCGAGATGATCAGATCCGTAAACGGCTTGCCCCAGCTGGCAAACGCCTGATGCAGCGTCTTGCCGGATTCGACTTGCTCGATGAGGTGGTTGAGCATGACCCGCTGCCGCGGCGTGCGCCCGCTCTTGGCCAGCGTGCGCAGCGCTGGCACAATCGGCAGGCCCGCCTGCACGGCCGTGGCCAGTTCACGGATGAAGCTGCCGGTCTCGGCGATCGACATGCTGCGGCGGGCAAACATCCCGCCGAACATGGCCGCTGATGCAACCTCCGAAGGGTCGAACTCAGCAGCCGTGATGTTGCCGCCAGACTTGCCCCGCGGCTTGCCGTTGGTCTTCTCCACCGTCGCCGTGCCGTTGGCAGATTCGTCCTGGTTGCCCGAGCCCGCGCCCCGCTTGCCCTTGGCCGCCCTCGGCTTCACCGCGACCGCTCCGTCCTCGACGGACCGCGGCGAGATCCCGCGTGAGACCAGGATCCGCACCGCAGCGGCACGATCCGGCGCATCAATCATCCCGGTCGGTGAGGAAGAACTCGAACTGGTGTAGCGGAAGGTGGGCACAGGTGGTCAGATCGTCAATCGGTTTGGTGTCAGCATCACAGCGAGCGTGCAGGTCGGGCAACAGTACCAGTCACGCGGTCATCCCCGCTTGCCCGGTTCCTCGGTGTCCTGCGTGGCCTGCAGCACCTCATCAACGGTGGTGAAGCCCTGCGACGCCTTGACCAGACCGTCATCGCGCATGGTCTTGTGGCTTGGCAGGGCCTGGGCCAGCAGCTCCGGCGGGCTGGAGTGCCCTTCGGTAATCGCCCGCCGCATGTTCGTGGTCATCAGCAGCATCTCGTAGTAGCCGATGCGCCCGCGGAAGCCCGAGTTGTCGCACTTGTCGCAGCCCGCGCCCCTGTAGTGCTTCATCCCCGGGAACATCGGCCGCTCGGCATCAAGCAGGCGGTGCTGCAGCGCGTCAGGGATCGGCACCGGCGTGCGGCAGACCTGGCAGACTCGCCGGCCAAGCCGCTGCGCCAGGATGCCTTCCAGCACGCTGGCCAGCAGGAACGGCTCGATTTCCATGTCCAGCAAGCGACCCACGGCCGACGCCGCGTCGTTGGTGTGCAGCGTCGAGAAAATCAGGTGACCCGTCAACGCGGCACGCACGGCAATCTCCGCCGTCTCACCGTCGCGGATCTCACCGACCATCACCACATCAGGGTCCTGACGCAGAATGGCACGCAGCCCCGTGGCGAACATCAGCCCGCGGTCCGGGTTCACCGGGATCTGGTTCACGCCGCTGAGTTCGTACTCAACGGGGTCCTCGATCGTGATGATCTTCAGCGCCGGGTCGTACAACTTCGTCAGCGCCGCGTACAGCGTCGTCGTTTTGCCCGAGCCCGTCGGCCCCGTCACCAGCACCATGCCGTGCGGCAAGGCAATCAGCCGGTCCATGCTGTCGCGGTCTTCCTGCGACATGCCCAGGGCCTTGAGGTCCAGCTGGATGCTCTGCTTGTCGAGCAGACGCATCACAACACTCTCACCGTAAATCGTCGGGACCGTGCTCACACGGATATCAATCTTGCGGTTCTCAAACCGCAGGCCGATATGCCCGTCCTGCGGAACGTACCGCTCGGCAATGTCCATGCCCGACATGATCTTGATGCGGCTGGTAATCGCCGCCTGCAGCGCACGGGGCGGGCTGTTCTGCGGACGCAGCAACCCGTCAACCCGATACTTCACCGAGACATTCTTGTCGAACGGCTCGATGTGAATATCGCTCGCGCGGCACTTGACCGCTTCGAGGATGATCAGGTTCACCAGCGAGATGACCGACGGCTCCTCGGCCAGTCGGTGAACGTCCTTGACATCGAAGGCCTCCAGATTGGCCAGCAGGTCGTCTGTACTCTCCTCGCCGCCGCCGAGCTTCTCGGCCATCTGCTCGGCCGTCGCGCCGTACCCGCTGCGAAGCATGTCCTCAAAGACTTCCTGCACGCAGCCGACCGACACAACCGGCAATCCGGAAATCACCGATATCTCATCACAGGCCGCACCGTCATCCGGTGCCAGCATCGCCACCTTCAGGCAGCCATCCTCAAATGCAAAGGGCACGCCGCGAAGCCGCGCCGCCGCCTCGGCGGTGATCAGCGCGGCCGCCGCCTGATCCAACTCCGGCTTAGCCGTCAGATACCCCGCCGGCGGGCCGCCAGCCGCACCGGTTGACGGCGAGCCAGCCGCACTCCGTAGCGAACGTGCGGCATCCGTCAGGGAAGTGGGCTGTGATCCTGGCGTGACTGTGGACATGTGCTCCTTCTACCACTTGGCTCAACGTCGGTGGCATCCACCTATTGCCATTCACGCATATGCGATTCCACCGCGTCAGCGGCACCCCTGACCAACAACCCATCTCGAGATGGCCCTCCAAGTCCGGCACGTCAGTTTCTGCGAAAAAGCCCCCGCGGCGCAACGCATCGAGGGGGCCTTTGAGGAGAGAGACATCACTGCAGCTCGCCCGGGGGCAAGCGGCCAAAGCACCCCCAGTTCCTTACTTCTTCTCTGCCGGTTGGGCAGGGGTCGTCTTGCCGTCCGTCTTGGCCTCCGCTGCTGGGGCGGCGGGGGTAGGGGCTGCTGGGGTCTTCGCCGCCGCATCCTTCCTCCGGACCGGCAGTTGCAGCTCGCTCCAGGGGAGCTCGCCGGGCCCGGTGTAACCGAACGACCGCAGTTCGCCAGCCTGCTCCCACTGCGGCTGGGAGGCCAGCCACTTGCGAAGTGCCGCTTCCTCATCGACCACCGTGTCAGGACCGGCAACAATCCCGTTATCGATGCCGATGGCAACCACCGTGGTCTCGGCCGTGTCGACGATGGTCACCTTGCCGTCGGTGCCCGTCGGCCCAAGGTCCTTCGTGCGGTAGAGGAAACTGACCTTCCACACCGGGGCCTGCTCAGCCGCGTCCTTCTTCTCTGCCTTGTCCGACTTGTCGGTCTTCGTCGGGGCAGGGAAGTCCATCTCGACGGGGCTGGTCATCGGGATCTTACGACCGGTAATGTGGTTGTACAGGGGCCGGAACGACTGGAACATCGCCGCCATCGGCTCACCAGCGACCGTGTACTCCGCCCGGCGCACACTGGGGTACGTCTTGAGCTCGATCGCCCCCGGCGCGGTCGGGGCGGGGTAGCCATCGGGCAGCGGGGCGGTGATCCGCAGTCTGGTGCCGGGCAGGGTGTAACCACCCTCCTTGGTCCGCTCCGGCTGCAACTTCGCATCGCCTGAGATTCGCACCGCCGCACCCGGCTTGGGTGCCTCAGTGGCGGCTGCCATCGCCGGGGCTTGCCCTGGGTTCGCAGCCGCCGGTGCAACTGGGACCGCCGGCGCAACCGGGGCCGGGGCCGCCGACGGATCTGCCGCCAAGACAGGAACGGCGACAGTCAAAATCACGAGAGAAACAGCATACATGTTCATTCTTGGAACCTCTATAAAGTGCTAAGACCCCAACTGTCCCCGGTCTTCGGCAGCCAAGCGGAAATTGGATGCGTCACCCTGCTCGGCACATCTCACGCCGCGACAACCAGACGTGTTGCCAAACCAAGTGCCCGACGGGCCAAAAGAACCAGCGGGCCGCACGAAGCTTCTTGGCATCGTGCGGCCCGCTGGCAGGGAGAGAGTCGTCCGTTCAGCCGCAACCCGCGGCATCACTCATTGCGGGGCGTCAAGTCACCTGGCCCCGTCACCTGGTCCCAGGCTGCGTGATCACCCGCCGACGGACCGTACCGCCTTCGGGCGTCGTGCCTGTGGTGGTCGTGGTGTTCGCCCCCGCCGCGGCAGGGGCAACAGGTCCGCCGAACATCATGCCGCCGCCCGCTCGCTTGGGCAGTTTGGCCTTCTGCTCGTCGCTGAGAAGGTCGCGCACCTGCTTGACCAGTGCGCCCTCGGCCGTCGCGATGTCCTGCTGCGCCGTCATCGCGGTCAGATGCTCGACTGCCGCGTAGTTGATACCGCGTGTATCAAACCCGTCGGCCATGATCTCCTGTTGCTTGATCGCATCCTCGACTGCACGCTGACGCAGGGCCGGAAGCTTGCCGCGGAGCGATTCAAGCCCCTGCGTGACAGAAGCCCGCTGCTCGTCGGTCAGGTCGTTCATCGCCAGGGCCGCCTCGGCCACGCGCTCGCCGTGCGTGGGCCGGTAGATGCCCGGGTACATCGCCCGCCGCACCGACTGATCCCACTCGGCCTGCTGCTCGGCCGGCCACTGCTGGCCGATGATGCCCGCAAACCGCTGGTTCGCCCCGCGGATCCGCGCTGTGATCACACCCGCTTCCTTGTACATCTTGCCCATCCGGCCAAAGTCGGGCATCGCCGCACCCTCCTTGCCGGCACCCGCTGCCGCCGCCTGCTCCTTGTCCGCCTTGTCGTCACGCTCGTTCAGCTCCAGCAGGGCCTTGGCGTCGGCATCAATCGCCCCCTCGTACTCGAGCAGGGCCTGTTCAACCAGCTCGGGCAGCTTGACGCGCGTCGAGTTCCGCGACGAGTTTGAAGTGTTCGTCGTCGTGACCACCGCCGGCGGGTTGCTGATGCTCGTCGTGGTCTTGCCTCCGCTGGAGGTCTGGCTCATCGAGCTGTTCTGGCTGCTCGTCTGCGAGCTGCTCGACTTCTCGCTTGAGCTGTTGCTCTGCCGGTCGCTCGATGAACTCGAATCCGACTGCCGATCCGCCACACCCACCCGCCGCGCCGCGGCAGGGTCGAACTTCCGCACATGCTCCTCAGCCAGCGTCCGCAAGTTGGCACGCACGCCGGGGGCCGACATGGCAAATCCGCCGCTGACCGCCTTGTCCCGCCGCCGCTGCTGCTCGACCGCGGACCAGCGAGCCAGTTGCTCCTTGGTCGCCAGCGACTTGAGATCGTCCAGCACACCCTGCTCCTGGGCCTGACGCTCCTTGGCAAGTGCAGTCGCACGCTCCGCCATCGCGTCATCGCCGCCGGCAATGATCTGGATCGGCTCGCCCTGCTCGTGGTTCTCCATCGCCGACCGGATCGCCTTCTGCAGCCCTTCTCGCATCGCCGTCTGCATTTCCTGGGCCTTCTGGCGGTAGTTGTCCATCCGCTGGCGGAAGACCGTCCGCGCCGCCTCCGCCTGCTCGGGCGTGAAATCCAGCGCGCCCATGTAGTTCTCAAACTGCTTGGTGCTCACCGGCGGGTTGGTCGCCCCGTCGAGCGGATTGCCCTCCTCATCGCCATCGCCAAAGGACACTTCGCCCATCACGATCTCACCAAGACCCAGTGCCGGACCACCCTCGGCCATCATCCCCGGCAGCGGCAGCCCGCCCGGTGCGTTGCCCGTCGTCTGGACCTGAATCACGATCTGCCCCTGAGCCGTTGCCGCCCCGATACCCGGCAGCATGCCCAGCCCGCACAGGCACAACCCCGCCGCCGCAAGCAGCCGGCGTGATGACAAACCGACCCGGGACGACTCTGAAACACCCGTTTGCATGCGATTCTCCGAACAGTGCGTGACCAACCCGCGATCAGGCGGCAACCGCCGCCATGACCCCGGGATGCGCGCTGGCCCCCCGTCCGTCATCACCGGGTTTGAAACTGGTCGGATCCTACCCCAACCGGGCCCCCGCCGGCCTCCGCAGCCCCGCCCACCCCCCCTACCACACGGGTTATCACCTCCGCCCGGAGCACCCCCATGCACAGCCACGCCCGCTGCCTTCGCACACTCCTCCGCTTCAACGCCGACATGCTCGGCAAAATGGCCCCCGACCTGACCGAGGATCTGCTCGACGCCCCGATGGTCACCAGTGGCAACACGCCCCGGTGGGTGCTGGCCCATCTGGCCGTCGGCCTGGACTTTGCCCTGCTGGCGATCGGCAAACCCACCCAACTGCCCCGCCCGTGGCTGCTGCTCTACGGCCCCGGCTCCACCGGCGACATGTCAGAACCCCGCCCCAGCCGCGAGGAACTCCTCGCCGCCATCGCCCGCGGCGTCGAAGCGGTCGATGCCGCCCTGGCCGAACTGGAAACCCCCACCCCCGCTGCGGCCGAACGCCTCGCCCGTCCGCACGCCGCCAAACTGCTCATGGGCACCCCGCTGACGACCATCGGCGACACCGTCGCTCACCTGGTCACCACCCACTTTGCCATGCACATCGGCCAGCTCTCACTGGTCCGCCGCCAGGCGGGGCTCAAGCCCATTCTGGCGCCGTAACCGATCACTTCTTCTCATCATCCTTCCAGAACTGCATCTCCTTGGGCACACCCGCCGCCGGGCGCTTGGGCAGGCGCTTGCGCTGCTCCTCGCTGAGTGCGGCGCGCACGGCCTTGAGCGCCTCGGTGTCCGCGGTCTTCATGTCCTGCCGTGCTCCAGCCTGGCCGGGCATCATGGTCGCCGCGAAGGCCTCCGGCCCGCCGCCTTCCTTCAACGCCTTGTTCTGCTTTTCCTGCTGCTCAACCAGCTCCGTTACAGCCTTGGGCCGCAGCAACGCCAGTGAAGCGTTGTGTCTTTCGCTCAGTGCCGTCAGCGTCGTCCGCTGCTCGTCGGCCAGGTCCTCAAACTTCAGTGCCGCGGCAAGCACCCGCTGGCCGTGCGTCGGCCGGAAGATCTTCGGGTACGACGCCGTTCCGAACGCCTCGTTCCAGGCGGCCTGTGCCCCCTCGGGCAGGGCCAGCATGATCTCCCGCGACACCCGCTCGTGGGCCTGCCGCACGCGCTGGGCAATCTCGCCCGCCTCGCCCATCGCCTTAAAAATCGCCCCCATGTCCGGCATCTGGCCGTCCTTGCTGCGGCCCATCACCTGCATTTTCTCGTCGATGGCCAGCACCGCCCCGGCGTCGGAATCCAGCGCAAGCTCGTAGTTGCCCAGCGACTCGCTGACCGCGGTTGTCGCCGCCGTCGGCAGCGCGGCATCACCCTTGCGGGCGGCCGCGAACTTCTCAAACTCCGCCCGAACATCAACCCGGTAGCCCGGGCTCATCATCATCGTCTGGCTTCGCAGCGCCTTGTCGATGCGCCGGGCCCGCTCCACCTTCGGCCACAGGCCCTGCTGCTCGGGGGTCAGCAGCGCCTTGAGGTCCTCAAGCACGCCAACTTCCATCTTCTTCTGCTCGGCCTGCAGTTCAAGGCCCACCTTCTCCATCCGCTCCTGCGCTCCCTTGTTCGGCTCCGGTGCCCCGCCCTCACGGATGGCCGACATCATCTCCTTCATCGCCTTGCTCATCTCCTCCCGCACCGCCTTCGCCCGATCCTGGTAGTTCTCCATCCGCTGCTTGAAGATCACCTTCGCCGCATCCCGCTGCTCGGGGGTGAAGTTCAGCAAAGTGCTGTACTTGCCCACATCCTGATCGGTCATCGGTGAGGCCGTCGCCGCACCGAACAGCCCGCCGTCGCCACCGGGCAGATCACCAAAATCAAAGGGCATGTTGTCAAAGGCGTCCTCCATCGCCGCTTCCATCGCCGCCTGCGTCGCCGGGTCGCTCATGTCCGGCTGCCCAACCGCGTTGATCGCGACCTGCGCCTGACTGCTGCGGGCAAGCCCCGCCACGCCGACCAGCACCGAAGCCGTCACCGCCAGCCCGCCCGCCAGTGCACGAAGGCGAATCCGGCACACCGGACGGGCAGCAGCACAGACGCGAGTCAGCAGATGGCGCATAGTTCAGATCTCCAGATTGCTCAGGCCGAAGCCCTCGATACCCGAGTCCTTGGGAGTCCGGCCCCCGGGCTTTCGCCGCCAGCACATCGGTCGCGATCGATCTGTAACCCCGCCGGAACTCCCCAAAAGAGAAGCGACCCGGCTTGCACCGGGTCGCCTCATGGGCTAACAAATCAAATTCCGCCCCCCCGTCACCAACACTTATCCCTTACTTCGGTGTGTTGGCCGGGGCCGGGGCCGGCGTGTTACCGCCACCCTGCCGCTGACGCCGGTTGCCGCCACCGTTGTTGTTGCCACCGCCATTATCGCCGCCGGCGTTGTTGTTCCGCGCCGGGCGGGCGCCATCGCCGCCACCACCTCCGGGGCCGCCGCCGTCGTTGCCGCGCTCGGGCAGCTTGGCCACCTGCTCGGGGGTCAGCAGCGCCTTGACCTGCTCGATGGTCTTGGTCTCAAGCTCGCGCCGGGCCGTGCGGACCTTGGTCATTTCCTCGTTGTTGCCGCCGCCCATCATGTTCTGGAGGCTGAAGTTCTCCTCCTGGGCGTCCTGGGCCTTCTCGGCCTGATCGTTCAGGGCGTTGTTGCGCTGATCAAAGTCGGCCTTGATGGCCTCGAGCGACTTCTTGGTCGTTGCATCGAGTTCCATCGCCGCCGCGGCATCGATCACCCGCGTGCCGTACCGCGTCGTGCGGTAGATCTGCGGGTACGACTCCTTGCGGAACTCGGCGTTGAACTTGGCCTGCTCCTCACCCGCCAGCAGACCCTCGATCTGCTTGGCATAGCGGCGGTTGGCGTCACGCACCCGCATCGCAGCCTGACGGCCTTCCTCGATCATCTTGTTGATCTCGGTCATGTCGCCGCCGGCAAAGGCCTCCCGCAGCGTGTTGCCCTGGCTCATGGCCTTCTCATTGACCTCGTTGCGCTTGACCAGCAGCCCGTCCAAGTCGACCTCGTAGCTGTCCAGAACCGGCGCCACAGCCTTGGTCGCGTCTTCGCTGAGCTTGATGGCCTCAACGATCTTGATCAGGTCCGCCCGCTCGCCGCTCATGCTCATCATGCCCTGACGCATCACCTTCTCGCGACGACGCTCACGCTCGACCTTCGGCCACAGCGACGCCTGGTCAGCGGTCAGCAGGCTCTTGACATCGTCAAGCAGCTGCTTCTCAGCCGCAGCCCGCTCCTCACGCAGCTTGGCCGTCTTCTCGCCCACGGCCGTCCACACGCTCGGGTCGCGGGTCTCACGGAACTCCTCGCGGGCATCTTCCATCGCCTTGCGGGCCGCGTCCTGCTTGGGCTTGTACGCCGCCTCAAAGCCCTCAAACAGCGCCTTGGCCGCCTCGCTCTGGTCGCCGGTGAACTTCAGGATCTTGCCGTACCGCTCCAGCTCGGCCTTGGTCACCGGCGCATCCATCCCGCCGCCGCCGAACATGCCACCGCCGAACATCCCCATACCGCCGCCCATGCCGCGGCCGCCGCCACCACCCGGCTGGGCCATCGCCGTGCTGCCCAGGCCCGTTGCCACCACAATCGCGGCGGCAGTCAGAACCGTCTTCATCATCTTCATCGTGTTTCGCATGGTCATGTACTCCAAATGTGAGGTCTTCAAGCTCTTGTTCGGCAGATGCAGCATCCAATCCCACCCGTCAGTCGCAGGCTAGCGTCTGTGACACGTCCTGTTTCCTGCCCCGGAGCATCCGGTCAGGACTCCTTCTTCGCCGCGATTCCGCATCGAACATGCGTAACCACCGCGGCTTAGTACAACGTCCGTAAGCCGGGATATTGCAAAGACCCCTCGAGGTTGCACCCACAGCCCCATCTCGACGCCCCATCTCATCTCCGGCAGTTGCCAGCAAATCCGAGTCAAAGTACGTAACGTCCAATAATATGCTATATTTCCTTTCACCAATAGCCAACCCGGCGCCCTGCAAAGTCATGCTCCCCCCGCGAACAAATTCGGCCAACACAATCTAGAATGATTCCAAAGTGCAGGCCGCTTTGCGTCCACGGCCTACCGTCTGCCTCAAGTCCGTTTCCCCTACTCCCGTCCTCTGGAGTTCACTGATCATGGCCCTCAAGCTCCCCGTCTATATGGATCACGCCGCCACCACCCCGTGCGACCCGCGCGTTGTGGAGGCCATGCTTCCCTACTTCACTGAGAAGTTCGGCAACCCCGGCTCCCGCAACCACAAGTTCGGCTGGGACGCCGAGGAGGGCATCGACTACGCCCGCGACGCCGCCGCCAAGCTCATCGGCGCCAACGAGAAGGAGATCATCTTCACCTCCGGTTCCACCGAAAGCAACAACCTGGCCATCAAGGGTGCCGCGTACATGTACGAGAAGGCCCCCGCCGGCAGCAAGAGCCGCGGCCACATCATCACCGCCATCCACGAGCACAAGGCCGTGCTCGACCCTGTCAAGCGCCTGGTCAAGGAAGGCTTCGAGGCCACCTTCCTGGAGCCCGGTGAGGACGGCATCATCACCGCCGACATGGTCGCCGCGGCAATCCGGCCCGACACCATCCTCGTCACGCTGATGTGGGCCAACAACGAGATCGGCACGATCAACGAGATCCCGCAGATCGGCAGGGTCTGCCGCGGCAAGGGCATCCTCCTGCACACCGACGCCACCCAGTGGACCGGCAAGATGCCGACCAACGTCGAGACCGACAACGTCGACCTGCTGAGCTGGTCGAGCCACAAGATCTACGGCCCCAAGGGCGTCGGCGCCCTGTACGTCCGCCGCCACCGGCCCCGCGTCCGTCTGCAGGCGCTGCAGGACGGCGGCGGCCAGGAACGCGGCTTCCGCCCCGGCACGCTCAACGTCGCCGGCATCGTCGGCTTTGGCAAGGCCTGCGAGATCGCCCTGGCCGAGATGGATTCCGACGGCCAGCGCCTGCTCAAGCTCCGCCGCCGCCTGGAGACCGAGCTCAACCAGGCCATCGACGTCTCCAAGGTCAACGGCCACGCCGACAAGCGCCTGCCCCACATCACCAACATCTCCTTCGGCTTCGTCGAGGGCGAGGGCCTGATGATGGCCGTCAAAAACATCGCCTGCTCCAGCGGCTCGGCCTGCACCAGCGCCTCGCTGGAGCCCAGCTACGTGCTCAAGGCCCTGGGCGTCGGCGACGAGCTGGCCCACAGCTCCCTTCGCCTCTCACTGGGCAAGGGCACCACCGACGAGCAGATCGACTACGCCATCAAGGAAATCATCACCGCCGTCACCAAGCTGCGTGCGATGAGCCCGCTGTACGACATGCACAAGGAAGGCATCGACCTGAGCAAGGTCGAGTGGGCGCACCACTGAGGAAATTGCCAAACGGCCAAATTTCCAAATGGCCAAATTCTGGAGAATTGTGGCGAAAGGTCGTCTCAAATCGGAGTTCGTCGAACGAGTCGAGGTGTTCTGTGACCGCTGCGTCGCCGTTGCCGAACAGCTCGATCAGGACGGAAGATTCCGCCGGATCGTCGAGCAGTTGGCAGCCTCCGGATCTTCAGTCGGTGCGAACCTCTCTGAAGCGTCGGAGGCGATGAGCACAAAGGACTTCCGCAAGTCGATGGCGATCGCCGCCAAGGAGCCCGTTGAAACGCGGTTCTGGATCAGACTGGTGATCCGCCGCGGCTGGATTCCGGAGACCCGCCTTCAACCACTGCTGTCCGAGCTAACTGAGATCAAGAAGATTGTTGGATCGATCCTCACTAAAACCTCGCCGGCGCGTGTAACGCCCAAGCGAATCTGAATCCCCCGCAACACGACCATTTGGCAATTTGGCCATTTGGCACTTTGGAGATTTGTCATGGCCTACGGCCCCAAGATCATCGACCACTACGAAAACCCCCGCAACGTCGGCAACTTCGGCTCTCAGGAGCAGATGAAGTCCGACAAGAAGATCGGCGTCGGCCTCGTCGGCGCGCCCGAGTGCGGCGACGTCATGCAGCTGTCCATCAAGGTCAACCCCGAGACCGGCAAAATCGAGGATGCCAAGTTCAAGACCTTCGGCTGCGGCTCGGCCATCGCCAGCAGCTCGCTGGCCACTGAGTGGATCAAGGGCCGCACGCTTGATCAGGCCGAGGCCCTGAAGAACACCGAACTCGTCGAGGAGCTCTCACTGCCCCCCGTCAAGATCCACTGCTCCGTCCTGGCCGAGGACGCCATCAAGGCCGCCATCAACGACTACCGCAAGAAGAACGGCCTGCCCGTCCACGATCACGACCACGCTGAGTCGCACTGAGCCCCATTCGCTCAGTTCCTCAACCCGCCGGTCTGAGAACCGCCGATAAGTACCGGGTGCACCCGGCGGCGGCTGCGGGTGCACCGAGCCGTCCGGCTCTTGGTGACCTCTTCCGGGGCATCTGCCCTCGAACCGGCTTCCCCCTGCCCGCGTAGCATAAATGTCCTCGATTTTCGCAATCCGTTCGACCTTCCGCCTCTGGAGCTCCCCATGTCCGCTGTTGATACCACCAACCCCGCCGCTCCGGCTTCGACCACCGAGTGCCCCATCATCCTGACCGACCGCGCCGCCGCCGAGGTCAAGAAGATCGTCGCCGAGCAGGAGCTCGACGGCGACAAGATCCGTCTCCGCGTCGGCGTCAAGGGCGGCGGCTGCTCGGGCTTCAGCTACCTGCTGGACCTGACCGAGAGCCAGAAGCCCACCGATGAGCAGTTCGAGATGCACGGCGTCAAGATCGTCATCGATCCCAAGTCCCTGCTGTACCTCTCCGGCGTCAAGGTCGACTTCCGGGACGAGCTCATGGGCCGCGGCTTCGTGTTCCACAACCCCAACGCCACCAGCACCTGCGGCTGCGGCAGCTCCTTCTCGGCCTGATGCCGGAAGGTCGCCCGACAAGCCCGGGAACAACCAGACTCTTTCTCCTCACGCACAACCCTGTGGCTCCGCCGCGGGGTTGTGCGTTTTTGGCCTCCCAGACTCCGTCCCGAATCAACCTGGGTGCTCAGCCGGGAACCGCTTCACCCATCCGCCGCGCGATCACCTTGTCCACGCGGGCTCGGTCCATATCCACCACTTCCAGCTCAACGTTGCGGAAGACCGCCTTCTCACCGGCCTTGGGCACGTGCCCGAGCTGCACCAGCACCAGCCCCGCCACCGTGCCGATGCCGCCATCGACCGCAAAGTCATGCGGATCGATGCCCAGGGCCCGCGCCAGCTCATCAAGCGGCAGCCGCCCGTCGACCAGAATCGAGCCGTCCTCCCGCACCGTCAGCATCGACTCGCCATCATCGCCCTGGCCCGGAAGCGTGCCCAGCACCACATCCACGATGTCATTGAGCGTGATCAGCCCCTGAATCGCGCCGTACTCATCGACCACCATCGCGATGTGCATCCGCTTGGTGCGGAACACATCCAGCAGCTTCAGGGCCAGCGTGTTCTCAGGCACGTACAGCACCGGGTGGGCCAGCTCGCCCAGGTTGATCTGCCCGCCGCTGACCAGCCCGTGCTTGACCAGGTCCTTGACGTGCACGAAGCCGATGACCGTGTCGAGCTCACCGTCACACACCGGGAAGTGCGAGAATGGACTGGTGGCAACCGTCAGTTGCATCATGTCCGCGGTGGCGTTCACATCCAGCCAGGTCACATCCGTCCGCGGCACCATCAGGGCGCGGGCCTTGAGGTCATCCAGCCGCAGGACCCGCTCCAGCAGCCGCTGCTCGGCTTCATGAAACACACCCGCCTGCTTGCCCTTGAAGATCATCGCCCGCACATCATCTTCCGAGACGTGCTCCTCCTCCGTCGGCGGGCGGATCCGCAGCGTCGCCAGAATCAGGTTGGTCGAGAACGTCAGCAGCGTCACCAGCGGCGAGGCGATCCGCGAGATCACCAGCATCAGCCCGGCGGTGGCCCGGGCGATGGGCTCGGGGAACGCCATACCGATGCGCTTGGGCACCAGTTCGCCCAGCAGCAGCGACAGGAACGTGATCCCGCCCATCACGACGATCACCGAAACAATCCCGGCCGCCGGCTTGAGCCAGTCGATCTGCTTGAGCGACTCCTCGACATCACCCACGAGCGCCTTCTCGCCGAACGCACCAGCGAGGATGGCCGTCACCGTGATGCCGATCTGCACCGTCGAAAGAAAACGCGTCGGGTTGCTCGACAGCTTCAGCGCCATCTTCGCCCCGTGGTCACCCCGGGCCGCCAGCTGTTCGAGCCGGACGCGCCGGGACGACACGACGGCGATCTCGCTCATGGCAAACAGTGCGTTGATCATCAGCAGCGACAGCAGGATGAGCATTTCAATGGCCAAGCGCGGGACAACCTCCGTTTAGAGTGGCCCCATAGTAAACGGACCGAGCCGGTGTGAGCCGGCCCGGTCCGCTGGAAGAGAGATTGTCTGTTCTGCCCGCCCGCCGGCACTGCTGTGCCGGAAACCGGGCCCGAAACGGCCTCAAACCGGTCCGTTGGTGGGCATCAGGATCATCGTGTGCTTCTCACCGGGGGCCTTGCCCGCGGGCTTGTCCTTGCCTTCAGCAGGCTTCTCACCCCTGTCCTTCAGGGCGTCGCGGAGCATCTTCTCCATCTGCTCGAGCCGGGCCTCAAGCCGGGCCATGCGGTCGGCCGCCTCGACAGCGACATCGCCAGGCTCGTTGCCAGCCCAGTTGCCGCGGAGCTTGTCGATGATAATGAACGGGTTCTGCCCGGGAGCCAGACCGAAGTCGTGATTAAAATCCTTAAATGCGTCGCGCATCTGGCGGTCGATCTCCGCCCGCGTCCGGTCGTCCATCACTCCCTCGGGGCCCATGTTGGGCAGCGCTCCCGCCCGGGCGTTGAACCGGTCGGCCAGCCCTCCGAGCCGCTCACCGTTCGGACCAATCAGCCACTGGTCGGCGGGCCCATCCATCGGCGGCACCTCGCTGAGCTTCGTCGAGTCGTACTTGGCCAGCTTCAGCGTCAGCGTCTTCTCGACGCCACGCTGCAGTACCTTCAGTGCCAGCTCGTCACCCGGCTTGCCGGTCTGCACGGCCTTGCGGACCCGCTCCGGCGTCGCCGCGTCATCCTTGATCTGCAGGATGATGTCGTACTGCTTGAGCCCCGCGGCATCCGCCGGGGTGTCCTTGTGCACGAACGTCACCAGCGTGGCCTCACCCGGCTTGATGCCAAAGTGCCCCGCCAGTTCAGCGGAAGGCTGGGCCATCTGCACGCCGATCATGACCTTCGTGTTGCCATTGCCGACCACGGACCGGGTCGTAACGCCACCGGGCGCGACCTCGATACCAGCGATCCCGGGGACGCGGAAAGTCTGCACGCGGGGCTGACCTTCGCCGCCACCGTTCTTGCCAAGCCCTGCAAAACGGGCCACTTCCTTGCCTTCCTTGTCAGAGACAACGAAGTCGTCACCATCACGCTTGATCTGCCCGCCGTCGTACTCCTTCCCGTCAATCTTGGCCGATTCCGCCACGCCGTTGCGGATGCGGATCGACTTGGTGCCGTCATCAAACATCACCATCGAGTTGACCTGCCCGCCGAACGCCTGGCCCGGCGGCATGACCTTCCGCTCCGCATCACGCTGCGCCAGCTGCTCGCGGACCGTCGGCCTTTCCGCCTTCTGCGGCTCATCGGGCCGCACCGCCAGCACCGGCTGTGCAATCGCCGCAACGCCGCCAGCCAGGGCGACCATCGCCAGAACGGCCAGACGCGAGAACCTGTTCGTCGAAGTTGTAGTGTGCATCATCGGTAACTCCACAAGAAAAAGGACTCAGTGTCCCATTCGATCAGATAAAACACCGGCACCCCGAACCTCACAAGGCCGGACCGGCGGGTGCTGGCGCGCTGGCCGGGACGAGCACCGGCCGCCCCTGCTCATCAGTACCCACGCGGAAGACGTCGTTGACAATCGACCGCTCCAGCACCTGACGCAGGTACAGCACTTCCTGCCGCCCGTCGGGCAGCGTGCGTGATTCCAGCACGTACCGCTGGGGCAGTTCGGTCACCACCACGCCCGCCTTCTTGCCAAGTTCGTAGTACGCGTCCAGCGCCTTCTCCGGCGTGCTCACATTCAAAATACCCGCGGCCTGGATCGGCTCCCTACCTGTCGCACTCACCCGCCCGTTGGCCGCCACAAACTGCCAGCCGGTCACCAGTGCCAACGCCGCGGCAACAGCCCAGCCCATTTTCCATCGCGCCGGCAGTGCCGGCCGCCCCGCACCACCCAATCCGTCACCGCCAGCCCCGCCCGTGAGCCGCAGCACCGGTTCGTCACCGTCTTCCAGTTCAATCGCCTCAGCAGCCGCCACCCGTGCCTCAACTCCAGCACTCAGCGTCTCGGCCATGCGCCGCGTATCGGCCAGGTCAGCGAAAATCGTCGCGTCCGTCCGGGCTGCCACCGCCAGTTCCGACCAGTCCCGGCTCGAGGCCACGTTGTCCGTCAGACGGGTGATCAGCCGCTCACGGGCAATCTCCGCCGCGGCATCAAACGACTCGCCACCGCCACTGCCGGCTCCGTTGCCGGATTCGCTTCCGGGCTTCATGTTCAGGTTGTCATCACCAAACGTGTTCATTGGATCACCAGCCGTAACTGCCTGCGGGGAAAGGACTTGAGAACCGTCAACCCCGACACCCTACGAGATGCGCCCCGCCCCGTTTCCCGGCACGCCCGAGGCCGAAACCCCGTTTCCGGACGTCATCCTCGCCCCAGCCCCTGCAACCTCATCCCCCCCGCCCCCACCACCCCCTCCGCCCTTCCCGCCATTGCTCGGCCCCCCCACCTTCAGCTTCTCCACCGTCACCCCCTGCTCGGCCGCCTTGGCCAGCTCCCTCAGCATCCGCCGCCCACGGGCAATCCGGGTCTCAATCGTCGTCTCCGGAAGGTTCAGGATCGCCCCGATCTGCCGGTACGAGAGTTCCTTCAAACACTTCAGCAGCAGCGGCTCGCGGTACTCCTCCGGCAGCCGGGCCGCCAGCGTCAGCAGTTCCTCTGCCCCGGCCTGCTGCCCCGCCGCGGCAAGGGCATCCGCCGGTCGCTCACCCCAGCCCCGCCGGGCCTGCTCGTGCGTGCTGGTAATCTCCGTTCCATCGGCCGCCTCCAGCCCGCCAGCCAGCAAACTGCTCGAGGCCTTTCGCCCCGCTAGCCGCGCCACGTTCATCGCGATCACCCGCAGCCAGCCCACAAACGCCGCGGGCTCATCGAGCGTCCCGATCTTGGCCACCAGGGTCGTGGCCACCTCCTGCAGCAGATCATCAAGATCACTGGAGGCCGGCTTGTACACCAGAATCACCGCCGCCGCATACCGCCGATGCCGCCGCCACAGTTCACCCAGCGCAGCACGATCGCCAGCCATCGCGGCCCGCGCAAGCTGCACCGTCTGGTTCTCCGAAGCAGGGTCGATCATGCTGTCCCGTCACGTATTGAGATACCCCCGGCCGGGGTTTCCGTCAGCCAAGTCCGCCGATTATTATCGGATCAAGGTCCAACCCGGCTGCATCGGGGGTGCAACCCTGCTCCCGCAATAGGATCGGCACTGAACACCACCACACTCTCATGGCCAACCACACCCCGCATCATGGTCCGTCCTCTGCCGCCGCGGCGGCTGGGGAATCGCGTGGGTTGCCGGCCACCGCCGGGTCGGTGTTGTGGATGAGCACGCAGCCGCATCCGCCCGAGTGGCTGAGCTTCGCCGGAACTGCGGCAGGGTGGGCCATCATCCCGTACGAGCCGCGGCAGGAGCACGCCCAGCTTGCTCTGGCTGATGTGGTCGTGCTCGATGCCCGGCAGGATGTCGGCACGCGGCTGGTGCTGTGCGATCAGCTTCGCCACAAGCTGCTGGCACTGGGCGTGCCCGTCATTGTGCTGTTTGATCAGGACAGTTCCGACCTGCGGATGCGGGCCCTGCGGGCCGGTGCGGCAGACTGCATCGGCCCCGGGCAGAGCGACCAGGAGTGTGCCGCCCGCGTGGGCACATTGCTGCGTCTGGGCTCATTGGAGCGGGCCACGCGCCACCAGGCCGACCAGCTCCGCCGTCAGGGCCAGGTGCTCGAGCAGAAGGTGGCCGAAAAGACGCGCGACACCGTCCGCGGGCGCGACGCGATCATCTTCGGTCTGGCCAAACTGGCAGAGAACCGCGACGACACGACCGGCCACCACCTCGAGCGTGTGTGCGCGTACTCCGCGGTGCTCGCGGCCACCATCATCGGCAACCGCGAGGGCGTGAACGCGGAGTGGGCCGATGTGGTCGAGCGTACCGCCGCCCTGCACGACATCGGCAAGGTCGGCATCCCCGACGGCATCCTGCTCAAGGCGGGCCCGCTGACGGATCTGGAACGCACCACGATGCAGCGTCACACGGTCATCGGTGGCGACACGCTCAACGCCATCCGCCTGAAGTGGGGCGACAACCCGTTTATTGTCACGGCGATGCAGATTGCCCTGGGCCACCACGAACGCTGGGACGGCCGCGGCTACCCCTTTGGCATGTCGCAGGAGAACATCCCGCTGGTGGCACGCATCGTCAGTGTGGCGGATGTGTACGACGCGCTGACCACCGCGCGGCCGTACAAAACGGCCATGAGCCACAGCGACGCGTTCGAAGCGATCGTTGCCGGTGCGGGAACCCAGTTTGATCCTGATCTGGTCAAACTCACACGCGGCTGCGAGAGCCAGTTTGCCGAGATTCGCGCCAGGTTCGCCGAGCAGGTCACCCCGGCCGAGCGGCCGTAAGCACCGCCGCAGGCGGGTGCTCGCAACCTGCCGCCATGCAACCACCGAGTCGATCCGCTGTACGCCACCAGACCGTCCACAAACACTACCACGACCATTCCGCGTCGCAAGGAGCATGACCCGTGACCACTTCCCGCTCTACACTGTCCGGCATCGTGCTCTCAGTCCTGCTGAGTTCCGGGGCTGCCGCACAGATGATGGCCATCCAGCCGGCTCCGGCCGCCGCCGGCGCCGCCAAACCCGCAGCAACCCCGACTCCCGCTGGCACCCCGGCCGTCAACCCTGCTGCCGCGCTCATCGGCACCGTGCCGCCGCCGATCAAGGTGGCCAAGTGGGTCAAGGGCCGGGAGCTCACGGGCTTTGAGAAGGGCAAGGTCTACGTGGTGGACTTCTGGGCCACCTGGTGCGGCCCGTGCAAGGCCGCCATCCCGCACCTGACCAAACTCCAGGCCGACCACGCCGGCAAGGTCGAGGTCATCGGCATCAGCATCTCCGAGCGGCAGAAGGACGCCAGCGATACGTCGTACATCGAGGCCGTCGAGAAGTTCATCGCCAAGATGGACGACAAGATGAACTACCGCGTCGCCGTCGACACGCCCGACAAGCAGATGCACACCACCTGGTTCAAGCCCTCCGGTACCGGCGGCATCCCCACCGCGTGGATCATCGACCAGCAGGGCAAAGTCGCGTGGATCGGCATCGGCTCACCGAACGATGTCGAGCGGATCGTCAACGAGGTCCTCGCCGGCACCTTTGACTACTCCAAGGAAGCCGAGCGCGAGCGCCAGAAGGAAGAGGAAGCCAAGAAGCGCAGCGAAGCGGACATCGCCAAGGCCAAGGCCAGCGGCCGCAACGAGAAGACCGACGCCCAGTTCCCCGGATACCGCGAGGCCATGGCCCGCGGCGACCAGGCCGCGGCACTGGCCAGTCTCAACGCCGCGTTCAAGGCCGATCCCTCACTGGAAACCGGCGCGGCCTACCAGTGGAAGTTCATGATCCTGCTGCAGCGCAACAAGACCGAGGAGGTCAACGCCTACTCGCGCGAACTGCTAGACAAGTACCCCAAGAACGATGACATCATCGGCTTTGTCTCCGCCTGCATCGTAGCCACAGGCGAGGATGCCAAGTTCGACAAGCAGATCGCTCTGGAAGCGGCAACCAAGGCCGATGCGATGTCCAAACCCGATTCACGCTGGGGACAGTTCACCAAGTGGCGACTGGGCTGGGCGAACTACCACGCCGGCAACAAGGACAAGGCCATCGAGGCCATGACCGCAGCGCTCGAGGGTGTCAAGCGGCTCAAGGACAAGTTCGACTTCGGCGATCTTGCCTCCGAGTGCGAGTCGGCACTCAAGGACTTCCGCAAGCCCGCCAAGTGAGCACACCGCCCGCCTCTTCATCGTCTGATCCTCTCGACGCTTCCCGGCACACCACCGCGCCGTGCCGGGTCATGATCACCGTCACGTTCGCCGCACCCGCCGATGAACTCTTCGCGGTCCTTGCTGATCACCAGGACATGCCGCGGTGGCTGCCCCTGCTCCGACGCGTCGATGTCGACAACTCCGGCTCACGCCAGCCCGGAGTGTGCGATGTCGGCTCGGCCCGTATCTGCCGCGGCATCGGCTTTGGCACCGTCCGCGAGACCTTCCTGGCTTGGGAGCCCGGGATCGGGTTTGCCTACCGGGTCGAGGGATGGATGATGCCGCTTACCGATCATCTCGCCGTGGTACGCATCTCCCCGCGCGATGATGGCGGCTCCACGCTGCAGTGGTCGCAGCATTTCCGCGACCGCGGCATCATCTTGAAGTGGTTCTGCCCGTGGGGCATCCGCCAGTTGCTTTCGTACGGCATCCGCAATCTCGGCGGCACAATCCGGAGCTGAAAACGGAACTCAAAGCGGCACCACGCCAACTGTTCAGCCAGCCGCAACGTCAAGATGGGCAACCTGCGGAGCCGGTCCCGGCCACGCTTACACAACCTTGACGCGTGCACGGTAGCAACATGCATGATGTGCATGTTTAATGGCTCACGTTCGAGTTTGACTGCCCCTGACCGCCTTTGTTCGTCCCCGGAGAGATCTGATGCGCTGCTCATCGCTGCTTGTTGCTGTCGTCGCTTCCACGTTGCTGGTGATCCCCGTCACCGAGTCGGCCGCACAAGTCCGCATCACCGAGTTCATGTCCGAAGGCCAGGGCGATGCGCTTCAGGGCAACGGCGGCCGCCGCCAGCGCGAGTTTTTCGAGATCACCAACCTCGGCACAACAAGTGTCGATGTCTCCACCTGGTCGTACAACGACAACAACGTCAACGACCCGAACAACTGGGGCCCTTCCATCGGCTCCATCCTCGCCGGCGAGAGCATCATCTTCACCCAGATGACCGCCGCCGACTTCCGCAGCTACTGGGGCCTGGGGAGCAACATACGGATCGTCTCGTACCTCCAGCTGTCCAACCTCGGCAACGCCGACACCATCAACATCTACAACTCGTTCACGCAGGATGGCTCCACGCTGGTTGACTCCCTGATCTACACCGCCGATGCCCGCGGCAGCGGCGTCTCGCGGAACCGCCCATCTGACGGCGGAACCGGCCAGTACGCCAACTCGGCCTGGGTCATCTCCGCAGTCGGCGACAGCTTCGGATCATTCGCGGCCCCCAGCCCGACGGGCTTCCCGCCCAACTTCCCCACGCCCACGACCGGCTTTGACGCCGCAAACTACATCGATGTGGCCAACCCCGGCACGTACATCCCCGGCCCCGGCCCCGCAGCACTGATGCTCCTCGGCGGGCTCGCCGCCGGCCGTCGCCGTCGCAACTGAACATCCTCCCACCTCACGGTGCCGCAAAGCACCGCCAGCACTCATCCTCCGTCAGCGCCTGCAGTGGCCCAATCGCCTGCGATTCCGGCATCTCCGGCCGCCGGCGGTGCATGGCAGCGAAGATCGAGTCCTCCGGCTCAGGACGCACGATCGGTGCATCCGAACCAAAGACCAGCCCCGCCGGTGCCGCACAGACATCCGCCGGGTCGATCACATCCTGCATCGTCTCCCAATCCACGCCCAGCCGTCCGGGCTGCAGCCCCGCATCCAGCAGCTCACGCAGCGGCAGCACCCGGTCCAGCCGGTGCGGCACGTAGCGGTTGAGCGCCTCGACATCCGAGAGCAGGTGGCACGGCTGCACCGAGCAATCCACCCGCTGCCGCACAAACCGCGGCACATCCATCTTGTCGATCAACTCCGCATGCTCAATCCGTACGCGGCAGCGACGGGCCGCACCCGCGTGCGCGGAGCCCAACTGGCTGTCAAACCGCTCGACGCAGTCCAGCACCATCTTCACCGCAGCATCACCGATGGCGTGCACCGCCAGGCCCACACCAAGCTCGTGACACCGGGCCACCGTCTGCCCGATGGCCGCCGGTGCCACCATGCACCGCCCTCGCGACGCATCGACCAGCGGCTCGGTGTACCGGTGCATCATCAGCGCGGTGCGGCTGGAAAGCGTGCCATCGGCAAACAGCTTGGCCCCGCCCAGGCGAACCCGCCGCGACCAGCCCGCCCGGTCGTGCACCATCGCACCGAGGTTGTCCGGCGCGGTGTACAGCACGATCCGCAGCGGCAACTGCCCCGCGGCATCCAGCCGGGTCAGCAGTCCGGGCAGTTCCGGCTCGGCGAGCATGTCGTGAACTTCAGCAAATCCCAGCGCAGCCAGCGATGCCGCTGCCCTTGCCAGCGCGGCCAGCCGCTCCGGCTCGCCGGGCTGCGGCGCAGCGAACCACACCTTGTACGCCGCCTGCTCGCTGAGCAGCCCCGTGAACGCACCGACCGCATCAGCCTCGACCTTGCCGTTCGGAGCCACCGCCTGGCCGGCAACCAACCCGGCTGCGGCCAGTGCGGCACTGTTGCACACCGCCGCATGATGATCAAACGACATGATCACCGCCGGTGTGGACCCCGTCACTGCGTCAAGTTCGGCCACCGTCGGCCAGCGTGCCTCGGGCCAGTGGTTGTGATGAGCGTGGGAGAGCCGCGCCCAGCCGCCGTGCAGGCCGCGTCTGGCCTCGGCGACAACCTTGCCAACCTCGGCCAGACACCCCGCCAGATCAGCACACGCCGCCAGCGATGGAATTGCCAGCGAAAGGCCGTACGCCATCAGGTGCGCGTGGGCCTCACGCAGCGGTGGGCGGCCGGCAGGGCTGGCCGAAGGCGGGGTTTGGTTGGCGCGGCTGCTGGACACGGGTCTTCTTGCAAAGTGGGCTTAGTTGCCGATGCACAAGGCCATCGCGGCCATGCGCACGGCAACACCGTGGTGAACCTGACGCAGGATAAGCGATCGTTTGCCATCGGCAACGCTGGAAGCGATCTCCACGCCGCGGTTGATCGGTCCGGGGTGCATGACAATCGCCGCGGGCTTGAGCAGGGCCGCACGCTTCTCAGTCAGGCCGAAGAACTCGGTGTACTCGCGGATCGACGCGATCGCCGCCGAGCTCTTGGCCGCCGGCTGGTTCTCCGCCTTGGCCGCACCGGCCGTCACCTCATGCCGCTCAAACTGGATCCGCAGGACGTTGATCACATCCAGCTGCGGCAGCACCGCATCAAAGTCGTGGCACGTCTCGCAGCCCAGCGTGCGGATGGCCGCCGGCACCAGCGACGGCGGGCCGATACAGATGACCCGCGCCCCCAGGGCCGCAAAGCCGGCAATGCCCGACCGCGCCACCCGGCTCGAGCCGATATCACCGACGATTCCCAGCGTGATGCCCGTCAGGTCAAAGTCCTTGAGCCGCTTGAACGCGTCAGCCACGGTGAAGATATCCAGCAGACCCTGCGTGGGGTGCTCGTGCCGGCCGTCACCGGCGTTGATCACCGAACACGGCTTGTGCAGCACGCCGCCGCCCTGGCTGCCCGCCAGATTGTCCAGCGCCTTGGCGATCATGTGGGCCGAGCCGCTGGAGCGGTGGCGGATCACCAGCGCATCGACACCCATCGAGGCCACATTGGCCGCCGTGTCGATCACGGTCTCACCCTTGCTCGTTGATGACCCCACGCTGGTCAGGTCAATAACCTCGGCCCCCAGCCGCTTGGCAGCCACCGAGAAGCTCACCCGCGTACGGGTCGAATCCTCAAAGAAGAGATTGCCCACCACCCGGCCCCGCAGTTCATCACCAATTGGCCCGTCGGCTAGGTTGGCCGGGGCATTGCCGATGCGGTCGCGGAATGTTCTGGCCAGCGACAGGACGTTGACCAGGTCCACCCGCGACATGCCGCGGAGTTCCAGCAGGTGACGGTGGGACCAGGTGACGGCGGGCTTGGCAAGGACAGAAGGAAGGGCGCTCACGAATGCAGGTTATCCGGTTCGGCGCGGCCCGGGGGCCAGATCACCCCGCCGCTGTGCCCTTGCGGCGGCCGGCACGGCTGCGCACGCCGCCGTCCTGCCAGCCGACAGGCACGAAAGCCCCATCAACCCGACTGCAACCTCATTGCCGCCGGGCTGTTACGCTCCTTCCACTATGAAACACCCCCGCTCCGGCCAGTCGACGGGTCAATCCCTGCTTTCCGTGGCGGCGATGGCGGCCGCCCTTGCCGCATCTGCAGGCCTCACCACTCAGGTACGGGCCGAGGTCAAGCTGTACCCCGTCTTCCAGAGCGGCATGGTCCTCCAGCAGGAAGCGCCCGTCCAGTTCGGCGGCTCCGCTCGGCCCGGCGAGGTCATCACGCTCACCGCCAGCTTCCCGCTGCGTCCGAACAAGGACGGCGACTCCGCCGCCCTCACCGCGACCGCCGGCCTCGACGGCCGCTGGGTCCTGCACACCGCCCTGCCCCGCACCGACGGCACGCCGCAGACCCTCACGTTCAAGGGCGACAACACCATCGTCCTGAGCGATGTCCTGCTCGGCGAAGTCTGGCTGGCCAGCGGTCAGAGCAACATGGAGTGGGCTCTGGCGGGCATCGGCGGCGGACGCCCCATGGGCCCCGGTGCAGCCATGCTCACCACCGCGGAGCAGGAGATCGCCAGGCCCCTTCCCCGCAACCTGCGGCTGCTCAACGTCCCGCGCGTCATCGCGCTGGACCCGGTCAAGGAACTTCCCGCCAAGTGGCAGCCCGCGACCAACGAGAACATCCGCGGCTTCTCCGGCGTCGGCCTGATGTTCGGCCGCGAGCTCGCCGAGCGGCTCAATGTTCCCGTCGGCATTGTCGAATCCGCCTGGGGCGGCACCCGGATCGAGACCTGGATGTCTCCCAAGCGACTCGCAGCCTCCGGCCTCGAGGGACCGATCTCGGAACTCGCCGGGATCGACCGCTTCACCGGCACCGTGGGCGAGGACCGCCTTCGCCGCGAGCTTGGCGAATGGTGGCGTGACATCGACACGGTCTCCGCGGCCAAGAACCCGCAGATCCGCGCTGGCGCGGGCGGCTGGGACCAGCCCGAGTTCACCGATGCCGGCTGGCGCGACATGAACGTGCCCGGCACCGTCGAGGGCGACCTGGCCAGCATGGACGGTCTGTTCTACTTCCGCCGCGAGGTGAGCATTCCCGAAAGCTGGGCTGGAAAGCCCGTCACCATCAACCTCGGCCCCATCGATGACCGCGACGATGTTCGCTTCAACGGCCGCATCGTCGGCCGCACCTACCGCGGCGGCCAGTCGGCTGCACCCCGCCGCTACCGCGTCCCCGGCGAGCTGGTCACCGCAGGTCGTGCCGTGCTGGCCGTTCGCGTGCTGGACACCGGCGGCGCTGCCGGCATGGCGGGCGGACCTGAGCAGTACTCACTCACCCTCGACGGCACCAGCGAGAGCATCCCGCTGGCTGGCACCTTCAAGCTGGCACCAGGCGCCAAGCTGGCCGACTTACCACCGGTGCCCACAAGCCCGCTGGACAACCCCAACACCATCGCCGCACTGGGCAAGGGCATGCTCGCCCCGCTCGACGGCCTTGGCATGCGTGGAGCCATCTGGTACCAGGGCGAGTCCAACGTCGGCCGCGCCGCGGCGTATGAGAAGCTCCAGCAGTTGTTCATCGAAGATCTCATCGAGATGAGCGGCAACCCGAATCTGGCCTTCTACCCCGTCGCCATCGCTCCCTTCCGCTACAACGGCAGCGATCAGGCCGCTTTCCTCCGCGAGGCCCAGCTCGCCGGGCTCAAGCCGCGAACAGGCTCCGCGAGCACCGGCGGCCGCGGGCTCGTCTCGACCCTGGATCTTGGTGACCACACCGACATCCACCCCGACAACAAGCAGGAAGTCGCTCGCCGCCTGGTGCTGCAAGCGATGGCAAAGACGTACGGCCGCAGCGAGATCAGCGCTGACGGGCCGCGCCCTGTTGAGTTCCGCTTCGATGCCGCGGCATGCACCATCGTGCTGGAAAGCACCGGTGGAGCCATCTCGCTTGACGATGGCGGCCGCGGCATGTTCGAACTCGCCGGCGAGGATCGTGTCTTCTGGCCGGCGATCGCCACCGCCGTCACCGCGGTTCCCTCCGGCCCGGGACAGCGGCAGACACTGACCGTCCGCAGCAGCAAGGTGCCCAGGCCCGTTGCCGTGCGCTACGCCTTCATGGCCAGCCCTTACGCCACACTCCGCGATGCCAGCGGCATGACCGCCCTGAGCTTCCGCAGCGATGCCTGGGACAACGCCACGCACGGCCAAAGCGAGCGGACCGGCTACCTCAGCGATGAGCAAGGGCTGAACCCGATCAATCCGGCCGACTGGGTCGCCATCACCGGCAAGGGTGTCGCCGGCTCCGGCGAAGTGCTCGCACTTGACGGCAAGTCCAGCACGGTGCTGCGCAGCAAAGCGGCCCACCAGGATTACATCTTCGAGTTTGAGTGGACGATCCCGCGTGAGGACGGCGTCGCCTCGGTCATCCTCGACGCCTCGGAACTGCCCTCCACCGGCAGCCCAATGCCCTCTGGCATCCGGCTGCGTCTCGGTGCAGGTCGCGGCAACCCGGTCATGCTTGTCGAGGGCGAACTCTCCGGTGTCGGCGGGGCAAAGGTCACCGCCATCGACGGCTACGCCAAGGGCGACCGCATCCTTGCAAGTGAGAGAAGAACCCTGCCCGGCGGCAGCGGCCGCGGCGTGCCGCAGTGGAACCACTGTCGCGTCGAGCGCACCGGCGGGAATGATGGCCTGATCACGGTTGCCGTCAACGGCAAGGTCGTCACGCGCGCACGCTCCGGCGTGGCGGGCGGCGGCTTTGTCGCCATCGCCACCGGCAGCAGTGAGGGCGGCCCCGTCCAGTTCCGAAACATCCGCATCAAGGGAACCGGCCCCCGCGCCGAAGCGGGCTTCCGCTCGCTCTACAACGGGCAGGACCTCACCGGCTGGAAGGCCACCGCCGCGCACCAGGGCCACTTCAAACCCACCGACTTCCGAATCGTCTTTGACGGCAAGGGTGAGGATCTCTGGAGCAGCGAGAGCTTCGGCAACTTCGAACTCGTCACCGACTGGCGCTGGACCGGCAAGGGTGAGCCGATGGAGCGTCCGGTGATCCTGCCCGACGGCAATCAGGCCACCGACGGTGCGGGCAAACCGAAAGTCCAGACCGTGACTGATGCTGGCGACAGCGGCATCTACCTCCGCGGCTCCAGCAAGAGCCAGATCAACATGTGGTGCTGGCCGATCGGCTCGGGCGAGGTCTACGGCTATCGCACCGACGGTGCCATGTCCGCATCTGTCCGCGCCGGCGTCACACCCAAGGCCGTCGCCGATGCCCCGATCGGTCAGTGGAATCGCTTTGTCATCCGCATGACCGGCACGAAGCTCTCCGTCACGCTCAACGGCGTCACTGTCCTGACCGATGCCGACCTGCCCGGCGTTGCCGCCAGCGGCCCCATCGCGCTGCAGAAGCACGACGGGGCCGTCGAGTTTGCCAACATCTTCGTCCGCCCGATCAAATAAGCTGGAATGCACGCCAGCGAAAGCGTGCGGCTTTCCGCCACTTCAGCAGCCGACCGCGAACGCGTTGATGAAGGCGATGAAGTCGGTACCGTCGATGGTGCCGTCCGGACCACCCTCCGGTAGCGCGGAGCTGCCGCCGCCGGCTACGTCCGCTACCGGATCAACCGCCGCATCGCCGATGCCGAAACTGTTGATGAAGGCGATGAAGTCCGAGCCGTCAACCGTGCCGTCGAGCGTCACATCCGCCAGGCAGGCCGCTGGAACCGGAGGGGTCACGACGACCACGACATCCGCCGAGGACAGTGTCGCGCACGGTCCGGTGACCACGAGGTTGTACACCCCGGAATCCGAAACGGCGGCAGGGTTGATCTGCAGCGTCGAATCGCTCACGCCGATGGCGTTGGCCGAGGTGATGCTGCTGCTGTTGCGCAGCCACGAGTACGTCAGCGGTCCGGTGCCCGTGACCGTGGCGGCCAGCGAGAGCGACTGCCCCTCCTCGATCGTGATGCTCGCGGGCAGGCCGCTGATCACCGGGCAAGCACGAATGTTCAGCCCGCCGACCAGCGTCACCGCTCCGTCAGTGGTCACAACCCGCAGATCGCGGGGCCCATCGGCAGCACCGGGGGCGATCACCGCCGAAAGGCCGGTGATGGTCGTGCCGAGATAGTCGACCACCGGCGTGCCGGTGATCGTCACACCGCCGCCGGGAACTGTCACCCCCGCGGCGGTGATGCCGCGGAAGTTCGTGCCGGTGATCACCAGCGGAACAGTCGAACCCGTATTCGCGTTGGAGGGAATGACCGAACTCACCGTCGACGTCGCACCGGTGACCACAACGGTGATCGTGTCCGTCGCCGTCTTTGCGTTGGAATCCGTCACGCGGAGCGTGGCGTTAAACGTTCCGTTGGTCACGTACGTGCGGAACACGGACGACCCGTTGACCTCAAAGGTCCCGTCGTTGGTAAAGTCCCACGCGTACGAGGAGATGGAACCCTCGTTGGCGTAGCTGTTCAGGCTGCCGTAGAAGTAGGCCCGCGTATTGGCCGCGACGCGCTTGTTCACGCCGGCGATAGCCGTCGGTGGCGCCGTCTCTGTGGCCACGCGCAGCGTCAATGTGTACAGCTGCACGATGCCATTGGCCGAGTCGTTCGGGCCGACATCGTAAACACGCACCCAGTACGTGCCCGCGTCGAGCGTCCCGGCGGAGATCAGCTCCGTGCCGCCGTTGGTGTTTGCATTTGCTGTCAGCAGCACCGTCGCGCCGTTGGTTCCGTTGCGCAGCTCAAGGGCAAGATTGCCCGCGCTCGACGCGTCCTCGTTCGTGCCCGTCGTCGGGTTGCACCCGCTGGTCTGGTTCAGCGCCAGATAGGTACCGCCGGTCGGGGCTGCGGTGATGCTCACCGTCTGCGGGCTCGAGAGTGTGAAGCGGAACCAGTCCGCTCCACTGGGATTCGACGCCGCGAACTGCCCATTGGTCGACAGTTCCTTCTCGACGACGCTCTTAAGCAGCGGGCTCGTCAGATCACCAAAGTTCCGCGCCGTCGCGCCCGTGGCGTTCCCGGCGAAGCGATCGCCATACGCCCGCTGCGCACCCCGACGGTCATCGGTCGCCACCATATCAAACGCCGTGTTGGCAAACGGCTCCATCAGCTTGGTGTTCACACACGGGGTCTGGTGGCCCAGCCCCAGCCCATGGCCGTGCTCGTGCGCCACCACGTTGCGGAAGTACCGAAAGGTGCTGCCCGACTGCGAAAAGGTATTGGTCGCCGCGGCGAAGTAGTTGGAGTTGATCGTCATGTCCCCGCCGCCGTTGGGGTAGTAGTTGTACGCAAGCACCCCGGTCGTCCCCTGAGGCACCGACCCGATGCGGATATCGCCGACCGACGACCGGCGGCTGGTGATGTTGTCCATAGCGACGCCGCTGTCGGCCACCTCCGTGTACGTCAGCCCTGCGTTGCGACGCCAACTCGCCAGGCCCTGACGGATCAGCTCCCGGCCCTGGTCCAGGTTGGTCGCGCCGAACAGGCCGGTGATGTCCGCCGAAAGCTGGTTGGCCGCCTGTGCCGCACTGGGGTTGCCCCACAGTGTCCCGTCCGCCGGGAACGAGTACGTCAGGTTTGCTCTGGTCCCGTACTGCGAGGGGTTGCTCGCCTGATTGACCTGCACGCCGTTACCCGTCCAGACCGTGTTGTCCACGTTGAACATCGGCACGACGTTGCCGAAGGCGAACTCCGCCGGAGGACGGGCGTTGTAGTTCGCCATGATGTACTCAAGCTGCTCGACGGTCAGGTTATCCGCAAAGCAGTGCATACCCGTAATGAACCGCGGGTTGTGCGCCGCCATCGCATTCATAGCTCCGTTGAGCTTGTCCTTGCTGATGACCTGCTGCCGCAGCGCCGAGCGACTCACCAGCCGGTCACCCCGACCGGCGATGGCCACGTGCTGCATCCCGCAGCCGTCGGCGCACACCGCCGTGCCAGCCGGCAGTTCAGTGGCAGTCGGCAGGGCCAGTCCGGCCAGGGTCATCAGCAGGGATGCGCTCATCATTTCAGGAGTCTCCACGATTCAAAAGGACACAGTCAGCGGTCTCGACTTGCCACCACATCCCCGCAACGGACCTGATCAACAGGAGCCCGCGGCGGGTGTTCGGTGGCACTCAAGTCGGGTTGGAACAAAAACAACGCCATGCCCGAGCCAGACCGCCCAGACAGGATGCCCTACTAGACGCAAACTGCCAGCTCCCAGTTCCAGAAAATTCACAAAACACAAATACGCCCATGACCGGGCAATCTGGGCAAGCTCCTTGAGCGGTCAACAGGTCCGAATATGCACCCTTACGGCCACGGATTCCTCCCCGAAAACAGGGGTGAAAGAAACTTGTCACTTCCGCTCCTTGCAACGCCGCACACCCGGGGTATCTTGCACGTATCAAGACGCGGTTTCGGCAAGCGTTACGCGACCCGGACCGATGCATTGGTAGCCGAGCCGGACTCCACCCGGTGGCTCCGTCTCGGCAGCTCGCCAGTCCTCTGCCCTTTCCTCCCCTCCCCGCAGCATTGCACACGGAGCCGGCATGGATCGAGAAGCGCCGCCGCACACGACCGACTGCCTTGGGGCATCTCTGGTCCCAGCACTTGTCGAGGCAACAGGCGGACGACTCCGGGATGTTCAGTTCTTCAGATCAATCTGGCAGCGCGGCGGGGCATCCACCGCACTCGGCAAGTTTGCGTCCAGCGACGGCCTGATCGACGTCGTCATCAAACTCCCCATCGCCTACAACGAGTACCGCTGGGGCCGCGAGCTGGCCGCTGCCGCCGGGGATGACCCGCACAGCCCGGTACCCCGCGTACTGGCCGGCGGGCTCGAACTCGGCGGCTACGACCTGGCTTGGCTCATCGTCGAAAAACTCAGCGGCCACGTCGTGCCCACCGGCGTCAGCCAGGCCCCACCGGTGGAGGCCGACCAGTGCGCCTACCCCGACCGCCGCAGCGAGAACTGCGCCGCCATCCAGAGCATGCTCCTCGCCGTCGCCAAGATGCAGTTCTTGGCCGAGCGAATCCGCCCCATTGAGGAACTTGACCTGGGCAAGGGAAGCGAGTGGGAACGCGCTATCGCCTCCAGCCGCGAGGCCGTCCGCCGTGCCACCTTCCCCGACAGCCAGAAGTGGCACAACCAGCTCAAAGCCGTTGCCCGCAACCTGCCCAGCCTGCTCCTCCGCTGGACGCACCGCGGCGTCAACGCCTGGTGCCACGGTGATCTGCACCCCGGCAACGCCATGTGCCGCCCCGGCGTGCCCCCGCTGTGCCTGTCCACCGCCGGCGGCTTCTCTCCCGACACCGGCCTGCCCAACATCACTGTTGAGCGCCCGCCGTGTGTGCTCATTGACCTGGCGCTGGTCCACCCCGGCCACTGGCTCGAGGATGCCATGTATCTCGAGCGCGTCTTCTGGGGCCGCCAGCACCTGCTGGGCAACATCAACACTTTGAAGTGCCTGGCCGCGTACCGCCGCCAACTGGGCCTGCCCTGCACCGGTGACTACGGCCTGCTTGCTAACGTGAGACGCGTCCTGACCGCCGCCGCGGCACCAGGCCTGTTCGAGCGCGAGGGCAACGTCGGCTATCTGCGCCACGCCCTGGGACTCATCGAACGCATCCTGCCTGCCGTGGCGCACTGATGCGACGTCAACGTCTCAATCCTCCGCCGAGATCGACTTCGGCCCCGCCTTGCCCGCCACACGCTCCATGTAGCCCTTGCCCTTGCGCTCGTACTTGGTAAAGCCCAGCCGCTCAAGGTTCTTGTTGCTCAGCGTGCTCTTTTCCTTCGTCGGGCTCCACTTGCCGGCGATGGCCGGAGCCACGATCGCCCGGCGGCACGGCTTACCCGTCTCGGGGTGCTTGGTCAGCGGGGCGTCCTTCATCATCTGAACGATCTCGAAGGTCTCGCCCGTCGGCTCGGCCTTGTCACCCTTGCCCGAGAGGATTTCGTACAGATAAGTCGGCATCCCAGAGTCTACGACGCCACCCCCGCCAGGGTGCGGCGGCACACCGCCGTGAGCCCGCACGCCACAGCAACCGCCGGACCCATCGGCAGCCGCAGGACCGGATAACTCACCTGTTGCTCGCAACTACCGCACGCCCACCCGGGCGTGCGCACCGACCACCTCAACCAGCGGCATCGGCAGCCGCCCGCCCAACCGCTTGACCAGCGGTCGCAACGCAACGTCGGCCGCATCCGGAAGCTCCAAGTCCTCGTCCATCGCCACCGGACTGGTCTCAACGATGCCGCTCTCCGCCGGCTGGATGTGGTACCGCTCGTCAGGCCGGTTGCCCTGGGAAGCCGCCAGCAGATCCGGCACCCGAGCTGCCCACGTGTGGTCGCGGTGTACCCGCCGGCATCCGGCGGCTGCAATCTCATCGGCCAGTTCCGGACGTGCGATCGCCTCACGAACCTGGGCCGCCGCCAGTGCAGGATGGTCAAAGGTCATCACTTCCTGGCCGGGGGTCAGCAGTTCGCCAAGACCTCGCCGCGCGGCACACAGGCACGCCGTGCCGGCGCCAGCGATCTCCAGCGGTTTGATATTGGTTCCCACATCATCCCGCCACCGCATCACGTTCAACCCCAGCCGCGCCTGCTGATACGCCGCCGGCTGGGCGGTGTGAGCCAGCCGGCCTGCATCGATCACGCGCTCATCCCCGGCGGCAAAGCCCCACGCCGCCCAGGAAGCCCCGCCGAAGCAGAGCGTCCGGAACCGCCGCGCCAGATACGCGTAGGTAAAAGGCCGCTCCCAGTGCTCGATGCTCCGGAGGATCTCCGCGGCGGCAAGGTAATTGCTAGGCTGGCTGAGAAGCCGGTCGATGTCCGCCGCCAGCTCCGGACGCGTGGCCCGAAGTGTGCGCAGCCGCTGAAGAACCGGGCGGTCCCGTGTCGCCAGTTGCGACTCGATGAGCACATCCAGCAGGACCAGCGACAGCCCCCGCCAGCAGGCGTGCTGACTCAGCGTCCGACGCACACGATCGGCCTCATCCTGCCGAATCGCCTCAACGTCCGGCACTTCGCTGCCGAGTTCCTCGACCATCAGTTCCGTCGGTGCCGGGTCCCCATCAACCGCCGAGAAGGCCAGATCAAACCGCCGCGCCGCCGAGCGTACCGAGCGTGAAGACGGACAGAAGGTCTCCGGATTGAACCCGTGCGGCACCACCGCAGCGTGTGCGAAGCCCAGCACATCCGTGATTTCCTCTGCTGTCCCGGCGTTGTTCACCACACTCCGCAGCGACGGCGAGCCGAAAATCCCGGTCGGCAGCCAGTCCACGGCGACCCCACCGTCGGCCACGTGCGGGGCGTCCAGCCAGTACATCACGTGCGGCACATCCACCTGATCAAACAGCGTGTGCGGACGATGACGGTCAAACACACCCTGCGACCGCGAGAACGTGTGCAGAGCCGAGGACCACATCCCCAGCGTCAGGTCGATGTGCTGCTGCTGCAGCAGATCGTGCAACTGGCGCGTCGCGTGGCTGATCAGGACATGCCGGTCCTCGGGCGACGCTGCCTGATCCACCGCCCGCCACACCTGGCCCAGGTCGGCCTCCAGCACCTCATGGCCGGCGGTGCGAAATCCCGCCGCCATGTCAAGCATGATGGATCGGGACACGTCGCCAGGATGAACAAAGAACAATGCACGCACAGTTCACCGCCATGTAAGAGCTTCAAACGGCCGTGTCTATCGGTACCGAAGTTCCGATTGATTGAGAACTTGCCGTGAGGAACCATGATCCCAATGCGGGAAGCCACCCAAAGGACGCCCACCAAATCCGGGGAAACCCTGGATTTTCGGTCAATAATAACGCCAAATTCGACCAATAAACGACTATGTGGTCCAAAATTCAGATTTTTTATGCCTGTCCCAAGGCCGCCCTGAGGTGCTCACCCCAAGGCGCAACTGGCATGCGTGATCGCGCAAAGACCGCGCGTTGCCTGGGCCTCTCAGAGAGCTCCACCACTAAACCTGCGCATCAAGCCGGTGCTCAGAGCACTTCAGACTCGATGCTTGCCTTCTCGCCCTTGAGCTTCTTCTCGACGTACTTCTTGATCCACGTCTCAAAGCTCTTGCCCAAGGCCGTATCGCGGCCGAAGGCCACCGACTTGATCTGTGCGTACGCCACCGTGATCCGCTGCTCACCCTCGGCCGGCAGCATTCGAACCGCCGCCACGGCCAGGTGGGCCTCAGCAGCCGTGCCCGCCATCAGCTTCGTGCGGTCAAAGACATAGCCGGTCACGGTCTTGCCGTCAGCCAGCGTCAGCGTCACATCACCCCGGAAGTCAAAGGCTTTCTCCAGCACATCCAGCTTCGTCGCTGCATCCGCCGCGGCCAGATCCACGCTCACGTTCTGCAGCGTCTCGCGCGTCGTCAGCAGGGCCGAGACATCCGGAATCGCGACAGACTTGGACACACCGGCAGCTGGGGCGGCGGAGAGGGTGTGGTCGACGTTGGTAGAAGCGGTCATTGGAGGCAAGTATAGATAAGCCCGCCGCGGCACACCCCTTTCCACCCCTGGGCCGGATGCCCCGTTGTACACCGGCTGAACCAAAGTGGGCCGCCGCGGCTGCCTTACGTATCCTGTCGGTCCCGATTCTCCCGCTGCCCGGCCCGGCATCCCCCGCCCGAGCACCAGAAACACGATTCGCCCAGGATTTACCCTACCATGGCCCTTACCCGGACCGCCCTGCTCGCCGCCCTGAATGATGTGAATCACCCCGCCCTTGGCAAGGGTCTGGCCGATGCCGAGGCCGTGCTCAAGGCGGCGTACTGCGACGGCATCGCCGCGGTCCATCTTGCGGGCGCGGGCCTAAGCCCGGCCGATCGCGGCACACTGGCCGCCCAGGCCAAGGCTGCCGTTACCGCAGTCGCACAGCGTGCCGGTGAGACCATCACCCAGTTGAACATCGAGTGGATGGAGGCCGCACCCGGGAGCAAGACCGCCGAATCCGCCGCTGCGGCACCCCGCACAGTCTCACTTGCTGGCGGGGCACCGGCCGCGGGCAACTCCGGTCCGGCCACCCAGGCCAACCCTCGTCCGGCCGGCGCAGCACAGGCCGCCGCACTGGCACTGCCCAACATCAAGCACATCATCGCCGTGGGCGCCGGCAAGGGCGGCGTCGGAAAGAGCACCGTCGCGGTCAATCTGGCCGTTGGCCTTGCCCTCCGCGGCCACGCCGTCGGCATCCTTGATGGCGACATCTACGGCCCGAGCCTGCCGACGATGATGGGCCTTGGCGGGCTGCAGGCCAACTTGCTGGGCAACATGCTCCAGCCGTTCTTCGTCCACAACGTCAAGGCCATGACCATCGGCAAGCTCGTCGATCCCGAGAAGCCGCTCATCTGGCGCGGCCCGATGGCCCACGGCGCGTTCAAGCAGCTCGTTGACCAGACCGAGTGGGGCGAACTGGACTACCTCATCATCGACCTGCCCCCGGGCACGGGCGATGTGGCGCTGACCATGTCGCAGTTGCTCAAGCTCACCGGTGCTGTCGTGGTCTGCACCCCGCAGCAGGTCGCTCAGGACGATGCCATCCGCGCCTTGCGAATGTTCCAGCAACTGCAGATCGAGGTGCTGGGCGTCGTGGAGAACATGAGCTATTTCGTCGCCGACGACATCCCCGCCTCCCAAGGCGGGCCGCGCGAATATGACATCTTCGGCCGCGGCGGGGCCCAGCAGATGGCCCAGCGCACCGGCGTGCCCTTCCTGGGCTCGGTTCCCATCACCATCAACCTCCGCAAGAACAGCGACGACGGCAACCCCAGCGCCAACTTCCAAGGCAAGACCAAGCTCTCCGAATCGCTCGACCGCCTCGTGCAGAATCTTGAGGGCCAGGTCGCCCTGGCAAGCTTCAAACTCGGTCAGAGCAAGCCCACGCTGACGATTTCCTGAGCCACCCGCAAAAACACAACCGTCCCGGTGGGCGCCGGGACGGTTGCGTCTCTGGAGAGAGGGAGGAGCCAAAGGAATTGACGCGCCGGCAACGCTGGCGCAGAGAAATCTCAGCCGCATTCCGAGGCGACGGACCAATCTACGTACAAACGAACCACTCAAACCGCACACCTGTGGCCGCACACCGGGGCCTCAACCTTGGGGGACCCGTTGTCCCGCCTTCGTTCGTCCGATACGCCGCGGCGACGGGGCTGGTTCCGTGGTTCTGGAAGAGCGTTCAAAAATCTTCACGCAAACTGCTGGCCACACTGCGGACACGCGCTGCCCGGCACAAGCCCGCCGATGAGTGCCAACACGACGCTGCCAACGAACGCCCACCGCCAGTAGAGCAGGAGAAGCACTCCGGCTTGCCAACGCGTCAAGGCACGCTGCTACGTGGTTCAGACTCGCTGGATGTCGACACCATCGTTCCACACTCCGGGCAGGGTGCTCCGGGCGGCAGACCTTCCAACGGGTAACGGCACTTGGGACACCGCCCGGCGGTGAGGCGCCGGCGGAACGCTTGCCAGGCACGCATGACGACCACACCGGCCAGCCCCCACAGCCCGCCGTGCACCAGCGTGCAGACCAGCAGGCCTGACCACACGGGACTGATCGGTAGCACGACGAGGCTGCTGAAGAAGTACGGGCTTCGTGGCTGGGCACCGGTCACCTCCAGCATGCCTGTGGCGGATTTACTGCCGTCGGGCTGAACGTTGGACATCCACAGCAAACACAGCATCGGCCAGCCCGCCGCCTGGCCTGCGTGCATCTTCCACCCGTAGACGCCGGAGGAAGCACCCTGCCGCGGCCACGCGGCACCGGGTGCCAACTCCGGAGCCACAACCTCCCGCGGCCAGGGCCAGGTGTCAAACGCAGAAGGTTTCACCCCGTACTCCGGCCCGCCACGCCGCCGAGACCAGTACACGACGGTGTAGTCGCACACCGCCAGCGCGGTGGTGCGGCGGAACTCAATCTCCTGAACGCCTGAGTTCACGCCAGGCGGGGCATGCAGGAAGCAGGTTGTCGTCGGCGCACCGGACAGATCCGACCACCACACCGCGGCCCACGCCGTCAGCACCGATGAAGTCGCCCCCGCTCCCAGCAGCAGCAGACCGACCGTGATGGCGCGACGCCGGAGGGGCATACTGGGCACATCGCCGAGATGCCTGCGCGCCGCGGATCCGTCAGGAACCCGCCCGGGAGCGCACAGCCCGACGAAGACCCGGGAGGTTATCGCTTCTGGTCATCATCGTCATGCGCTTTGGCCGGAGCAAAGACGAACGCGGCCCGCACCGGCGGCGGCATGGGCACATCGGCACCCTTGACCGCATGCCAGACGATGCGGCTGAGCAGGATGTCATCAACCTCGTCGGCCTCAGCCAGGTCCAGCGTCTCGGAGATGTCCGCGCCCCAGGACAGCCGCGTGTTCTTCTCCGTCAGATCGACCTGTGCCGGCCTGGCCTTGTACGCCGTCAGGTCCGCAGTCGGGCGGAAGCTGTGATACATCGGCAGTGCCGCGGCATCAAACTGGCTCAGCGGCTCAAAGCCCAGAATCAGCCCCATGGTGCGGATCATGCTGGTCGTGGAGTACATCGATGAATCAACGCCGCGCCCGCGGGTGTAGGGGCTGATGCACAGGGCCACGGCGCGGTGGGCATCAACATGGTCCGGGCCGTTCTGGGCATCGTCCTCGATGACAAACACCGCCGTCGATGCCCAGAACTTTGACTTGCTGAGCGCTTCGATGATCATGCCCAGCGCCAGGTCGTTGTCGGCCACCATCGCCCGCGGCGTGCCCTTGCCCACCCGGGTCGCGGCGGTGTGGTCGTTGCCGATGCGGAGCGTGGTAAACCGCGGCATCTGCCCGGCGGCCTCAAACTCCGCCAGGCGGGTGATGAAACGTTCGGCACGCTTTACATCCGGGTAGTCCAGGTCGTAGCCCCGGTACCCGGGGTCAAAGTGCCCTTCCAGCGTTGGCGTCTGCGCGGTACCCGGGTCCTGCGGCGTCTTGCCGTTCTTGATCCACTCGCCAAAGCTGTAGTAGCTGATGCCCGCTTCCTTGCAGCGGTCCCAGATGTACTTGTTCTGGGGAACGGCGATGGCGTGCGTGCCCTCACTCGGATACGCCAGCTTGGTGTGCTCGGGCTTGCTGGGCCGGTAGTTCAGCGGCCAGGTCTTCTCGACGAAGTCAGAGGCGTACGCGCCCATCGTCCACTCGTGGCCGTCGGCACTGACCTCCGCCTCGACGTAGAAGTTGTCCAGCAGCACGAACTCGCGGGCCAGTGCGTGGTGGTTGGGCGTCACCTTCTCGCCAAACAGGCACAGGGATGGGTCGCCCTTGCCCTCGGGCATGTCGCCAAAGACCTGGTCGTACGTGCGGTTTTCCTTGATGATGTAGATGCAGTGCTTGATCGGGCTGGCCTCGCCCACCTTCACAGGGACCGGGTTGCCCGCCTCGCGCGGGCGGGCCACCACGGCCGCATCCTTCTGCAGCGGGCTGCACAGATACGCCTCAGCGGTGTACTTTGTCAGCACGTCGGGCTTCAGCGGCTTGATCGTTCCCATCGCACCGCGGAAGAGCCCGCCGATGTACTCGCGCGTGGTGCGCGGCCCGGCCTGCTCGGGGTTCGGCCCGTTGCGGTTGGGCTTGCTGCTCATGCCCTTGCCCGCGGTATAGAAGATCGTTCCGTCGGCTCGGGTGCGCACGCTGGTGGTGTACCAGCCCGCAGGGATGAACCCCATGCTGCGGCTCTTTCCCGGTTCGGAAACGTTGAACACCGCGATGTTGTTGTTGTCGGCGTTGGCGACCAGCAACACCGAACCATCGGCCGAGAGCGCCAGACTGTTGGGCGTGCTGCCCGGAGGGGCCGAGGGGTACAGCGAGGTGGTGATGAGCTCACGCGTCGTACCGGTGACTGTATCAATCGCCGCGGCCTGATTGGTGTTGGCACAGGCCACGTACAGCGTGCCACCATCAGGAGAGAGCGCCATCTCTGTGGGGTGCGCGGGTGTGGTCCAGGTGGCCTCGGTCGCCAGTGTGGTGGCGTTCAGCACAGCCACGGCCGAACCGCCCCACAGCGAGACGAACAGCCGCTTGCCATCTGCCGTCGGCAGTACCGCGTACGGATAGCTGTCCGCCGGGAGGTTGGCCAGACGCACCTTGGTCGGATCGGCCAGTTCGACTGCGGCAACCTTGGCCCCCCACGGCCCGCAGACGTACAGCGTTGCATCATCAGTACTGGTGGCCAGGCCCGAGACGACGAACCGCTCCTTGGATGGAACAACCTGGATCGGCTTTGCATCAGAAAGCAGACCACCGGAGAAACGGAAGGTGTGCACGCTCTCGGTCTCGCCACCACTGGCGAAAACACGGTCGCCCGAGCGGCTGAAGGCGATGCCGTAGAAGCCTTGCGGGATGGGCACGCGGCAGACGACCTCACCCCGCTTGTCGGTGCGCACGATCACCACCTCATGGGTGCCCCAGCCGGCGTGCAGAATCGCCGCGAAGGGCTCGGTCGGGTGCAGGGCCATGTTCACCGGGAAGTCGCCGAGCTCGATGAGATCGCCGGCGGGCCGGAGCGACCACTGGTTGGGCAGCAGCACCGAGCCGCCACGCTGCACGCCGGGCAGGCGTCGCAAGCCGGGGATGGGCCCGTCGGCCAGTTCGGTGTTGGGCTCGATGCCGCGATCGGTGGCAGCATCGATGCGCTCGGGGCGGTCCTTGGTCTGGTCGGCCGGAGGGGTTGAAGTGCCAGGAGCGGCCTGGGCGGGAGCGGCTGCCGGGGCAGCCGGCTGCTCGGCCGTGGCCAGAGTCGCCGAGCCGGCGAGCAGGAACAAAACCAAGGCAGCGTTGCGCACGGCGGGCTCCATGAGGAAGGAAGAGTTCAAAGCAGCGGAGCAAACATGGTACCGCCAACCGCTCTCGCATCCGGTCCGCCGGGAGTCTGGCTCTGTGAGGACTTGGCCAAGACTGATCGCCCCTCCACCCCTCCGCCCCTCCGGCAGACACCTGAACCCGGGACATCGGCTCCGAAGCGCTGATACCCTCCGACATGGCCCTTACCCGCTCTGGTCGCCTCTTCCGCACCACGTGCTCACTCCTCGCCGCCGCCGCGGCATTCACCGCCGCAGGGTGCGCCGGCACCGCCGCCGATGAACCCCAGGGTCTGGCCTCCGCCGGGAGCGTGACATCCGACCGCTACGCCGCGGCGTTTGATGTCGCCCGCGATGTGCTCCGCGACAATCGGTTCCAGCTCGACCGCGTCGATGCCGCGGCGGGCGTCATCACCACCCAGCGCTCCAACGGTGCCCGAGACGCGGTGGATGTGCTCCAGCGTCGCCAGCGCTACGCCATCGTCAGCTTCGCACCGGCAGGTTCACCTGCCGGCACCGCTGCCCCGGCCGATGCCGACCTTCGCGACGGCTCCGCGCCGCTGGACGTGACCGTCAAGGTCATCATCGAGCGCATCGAGGTTCCCGGCTGGCGCCTGCCGGGATCCAGTATTCGTCTGAGCACCCGCGCAACGGATCCGGACAAGGTCAAGGCTGAGCTCGAGCCGCTCTACGCGGTGCCGGTGGGCGAAGATGCCGATCTGGCCGCCGAACTGGCCGGGCAGATCCGCCAGAAGCTCGGTCGCTGAGCAAGTTCCTGGCACTCGCCCCTAGCAAGCAGTGCCGCGGCCCATCATCTAAACATATGAACACGCCCCCGGGAGTCAGTCCCGGGGGCGTGCTTGTTTGTGCAGGTTGTCGCCGCAGGGCGGGCTTACTTCCCGCCGACGGTGCCCGGCACCGGGTGGTCGTGGCCGGCACCGAGGTGACCAAGGGCCTTGGCCACCAGTTCGCCGCGGCTCTTGGCGTTGAGTTTGCGGTGCAGAGCCTTGACGTGATCGTGCACGGTGTACATGGAGCGGTCGAGTTCCTCGGCAATCTGCGGCACCTTCATGCCGGCGACCAGCCGCCAGAGCACGGCCTGCTCGCGCGGCGTCAGAGACGCGTGCACGTTGACCGGCTCCTTGCCAAATGCGCCATAGAGCTTCTGGGCCAGCATCGGCAGGCAGGCGGCCAGGGCGGCCTGCTCGCGTGAGTTGTCGCGGAAGCTCGGATCCGACGACCCGACTTCCAGCACAAGCCAGCGGCCGGGCTTGGTTCCAGGAATGGCGCACGCCGCGACGATCACATCAACCGGTGAGAACCGCGACCAGCGGCGGAACATCGGTCCCGGGTTGCCGGCACCGAGCAACCCCTGCGGCGAGGCGCTGGCCAGATGCCACAGGCCCTCCTGCAGCGCCCCGATCGACCAGCCGATCCAGTCGCCCTTGTTGAGACTGTCCCGCAGCATCACCAGGTTCGGGTCCGTCGGTGACTCACTGTGCGCTACCGCCGGCGAGGCATCCCGCAGCCGGTCGATGGCGCTGAACACGTCGGCAGCCGAAGGAGCAGCATGCGTGGAGGAAGACGCACCGGCCGTCTCGACTTCCAGCACAAACCCTCGGGTATCCAGCGTCACGAGCGACACGAACGCCACCGCCGGGTGATGCAGTCGGCACATCGCCGCCGCGGCACGATCGCACCAGTCAATCGTGGCCACGCCGGGCAGCTTGCAGACGCTGTCCATGACCCGCGATGTCAGCATTGCGGCAATTTTCATGACTGCACCCCCGTCTTTCGGGAAGCGATCTCAGAACACCGGGTTGTTTTTTCTCGCGACAGCATGGCTCTAGATTCCTGCCTGCATGATGAAGAACGTGAAGCCGCCGGACCCACCCTTGCCCCCCAAACCGTGGGGGAGCCAGCGAATCAGACGTTTGATTCTACCCCGCGAGTCAGGGAAAGTGGACTAGCAGGTCCATTTGTGTGTTGACTTTTTTTCGCACCAGCAGCGGTCCTGTTAGTACCATGATGTATGACGGTGCGAAATACGAATTCCCCCCTGATTTTGGTGGTTCTGGCTGCTGCGGGCTTCCCGCTCCAGGCCTCGGCGATGACCGCCCGCCCGCCGCGGGAACTCACCGGGTTGTTCGGCGCCCATCACCGGGAGCACCACGAGACTTCACAGCAGCCAACGGCCCCCACAAAGCCCGCCGCGACCGCTCCGGCCAAGCCCAAGGCCAACGAGCCTGCGTCATTTGAAGACTTCGGCTTTGAGCCGTCGAGCACGCCGCCAGCCAAGCCGGGCGAGAGCACGCCGAAGCCGTCCGCGGGCAATACTACCAAACAGGCGGATCCCACCGGTGCCAAGGCCAAGGTCACGCCTCCCGCCGCCAACGGAACTCTCGCCAGTTTGTCACCCCGGCCCGAACCGCTGCCCGCGCTGCGACCACTGCAACTGGCAGCCAAGTCCGTCGATAGCAAGCCCGGCACTGCTCCGGTGAGTACACCGCGCCGGCAGATTGTCGATGGTGCATTCATGCCCGGCAAGCCGGTGACGGTCGAGCCCGCAGCCAAGCCGCGCGGTGGTGAGACCATTCCCGACGAAAAGACGGCACCCAAGCCCGCACCGAAGGCCGAGCCGAAGACTGCACCAAAGAGCGGATCGACTCCGACCACTCCTGCAGCACCGGCCAAGCCGTCAAACTAAATCATCCCATCGCCTTAGCGGCGTGAGGGCAGCCGCCGCACACTCTCGGGCAGCACAATGCGGAACACGCCAAAGGGCTCCGTTGCCGGATCTGGCTGCGAGCCATCGGCCTTGAAGCCCGTGGTCTGGTGGATGCGAGCACTGGTGACGTACAGCGTCCCGCCGGGGCCGAAGGCAAACGAGTCGGGCCATGAAAGCCGCTCGTCCTGGGCCAGCGTGAGCAGGCGGCCCTCGGGGATGCGCATCACGATCGCGTCGGTCTCGAGCGAAGAAAAGAAGATGTTGCCCTGCTCGTCGATCTCCATGCCATCGGTGACGACGGTGGTGCCGAGATTCTCGACCTCGCCGGCGAGCCGCTCGGCACTGAGCGTGGCATCACGCAGGAACCGTGTCTTGATGCGATAAAGCGTCTTGCCGGTCAGCGCCTGCCAGTACAGATAGCCGCGAACCTGATCCAGCGCGATGCCGTCGGAGTGAATCTTGGCGGGAGCACCATCGGGCTGGCCACCGGCCCGCAGCGGCACACCCTGAACCACCGGCACCACGGCGGGGTCGCCCATCACTGCCGGATTGCCATCCAGCACGCGCCGGGCCGAGCCATCAGCCAGGTTCACCACGACGATGCCGCCGATCCCGGAGTCGGTGATGAACGCGGTCTCGGTGGCGGTATCGATGCGGATATCGTTGAGGTAGCTCTTGGCCGGTGCGACGGACGCATCGAAACTGATAGTCCGCAGCACTTTGTCGCCGGTGGGGTCAAGCTCAACGAGTTTGGCTCCACCTTCAACAACGCCACCGAACTTGGGCGAAGCCGGGTCCAGGACCCACAGGCGATTCTTGCGGTCAACATGCACGGACTGCACGCACACCCACGCGCCCTGGGGCGTCGGAGCGGGGGCGTCCATCGTCGCGTCGGTCGCGGCACCGCCCCAGGGCGTGCTGCCGGCGGGGGCCCATGCGTTGAATGCACTGCTGGGCACCGGCCGCAGCGTGCCGCCGGGCAGCAGTTCCGCCACGCTCAGACCGTTGAAGTCGTCGCTCCAGCGGGGGCTATTGACGAAGATGCGGCCATCACGCGTCACGGCCACGCCCGTGACCTGCTTGCCGGGCAGCAGCGCAACAGTCTCCAGCGGAATAGTGGCGATCGGCCCGCCGAGTTGCTGCGGGGCAGATGTGCACCCACCCGCGACAGTCATCATGAGGCCAGCGACCGCAACACAGAGAGTCAGAGCATGGCGATTCATGCCTGATGGTTGCCCGCCCGCCGCCGCCGGGCGCGGCGGCGTGGCCGGAAACGCGGCAGACCCAGGAAGCACCCCCTGCAACCGCCCCCCCACTGCGGCCACAGTCGGCCGGTACCATCGGCCATGCGCGTCTGCGTGGCAGGTTGTGGTACCGCTGGACCTGCCGCCGCGCTGTTTCTGGCCCGGGCGGGCCACACGGTCACCATCTTTGAGCGGGCGGCAGCCCTGAACCCTGTTGGTGCGGGGCTGCTGATCCAGCCGACCGGGATGGCGGTGCTGTCGCAACTGGGGGTGCTGGACGAACTGCTGCAACTCGGCCACCGGATCGAGCGTTTGTACGGGGCCACCACCGCCGGTCGGCCGGTGCTGGACCTGCACTATCGCGACCTGCGGGCCGACCTGTTTGGCCTTGGCCTGCACCGCGGGGCCTTGCTGGGAACGCTGATGCGGGCGGTGCATGCCGCGGGGATCACCGTTCGCTGTGCCAGCGAACTCACCGCCATCCGGCCTGCGGGCGGAGGTGGAGGTCGGGAGGCGATCGTCGCCGATGCCGCCGGGCAGGCACACGGGCCGTTTGATCTGGTCATCATCGCCGATGGCGCACGGTCGAGTCTTCGGCCCGACGGCTGTCGCGCCGGGGTGAGGCAGTATCCATTCGGTGCACTCTGGTTTGTCGGTCAGGACACAAGCCGGACGTTCACGGGCACGCTGTGGCAGGCGTATCACGGCACCGGGCGAATGCTTGGCTTTCTGCCATCGGGCCGCGTGACGGCCGATGGCCCTCCACTGACAAGCATGTTCTGGAGTATTGCCCTGAACCGCGCCGCGGCGGTGCACGCCGCCGGGCTGGATGCCTGGAAGCGTGACGTACTGGCGATGACGCCGCTGGCCGCGCCGCTGCTGGAGCAAGTAACCGATACGCGGCAACTGATCACCGCGGGGTACTACGACGTGGTGGCCAGACGCACGTTTGACCTAAGCAATGGCGCGGTGGTGTGCCTGGGTGATGCCGCCCACGCCATGAGCCCGCAACTGGGACAGGGTGCCAACCTGGCGCTGGTGGATGCCATGGTGCTGGCGGGGTGCCTGTCCGAGGAGCGTGACCTGCCAACCGCGCTGCAACGCTTTGATGCCCTTCGGCGGCCCGGTGTGCATTACTACCAGTTTGCCTCACGGTGGCTGACACCGATTTTCCAGTCGGACCTGGAGGCCGTCGCCCCGCTGCGCGACATGTGCATGGGGCCCATGTGCCGGCTCCCGCTCCTGCGCGGCCAGATGCTCGAGTCACTGGTCGGGATCAAAACCGGGATCATGCCGTGGTCGCGGCAATCTCTCGACGCGCTGGCGGCAACACGCCGGGCGTGATGCGATGGCTCACTGACCAGCCGCGGCTGGCTCACCGGGGGCGGGTGCTGGTGCAGCTGTCGGTGCGGTTTCAGCGGCTGGCATCGGCGGCGGCGGCGGCACGGCCGCCGGATCAACCGGTGCGTTGCCCATCAGCCCCGGCGGCGGCAGCAGCGTGCCGTCGCGGTCCACCCGGAGCTGGCCGGTGGTCAGCAGGTAGTTGAGGATCGTCGTGCGCAGTCCGGCGATGGCACGGTCGCGGGCATTCTCGGCTTCACGGATTTCCTGGGCCGTTTCAACGAACTGCTGTGCGGTGACTTCGGCGGCCTTGATTTCCTGCTCCTCGCGGCGACGCAGGGCGATCTTGACGCGCTGCTCGGCGAGTTCCAGGTTGAACCGCGCCAGGTCGAGTTCACGGACGCGGGCACGGGCATCGATGATCACGCGGTCGCGTGCCTGCTCGTAGCCGCGCTGGGCCTGGGCCAGACGGATGTTGGCCGTGCGGAGGGCGTACTGCTCCTCCTTGCGGTCCAGCGGCCAGTTGACCAGCACACCGGCACGGTACACAAAGTCGTTGTCGTTGTACACCACGCCGGGGTCGCGCACGTCCGGATCCGTCCGCATCGTCACGCCGCCGGAGAGCTGTGCATCCGGCAGCAGCGCGTTGCGGGCGTTGCGGACCTGACGGACCGAGTCTTCCAGCTGGTCGCGCTGGTTCTGCAGGTCCAGCGAGTACTCCAAGGCTGTGGTCGCCGCAGCATCGGGCGCCGTGTCGGGCTCCTTGAGGTCAAAGGCCAGCGGCTCGATGGCGATGGGCTGGTTGACGGGCAGGCCAAGCTTGATCTTGAACTGCTCAACGGCCAGGATGTACCGCTCGCGGAGGTTGGCCAGACTCGAGCGGCTCGAGAGCACTTCCGAAGCGGAGATACCAAGCTGGAACTCGGCGGCACGACCTGCCTCCACCAGCGCCTGGGTGCGTTCCTGCTGCTTGACGGCAAACTCCAGCGAGCGCTCCTGATTGGCGATGACGGCCTGCTGCTCAATAAGGTTGAAATAGTCGGTGGCGATGTCCACCAGCAGCTCGCGCCGGCGCTGCTCAAAGGTGCGGGCGGCGTAGATCAGATTGCGACGGGCACTGATGAGATCTTCCCGCGCCACATCACCCGCGCCACGGAGCAGCGGAACCGCGGCCTGCAGGATCAGATTGCTCGACTGCGTGTACCGCTCCGTGGTCGCCGCCCGGAGGGTCTCGGTGGCGTCCCACACCCAGGCCGCCTCCGCCGTGCCGCCAAAGGGCAGGCGCTGCGTGGCCTTGAGCGTGTTGATGATGTTCATCGGCGTCTGGTAGTTGCCGGCATCCAGCCGCCGGTCGGTGTTGACCACATTCACACCGGTCGAGGCCGTCAACTGCGGCGTCCAGCGGTGCTCCACCACCAGCATGCCGATGGCGGCAACGACGTACTCCTCCTCGGCTGACAAGAACGCGCGGCCGCTGGTCTGCAACTGGCGCATCACGCCCAGCAGGTTCAGCTTCATGGTGTTCTCACCCGGCGCTGTCGCGTACCCGGCCAGGCGGGCCGCCACATCGCGGGCCTCATTGGCCGGCGTCAGCGCGATCTCCTCGGGCCCGGGGTTCCGCGTCGGCAGGTCGGTGTTCCGGTTCGAGGGGTTGTCGAGCTTGTCCTCGACCGCCCTTGCACGCGTTGGTGCATATGCGGACAGTCCGAGCTTCGCTGAGCGTTCCTTCATCGCAGCATCGACCTGCTCATCGATCGCGCGCAGGTCACCGCCGCAGCCAGTCAGCACCGCCGGAACGGCGAGGGCAAGCCCAGCGGCGGCTGGCAAAAACAACGACCGATAACTTTCGAGGCGAGTCAATCGAAAGCGGTTTCCAGTGTTTCGCATGCAACAGCTGTCCTTGGGAGCAACTCAGTCAAAGTGCTGGGAAATCCAGCGGCTTGCTGGCCGCGGAACACCGGCCTTTCCGGGCACGAGTGTACCGCCGTTTCCCGTTTTCGTTGAGTTTTCGGGCCTCTTTGCTATCATCAAAAGAGTGGACGGTTCTTAGTGCGGTTTGTTTGCTATAAATAAGGATAGCAAAGACCGAACCAGCCACGCCGGCTTTCGGAAATTGTTCGCCACATTGGCCGCGGGCCCGCAGGTCTCTCGTCCACACCCCTCACAGGAGCGGCTTCTACACATGGCTTCCCTCGCGTTCGACGGTCAATCCTTCTCCATCGACGGCAAGCGCATCTTCCTGGTTGGCGGCACCATTCATTACGCCCGCCTCCCCCGCGCCACCTGGGCGGACCGGATTGCCGCGGCCAAGTCGCTCGGCCTGAACTGCATCACAGTCCCGGTCGTCTGGGCTCGCCACGAGACCCGGCCCGGCCAGTTCGACTTCGCTGGCGAGAACGACCTCCGCCACTTCATCCAACTCATCGACAAGGCCGGCATGTACGCCGTCCTGCGGATCGGCCCCTTCATCGGCTCCGGCTACGACCTGGGCGGCATGCCCGCGTGGCTGACGCTGCAGAAGGACGTGCAGATGCGCGTCAACTCGTCGGCATTCCTGGAGTGCTGCTCGCGGTACTTCAGCCACGTGGCCCAGCAGGTCCGTGACCTGCAGGTGTCGCTGCGCACGAGCAAGCCGGCCATCGGCACCCCCGCCGCGGCAAGCGGCGGCCACCAGAACGGCACCCACTCCGCCGGGACTGACCAGCCGGTGCAGCCCGCACCGCTGGGCGGGCCCATTGTGCTGATTCAAAGCGAATGCCAGTGGACCTGCGGCGTCGATGAAATGGCCGCCGGCTACCTGGGCGAACTCAACCGCTACCTGCGCGAGAGCGGCCTGGATGTGCCGGTTATCAACGCCAATCAGCTCTGGCAGGCCGCCGAGGGTGAGATTGACACCTGGACCGGTCGCTCGCGGCTGATTCAGGACCTGCGCCAGTTGTCGCAGGTGCGGGCCAACCAGCCGCGGATGCTCAGCCAGTACCTGGTGACCGAAGCGGCCGCCTTTGGCGATGAGCATCTGGCTCCGGCGGTGAGCCCCGACCGGCTGCTGCACGATCTGGCCGAGGTGCTTGCCGCGGGCGCGCAGTTCAATGTCGAGCCGCTGTGCGCAGGCACGAGCTTCGGCTTCTCCGGCGGCAAGCTGCCGGGCAGCCAGGATGATTACCTTGTCCCGCACACCGATGCCGGTGCGCCGCTGGACCTGGCCGGCAACCCCGGCCCGCTGGCCGAGCCGCTGCGCCGCCTGGCCACTTTCGCCAGCAGCTTCTCCCGCGTGATGAGCCACATCGACGTGCGCCGCCCGACGGTCTCCGTCCTGCCGGCTGCGGCGGTGACGGGCACCACGGCCAAGGGCCAGACCGATGGCCCGACCTCGATCGTGCATCTGCACGGTGCGCAGGGCGGCGTGGTGTTCATCTTCCGCCGCCCCGGCGATGCCAAGACCCCGGCCCGCCCGGTGGATCTGCTGCTGCCGGATGGCTCGGCGATGCAGGTGTTCCCCGGCAATGAGCAGGTCAACTGGCTGCTGCTCGATGCCCGCCTGGCCGGCCGCGCCACACTGGACTTCTCCAACCTCACGCCGCTGGCGACCGTCGGCCGCGTGCTGGTGATGTACGGCCAGCCCGAAAGCACAGCCCTGGTGAGCATCAACGGCTCGACCGTTGAGTTCACGGTCCCCGCCGACAAGGAAGAGCCCGTCATCCTCGAGCACGAAGGTGTGATCCTGGTTGTGGGCACCAAGGCCCACCTGGGCAGCATCCAGATCGTCGAGGACGGCGTCTATCTCAACTGCGACAAGGTCACCATCTCCGGTGAGCCCGTCGTGCACAAGGCAGACGCGGTCATCACCCGGATCAGCGATCACGGCGTGGTCAGCGAACTGAAGTTCGACCCGCGGCCGAAGGTTGTCGCCGCGGCGACGCCGCAGCCCGAGCCGGTTGCACCGCCCAAGCCCGAGAAGGGCAAGAAGGTCGCCAAGGCCCCGGTCAAGAAGGTGACCAAGGGCAAGCCGCTGCCCCCGCCGCCCCCAGCGCCGGTGGTGGAGCGCACGATCAACGTCCACCTGCAGCCGGTGACCAAGGCCGGCACCGCACCGCACCTGGCGGAGTGGACTGCGGCCTCAACCAACGAGCACTGCGCTGGCGAGTCGGCCCGTTACGCCTCCATCGGCGGCCCCGCGGACCTGGCCCAGATGGGCGCCGCGTACGGCTACGGCTGGTACCGAATCAAACTGGACAACTCCGGCACGCGCAAGCTGCGGGTCGCCTGGCCCGGCGGCGGTGACCGTTTGTCCCTGTTCACCGCGGCCGAACCGCTGGGCACCATCGGCCACGGACCCGGCGCGGACGATCACGCCGTACTGACGCTCAAGAAGGGCGAGCAGAACCTGGTCATTCTGGCGGAGAACCTCGGCCGACTGGCCGGCACGACCCACATCGGTCAGGTCAAGGACGGCAAGGACGGCCGCGGCTGCGTCGGCCATGCTGTGGAAACCGTCGCACTGAAGGTGGCCAAGCCCACGTTGGTGCAGGGCAAGCCCGTCGAGGCCGGCGCCATCAAGGGCCTGCTGCTGGGCATCCACAAGTCCGACACCACGGAGCCCGATCGCGTTCGGTTCAGCTTCCCGCACAAGAAGAAGTCCGGTGTGCTGGTCCGCATCAAGGCCACGACCCACCGCGGCATCATCCTGCTGGACGATGCGCCGCTCCGCAACTTTGACTCCTCCGGTCCGGGCTGGATCCAGCTGACCGATGAGCAGCTGGGCAAGGGCACGCACGTGCTGGAGTTCGCCGTCTTCGGCGACACCCGCGCCGCGCTGGCCGAACTCTCTGAGGCCGTCACGTTTGAGGAAGTCCTCAGCGAAGTGACCGCCGAGGCTGAGTGGGCCTTTGCCAAGTGGGAGATGCCCCACGCTGACTCCTTCAGCGCCAAGGTCAAGACCGGCCGGGGCACGCCCATGTGGCAGCGTTCCAGCTTCACGCTGGCAGCACAGGCCCACGCGCCGCTGTATCTGGACCTGACCGGCCTGAGCAAGGGCCAGCTGTACATCAACGGCAAGCACCTGTGCCGCTACTTCGTGGCGACGGGGGCCGGCCGCCCGGTTGGCCCGCAGACGACCGTGCTGATCCCCGACGCCATGCTGCACCACGGCACCGGCAACGAGGTCACCATCTTCGACGAGCACGGGCACAGCGCCGCCAAGGTCCGCATCCACCACTGATCGCAGCCCGCGGCTCCGCGCCCGGCGGCATGGGACAAACTACCATCCGCCGTGTCGCTGCTGGACCGTTACATCGCGAAGCAGTTCATCCTCAACATCGTCGTGTTGCTGCTGCTGCTCGGCGGCTTCGTGGTGCTCGTTGATGCCTCGCTGAACCTTGCCCGCAACCTGAACCTCGCCGAGGAAGCACTCCGCAAGAGCGGCGAGGTCAACCCCGGGCTGGTCCGCAAGCTCCTGGCCGCCCTGCTGTTCATCCTTGATCTGTGGTGGCCCCGGCTGCTGCAGCTGTTTAACTACCTCAACGGCCTGGTCCTCATCGGGGCCATGGGCTTTACCTTCACCCAGCTGGTGCGCAGCCGCGAGGTCGTCGCGGCGCTGGCGGGCGGTATCAGTCTCTACCGCATGCTCCGGCCGGTGCTGGTCGTCACTGGTGTCATGCTCATGATCCAGGTGGTCAACCAGGAACTCATCGTGCCGCGGATCGCCCCGCTGATCCTCCGCGGCAACACGGATGTGGCCAAACGCGATCTGGATTCGTTCCCGGTGCTGCTGGTGCCCGATTCCTCCGGCCGGCTGTGGTCCGCCGGCACGTTTGACCCGCCCCGCCGCGGCCAGCCGGCATCACTCAAGGGCGTGCAGCTCTGGGAGCGTGACGGCAGCGGTCGCGCCATTCGACGCATCAGTGCTGAGCAGGCGGTGTACGAGGCCGCCTCGGGTTCGTGGATGCTCACCGGCGTGACGGTGACCTCACTGGTCATCGGGGCCGACGGTGCCGGAGTCACGCCGCTGGGCATCGGTGCGGTCCGCCGCATCCAGACGGATCTTGACCCCACCGCCCTGCTGGCCGACCGGTACAAGGCATTCTCACAGGTGCTCAGCTGGGCACAGCTTGTCGAGGCCTCCAGCAGCACCGCCGTCAAGCCGGAACTCCGCGAGAGCTTCACCCGTCTGGCCTGGGGCCGCGGAGCGATGCTCCTGTGCACCGTCCTGACCATGGTGGTGTGTGCCCCGTTCTTCCTGACGCGCGAGCCCAAGAACATGGTGCTCCAGTCGCTCAAGTGCGCCCCGGTGGCGATCGGCTCGGTGGTGGGCTCCATCGTGGGAACCGCCGCGACGATCCCCGGTGTTCCGCCCGAACTGGGCGTGATGATCCCGGTCATGGTGACCACCTGCATGGCAATTGCCGCACTGACAGGCATGCAGAGCTGATCCATGGCGATGAGCCCCACCGACAACGTTCCGGTGAGTATCTACCCCGTACCGGGCGGCAGCGTCAGGGCAGTCTGGACGGGAGGGCCGAAGTCACCAGAGGTTGCCACATCCCGCGATGGCGCGACGACAGCTCTGGTTGAGCGCGCCTGGGCCGAGATGTGCACCGCCAACCCGCGGCTGCACGACGGGCCGATCTTCACGGTCACGGATGCGAGTGCACCTGAATCACTGGTCGTCGCACTAGGCAGTTATCGAGACCTGGCAGTACAGGGGTACAGATTGGCCGATGGCAGCATCATGCCGGACCTGGGCGTCCGCATGCTCGGCATCAAGGCGATCATCACCGCACGGGGGACCGATGGGCAGGACCACGCCCTGATTCTGCGACGAGGGCCCCAGGTGCGGATGTACCCGGGCATGTGGGAGATCGGGCCGGCGGGTGCGGTAGATGTTCCGGCTTCGGCCAATGCTTCGCCGCGGCCGGGTGAAACCGCCATCGGCTGGGACGGGCTGCTGGCCACGCTCTGCCGCGAGGCGGAGGAGGAACTTGGGATCGATCTGGCGGCAATGACCGAACCCGCGCCGGACGGTGGGGTGGGCATCGCACGCTGGGTCTGCGATGATCGAACGGCCCGCTCGATCGATGTTATTGTGCACGTCCGCTGGCGCGAGACAGTCGACCCCAAGGCCGGCTGGTGCCAGCTGGGTCGCGCGGGCTGGGAATACACCGATGCGGCGTGGCTGGCCCGTCGCGATGCGGCAAGCTGGGCAAACCGGGCATCTCAGGTCAGCGACATCTCCCGCTTGGTGCTGCGGGCCTGGGCCGAAGCTCAGTCGGGCGATCTGGCCTAACGCCTGGCCGAAGTCCATCGGGCGATTCACCGGAGATTGCCCGCACACTGGCGTTTCCAGCATTCTCGGGTATATTTCAGCCAGCCGGATCGCCACCCGGCGATCCTCCGGTTGTCCATGCCCGCGGGGGCAGGCGCCATCCGGTTGGGGGGCACCTCACCACAGCTTTGCAAGCATTTGTTCACCATGACTCGCAGCCACACCTCGCCATTTCTGCCCGCCATCGTTCTCCTTGCCGCGGCGGGCTTCGCCGGTACGGCACTGGCTGTGCCCGGGCTGATTCAGCACGTCCCGGCGACCCCGGTCTTCGGTGAGGCCTCGGGCATCACCATGCGCGAGCCCGATGCACCGCGCGAGGACGAACCGGTGACGCTTTGGCTGAAGGTGGGCCCGTCGTTCAGCTATCAGAACGTGTGGATCTACTACACCACCGACGGCAGCGAGCCGCTGGGACAGTTCGGCGTGTCGTTCCAGACGACGACCAGCCTGCGCAGCGACACCGGCGGTGTCACGTTCGTGCGCAACCAACCCAACGGCTTCGGAGGCAACGACGACTGGTGGCGGGCCACCCTCCCGGCCGTCGCCCGGCTGTACGGCCGGACGATTCGCTACAAGATCAGCGTGCAGGACGGTGGCACCGAGACGTTCGCCAACGGCGGTGCCGCGTACAGCTACGACGTGAAGCTCGCCTGGCCGGGCCAGGGTGCCGCGTTCCCGGGGGCTGAGGGCATCGGCTACCCACCGGTGCACTTCTGGAAGGAAGAGGGCGTTGTCGGCAACAACTGGATCAACGCGATGCTCGACAGCAACGGCAGCGTGTTTGATGTGTACTACCCCGGTGCCGGCGCGGTGCAGGGCGTGGGAACCAAGAACGAGGGATACGTTGACGGTCCCGATACCTTCCCCGCGGGCCTGCCGCTGGACAACCGCGGCCAGATGCACCTGAACATCGCGATGCCCGGCATCCGCTTCAATGGCAGAACGCACTGGCTGAGCAACTCAACAGCGGCGAGCTACAGCGGCATCACCCAGCAGTACGTGGCGGATACCAACACCATCCGCACCGTCAGCACGCTGACCGCCGACGGGGCCAACATCCGCGTCGAGCAGTACGACTTTTCACCAAAGGGCATCACCTATCCCAACGGCGGCACGGGCAAGGGCATGGTGATCAAGCGGATGGTGCTGACCAACCAGAGCAGCCAGCCGCGCGACTTGAACGTGTACTACTACGCCGACACGGCCATCAACGGCGGCGATTCGTACGACGGCTCGTTTGTTGACACCGCCCGCGGCGCGATGGTGCACTACGACAACACCCAGCGCACCGTCACCGGCACGGGGTCCATCGGCGCGGGGCAGGAGTACAACCCGACGACCTTCAGCGGGTACGACAAAAACGTTTCAATCTACCTGGCCATGGCGATGAAGTCAGGCGCAGCAGGCAGCGCGGGCGGCACACTCTCGCGCGACTCGTGGCGCGACACCAGCGGCGACAGCGGCATCGGGTGGATCGGCCAGAAGGTCAGCATCCCTGCCGGTCAGACGCGCGAGGTCAGCTTCATCATCGCCGGCGGCTTTGACCCCTTCGCTGGCGCCGCCGGCACGTACACATCGCAGATCACCCCGGTCATTGACTGGTTCCAGGCCGCCGACCTGACCAGCGCGATGAACACGACCGACGCGTACTGGCAGAGCTTCCTGGACTCCGGCGTCACCGCCGAGACCCCGGATCCGGCGATGAACACGCTCTTCCGCCGCGGCTTGCTGGCCACCATGCTGCACTTTGATGAGAAGTCCGGCGGCCTCATCGCCGGCTTCCGCAACGGGGCCTACCCGTTTGTGTGGCCGCGGGACATGGCCTGGGCAGGCGTCACGCTCGCCCGGACCGGGCACACCGACATCGTCCGCCAGATGACCGCGTACCTGCGCGACACCACCTTCCGCGCCTTTGAGACCTGGACACCGGCCAACACGCCCGGCTTTGCCGCGGCGGGCGGCAGCCCGTTCTACGGCACGCGCAAGGGCTTCTGGCGGCAGAAGTACACGACCGACGGGTACATCGTCTGGGGCGCGCCGCAGGTTGACGAAACCGCTGTGTTCCCGTGGATGACCTGGTACAACTATCTTGTTGAAGGTGATGCCAGCTACTTCAACCTGGCCGAGCCCGGCAATCCGGCCAACACCACCTACGCCGCGGTGAAGGACGCCGCGATTGCCATGAGCCAGACCAGCACGGTCGACGGTTCGCGGCTGAACCTGCGGCCGAGCTACCCGGGTTCATCGACGCAGCAGATGTACTCCAACAACATCTGGGAGGACAGCTACGACACGTTTGCGTTCTCCAACGCCAACATCGTGCGCGGGCTGCGCGATGCCGCGCAGATCGCCGGCCTGCTGGGCCAGCCCGCCGATGCCACGGACTTTGCAAGCCGTGCGAACGCCATCCTCGCCGGCCTGAACGACAAGCTGGACTGGAATCGCGAGAACACGGACATCTCGCTGCTGGGCATCGTGTATCCGTGGGAAACGCACACGCCCGATGACCCCAAGGCCGTGCGCATCATCAACCGCATCAACGGCGTCGCCGCCGATGGCAACGGCCAGACCAAGCCGCTGGTCCGCTTCGCCGGTCAGTACCAGAACAACGCCAGCGACTGGGTGGGCCTGATCGACCGCTACTACGGCGACGGCTACTGGGGCAACCCGGCCAACGGCCCCACGCCCGGAGGCCCCTGGTTCCTGAGCACCATGTGGTACGGCGTGTACTACGCGATGCGTCAGGACCTGACAGCCGGCACCGCCGACATTGACAACCACCTCTTCCGCCTGCAACGCACGGCCGACCACAACGGCCCGCTGGGCCTGGGTGCCGAGCAGATGGCCCCGGCCAACTCGCTGCTGTACCCCGGCCAGACCGACTTCACGCTGCAGACGGCCTGGCCCAACGCATGGGAGTCCATGAGCTTCTATGTCGATGCGATCATGATGTTCATCGACTACACCCCCGATGCGCCGGGCAACACGCTGCGGATCGAGCCCAAGCTCCCCTCGGCCTGGAATGCGATGAGCTTCCGCAACCTGCGCGTCGGCGGCAAGCGGTTTGACATCGCTGTGACGCAGGATGCCGCGGGTGCCGTGCACACCATCACCGGAGTCAGCGGTGGAGCCACCGCATTCTCAACGGTGCTGCGCCTCAGCCCCGGCACCATCCCCTGCGGCGTGACTGTCTCCGGCGGCACACTGGACGCGTTCAGCTTCGATGCAGCCACCGGCCGGCTGTCCGTCACCGGCCAACTCAATGCCGCGGCGGGCGGCAGCACCGTCATCCAGGCACGCACCACCTGCGCCTGCTCGCTGGCGGATGTCGCCGGTGGCGGCGACACCGGCACCGAGCCCGATGGCACCGTCGATGGGTCCGACTTCATCGCCTTCATCAACAGCTTCGCCATCGGTGATGCCGCGGTGGATGCAACGGCCGATGTGGCGGGCGGCGGCGATACCGGCGAGCAGCCCGATGGCACCATCGACGGCTCGGACTTCATCGCGTTTATCAACGCATTTGCGATCGGGTGCTGATCAGGCTCACCCGGGAAAGTACTGAGCGACGCTCCGAACAGACCCGGACCGAACCGACAACCCCCCGGTTCAGGGCGTTCGCACACGCCAAGGAACCGGGGGTTTTGCTGGCCGCGGCGGAACCATGGTTCACACTAATGCGAAGATTTGGAATAGACGCCGCTCGGCGTCGTTGTCTCGTCGGATCCGTGTGCGTCTGCGATCGGCTTCCCTGCCGCTCGGCGGGCCTCTGGCCCGGCCGGACCACTGGATTTCAAGAGCCGCTTGTGCTTTGCCTTCGGAGAACACCATGACCTGTGCCGTACCCGTCCGCGCGTTGTCCGTGCTTGCATTGTGTTTGCTTGCGGGCCATGCCGCGGCGGTGGTTGATGATGCAGCCCCCGTCCGCAAGGGCGTGGTGGGCATGGTCAACGAGGGACTGGCCTTCAAGGACACCGGGCTGCCCAACTTCGATGCTCGGCTCGACCGTAAGTTTGATGCCCGCCGCCCGGCCCACAGCGCCGCGTATTTGAAGGATCTGGCCAAGCTCCAGAACAAGGTCGATGGCCTGACGGTTGATGATGACCAGTTCTTCGGCACCCCGCGGTTTGTGCGGTCCACGCGTCAGCTGCTGACCGCCCCCGCCGCCGCGGCACCCCGCGATGTGCTCTACCGGTTCGCTCGCGAGTATCGCGGGCTGCTGGGGACCGACGAGTCGGAGATCCTCAGCAACCGCTACGAGCGGGACTTTGTCACCGACCACAACGGTGTCCGGCACCTGACAATCATCCAGCAGTACGCCGGGGTTGACATTCTCAACGCCGAGCTCAAGGCCAATGTGACGCGCAAGGGCGAGCTGATCAACATCTCCAGCACGCTGCTGAACCGTCCGGCGGGCGACTTTGCTCCCGCCGCCGGGACGCTCAGTGATGCCGACGCGATCGCGCTGGCCGCCGCGGCCTGCGGTGTGCCCATCGGTTCGGAACTCACCGCCGAGACCGAGCCGACCGGCAGCAACCTCAAGCGGACGTGGAAGACCCCGGCCGAGCTGCGAGCCAACGACGCGCTGGAGACCAGTTTTACCTGGTTCGCACTGGACAATGGCACGATCCGGCCCGCCTGGAACGTGGCCATCGCGGTCAAGGGCATCGGCCACACGTACGACGTGGTCATTGATGCGGCCGATGGCACCATGCTGGCCCGCACCAACCGGCTCTCGTTCTTCCAGACCCAGCCGATGACCTTCCGCGTGTACACGACCGTGAACCCCAACCCGGGGCCGACAACGCTGACGCCCGACGGCACGCAGTACCCCGCGGCCAGCCGCACGCTGGTGACGGTCAACCCGGCAGACTATCTGGCGTTCTCGCCGCAGGGCTGGATCGCCGACGGCGGCACCACGACGCTGGGCAACAACGTCATCGCGTACCCGGACACCAACAACAGCAACACCGTTGATGAGGCCCAGCCCACCAGCGCAACGCGGGCGTTTGACTTTGCGATGGATGTCACGCAGGCACCGTCAACGTACCTCAACGCCTCGACCACACAGCTGTTCTATCTGGCCAACGTCTACCACGACCGGCTGTACGCGCTGGGCTTCAACGAGGTCGCCTCGAACTTCCAGCAGTCCAACTTCTCTTTCGGCGGCACCGCCGGTGACCGCGTCCTGGCTGAGACGCAGGACGGCAGTGGCACCAACAACGCCAACTTCTCGACCACCGGCACCGATGGCTCGATCGGGCGCGTGCAGATGTACAACTTCACCTCTCCGACGCCCGACCGCGACGGCTCGTTTGACCGCGATGTGGTGTACCACGAACTGACGCACGGCACCTCGATCCGCCTGCACCGCGGGCTCAACGCCAACCAGTCCGCCGGCATGGGTGAGGGCTGGAGCGACTTCTTTGCCATCGGCCTGGGCCAGACCGCCGCGGACGACCCTAACGCCCCGATCGCCTCGGGCGCGTACGCCAGCTATCTCTTCGGCGGGAACACCTCCAGCAACTACTTCGGCATCCGACGCTTCCCCTACAGCACCAGTTTCAGCATCAACCCGCTGACGTTCAAGAGCATCGACCCCGGCCAGGCCACCTTCCCCTCCGGCGTCCCGCGCGGGCCCCTCGGCAGCACGACCGTCTCGGCGGTGCACAACGTCGGCGAGGTCTGGTGCAACATGCTTAACGAGTGCCGCGCCGGCCTGATCGCCGCCCTCGGCTGGCCCGGCAACGAACTCATGCTCCAACTCACCGTTGACGGCATGAAGCTCTCACCGACCAACCCCACCTTTGTCCAGTCGCGCGATGCCATCCTGCAGGCGGACCTGGTCAGCAGCGGCGGCGACAACGCCGGCACCCTGTGGACGGCCTTCGCCAAACGCGGCATCGGCTTCGGTGCCGTGGCACCGGCCAGCACCACCACCACCGGCGTCGTTGAGAGCTTCAACCAGCCAATCTTTGTGACCTTCTCGTTCCCCGACGGCCGGCCGACCCAGATCCTCCCCGACGGGCCGACGACCATCCGCGTCAGCGCCACCGGCACCGGGCTGACGATCTCCCCCGACTCGGGCACCGTGACCTGGGCCTACGACACCGCCGTACCGCAGACCACGCCGATGACCGAGATCGCCCCCGGCCAGTACATCGCCAGCATCCCCGCCGGTGAGTGCTTCAGCACGCTGACCTACTCCTTTGCCGTCAACACCTCCGCCGGGCTCCGCGCCTCACCGACCGGTGCACCGACTGAGAGCTACTCGGGTAACGTCTACTCCGGTCGTGTGACCACCTTTGCCGACAACTTCGAGGCCGCCCGCGGCTGGACCGTGGGCCCCAACACCGCCACTGCCGGCCTGTGGGTCCGCGGCGTGCCGATTGCTACCGCTGCCCAGCCCGGCTCCGGCAGCACCGGGGCAGGTACGCAGTGCTTCTTCACCGGCCAGGGCGCCACGGGCGGTGCGGTCGGTGCCGCGGATATCGATGGCGGATTCACCACGCTGACAAGCCCCGTGCTCAATCTCGCCGGCACAGTCAACCCCGTCATCAGTTACGCCCGCTGGTACAGCAACGGCGCAGGCGCCTCGCCCTTTGCCGACACCTTCGCGGTCGATGTCTCAACCAACGGCGGAGCAACCTGGGTCCGCGCCGAGACCATCGGACCCGGCAGTGCCGCCGATCCCAACACGAACCCGGGCTGGATCCAGGCCTCCTGGTCGCTGCTGAGCCTTGGCCTGGCCCCGACCAACAACGTCAGGGTCCGCTTCGTCGCCGATGACAGCGGTAGCGGCTCCGTCGTCGAGGCCGCCATCGACGAGTTCACCGTCTCCGACCTGACCTGCACGCCCCCCACTGTCGCCTGCTCGCTGGCCGATGTCGCCGGCGGCGGTGACACCGGCAACCTGCCCGACGGCACGCTCGACGGCGCGGACTTCATCGCCTTCATCAACAGCTTCGGCCTGGGCGATGCATCGGCTGATGCCACCGCCGATGTCGCCGGCGGCGGCAGCAACGGCGACCAGCCCGATGGAACCATCGACGGCTCGGACTTCATCGCCTTCATCAACGCCTTTGCGGCTGGCTGCTGATCGCGACAAGCCCCTCTTCACCCCGGTCGGCGAATCCTCATTTTCTCACGGGCGACTCCGCAATCGCGGAGTCGCCCGTTGTCTTTGTTCTGCGCGACCGATTCGACTCTGCGCTGTTCCCGGGGCGGCAGGTGCTCACCGCCACCAGCCGCACAGGCAGTTTGCAGCCGGGTCCGCTTCAAGCTCACAACGCCCCGATCAGCATGGCGAACAACGCTGCGGCGGCATCGAGCGGACGCTGCGAACTGCGCCGGTGCTGTCGAACCGCATGCCGGTCGCGACGAAACAGCCGAATGCCGCACCGACGTTGCAGAGGACACAGCACGCCACGCCGCACGTTATCGGATGTGGGCGTGTCAACCAGCGTTTTTAAGCCAAAAGACCGATTTCTGTTGATGAACGCTGGAGGCGTGGTAACTTGTGCCCCTCATTGCTCGATGTCCCGGACCCCGCTATCGGTTGGGCCCGCGCTTCTCTTCTTAGGCATGGCGGTGGGCGAGTTGACCCTCTCTTTCGGAGCCGATCGTTATGCGCACGCTGTTTTCCCCTTCGTCGCGGTCCTCGGGCCGCTGCTCTGTTGCCGTTCTACATCGCTTGATTGGGCCGATGGCCGTGCCTGGCCCGCGTCGGCTCAGCCTTGCGATGACCATGCTGCTGGCGATGGGTGCGTGGGGCACGGGGACTGCAGCAATGGCCCAGTGCGCCATCACCTTCGCCCCGCCGGTCAGCGCCTCCCCGGGAACGTTGGCCTCCGGTGTGACCACTGGAGACTTGAACGCAGACGGCAGGGCCGATCTGGCATACGTCATCGAAGGTGACGGGAGCCTCCGGTGGCGTCTGAGCAACGGCGACGGCACCTTCTCCGCCGAAGCCAGCATCACCCGTGGAGTCACCTCGGTGAGGGCGATGGCAAGCGGTGACTTCAACGGTGACGGCAAACTCGATCAGATTGTCCACGGGTACTACGTCATCAACAACGTCGTCACCTTCGCAATTTCATTCATGGCGGGAAACGGCAACGGCACGTTCCTCGCTCCCGTTCTGACCTCAGGCGTGCAGAACGGGATGAGCGCCGAGTCCATTGCGACCGGAGACTTCAACGGCGATGGCAAGCTCGATGTCGCGTTGACGACCGGCAACAACGCGCTCATCACGATCGCGCTCGGAAACGGCGATGGCACGTTCGGCACAATCACAACCATCAACGTCGCTCCGGGCTATTGGACGTCCGGCCTTGCGGTGGCGGACTTCAACGCAGATGGGCGTCCGGATGTGGCGGTGTCATCGATGGCCCCCACCAACGGCGGCGTTGTTTCGGTCCTGCTTGGAAACGGCAACGGAACGTTTGCTCCGGCCATCACCACAGGCCAGGTTGGATCGTCGCCCACTCGCATCGTCGCCGCTGATCTCAACGCAGACGGACGAGTTGATGTGGCTGTTTCCTGCCAAGGCGGAGTCAACACGGACGGCAATCTCGCCGTACTGCTGGGAATCGGCGACGGCAGCTTTGCCGCTCCGGTCAGCTACCTCTCTGGAAACGACTTCAAAAACGGACTGGTGTGCGCCGACTTTAACAACGATGGCAAACTCGACCTTGCCGCGGAACGCTGGGGTCAGGTCAATGGCGTGTTCAACACTCCAACCGTTTACATTCTGGCCGGAATCGGCGACGGCACCTTCGTCTCGTCGCCGATCACAATCAACTTCCCACAGGCGAACTCAGCCACCCGTGCATCCCTCGCCCTCGCCGATTTCAATAATGACGGCAAGGCCGATCTGGTCGTGCCCTTCAGTCTCGCGGCGATGCTCAACACTTCGTCGGGTGTCGCAACACCGGTCTTCACCGTTCAGCCGACGGGCCAACTTGTTGCCTTGGGCGCCAGCGTGTCGCTGACCGCGGCGGCCAACTTCTTTTCGAGCCCGGCCGTGTACCAGTGGCGGCGCAACGGTGTGGCATTGACCAACGGCGGCTCGGTCTCCGGCGCCACGACGGCGACCTTGACCATCAACCCCGCTTCCGCTTCCGACCAGGCCGTCTACGACGTGCAGGCCTTCAGCAGCAGTTGCGGCGGCGTGCAGAACACCGCGACCAGCGCTCCGGCGGTGCTCGCCTTGACCTCGCAGCCATGCCCGCCGGTTTCCATCGCCAACGACTCGTGCACTACACCCTTCCCGGTCATCAACGGTTCCACGATGATCTTCAGCACCACCGGCGCCACCACCGACGGTCCGACTGAGGCGCTGACCGCCGGACGGCCAGCAGCCAACGACCTCTGGTTCCTCTACACCGCGCCTTGCACGGGCGTCGCATCGGTCAACCTCTGCGGATCGAACTTCGATACCATGGTGGCGGTCTACAACGGCATCGCCTGCCCGACCGCGCCCAACACCGCCATCGCAGGCAACGACGATGCCGGCACTGGCTGCTTCGGTTTGGCGTCTTACACGACGTTCCCATGCACAATGGGGAGCCAGTACCTCATCCGCGCCGGCGGGTTTGACGAACCCACCGGAACGGTGCACATGACCATCACGTGCGCGATGGCACCGAGCTGCCTGGCCGACCTCGTTGGCGGCGGTGACGACGGCCTCGTACCCGATGGCACCATCGACGGCGCCGACTTCATCGCCTTCATCAACGCCTTCGCGGCCGGGTGCTGAGGAAGGGGAGTGGGCCGGGGGTCCCAGGGGCCAACGGTCGTAGCGGACGAGGATCGAGCCGACGCAGAAAGCGTCGCCTTTGCCGATTTGCTGTGGCCGTTGCCTCCAAAACGACTGAGGGCCGCAGGTGGAAGTCTGCGGCCCTCGCGTGTTCTGCTCTCTCTTCTCATGCTCCCGCACTTTGCGGGGGGGGGAAGATCACTTGCCAAGGAGTGATTCCAGCCGCGCTAAACGGCTCTTGAGATCGGCGTTGTCGGCTTCGAGCTTGCCGATGCGGTCATCGCGTGATCTCAACTGGGCGTCCTTCTCGGTCCGCAGGTCGCGCAGGGCCTCGACCATGAGGGCGGTGGTGGCCCGCTCGCTGACCATGCGCATGCCCGATTGGTTGGTGGTGACCCACGAGGGGAAGACACACTCAACCTCGTCGGCCATGAGGCCGATCTGCTCGCCGGCCAAGCCCATGCCCGAGGCGATGGCATCATCGTTGTAGAGAAAGCTGTAGCCGCGGAGCGTGAGCAGACGGTCGAGTGTGCCGGCCAGCGGAGCGGCATCGTGCTTGGCGCGCGGGTCGCTGAGCGCGGCCCACGAGCCGCCGCCTGGCTTTAGGGCCGTGCCGTCGGTGCGGAAGCTGAAACGAGGCGAGAGGGTGGTGGCGCTGGCCGTGGTTGCGATGACCAAGGCGTCATCCACTGAAGCGGGGTCGTCGCCGATGACCAAGTACAGGATCGAGCCGTTGTTTATGTAGTTGTCGCGTACAAAGTACACCGCGTCGGAGTTCTCGGCCGTGCCGATCAGGTTGCCTAGAGTGCCAAAGGCGAGCTTGCCGGGGGTGTTAATCTGCGTGTTGCCCTGAACGGTCAGCGCCTCGGGCATGACGATCGCGCCGCCGACGCCTACATGTTGGTTGGCGTCCCACGCAACCGCGATCTTCTGGCCGCCTGCAGTTGAGCCCAGCACGCCGCCGGACTGGCCAAAGAGGGCGGGGCCGTCAACGTTAAAGCCGGCAAACAGCTTGGCCACGCCGTACCAGCCCAGACCGTGGAGGATGTCCGGGCTTGCATGGAGGTAGAGGTTTTTATCCGAGAGCCAGCGGTCGTAACCGGGCGTGAGGGCCTGGGCCGAGAGGGCGTTGGTTGCTGTAGCCGCGGCTGTAGCGTTGGTTGCTGTTGTTGCGAGGGTGGCCGAGTCGGCGGTGTTCGCGGCGATAGCGCGGCCAGACACGGGCGTGGTTGTAAGGGGTTGGCGGGGTGCGAGCGTCGTGAATCCGCCGCCCGGGGGGCTTTCGATTTCGATCTCCAGCCACAGGGCCTTGTTGAGCGTGAGGATCGAGCCCAAATCAAGCGTCTGGTTGATCAGCCCGTTGGAAACGGCGGGGTAGGAGTACCAACTGGGGGTAGTAAACAGGCGGTTGGATGGGCTCTGCGAGATAGCGCTGTCCCATACCGAGTATCGGGCGTTGACCATGCCAGAGATGGGCGAGCCGTTCTTGTTGACCTGGCCCTGATAGGTAAACGACATCGGCAGCGGGCTGGTCACGCCGACACCGTTGAGGTTGATCGACCAGCCCGTGGCCAGCGAGCCGGAGTCGCCCCCTGAGGAATCGAAAATGTAGAGGTTCCACGTGCCGTTGGCGTTGGTGCCGATCAGCCCGGCCAGATCGGTGGAGTAGGGGCCAGCGGGCGCGGGTGCGCCCAAACTGCCCGAGTAGTACATCGTCGGCCGGTAGGTGCCCGGCGTGATCACCGTGCCGATCGGGATCGAGTTCGGCGCATCGGGTGCGATGACCAGCGTCAGGTTTGCAACATCAACGCCGCCCCCGGTGCCGGACATCAGCATGACCTTCTGCCCGCCGGGCGCAACCAGCAGAGCCTGGATATCCCCCGGATACGAGTGGGTAAGCGCGTTGAGCGTCACCGTCAGGTAGGTGATGCTCGAGGGCCCGCCGGCGATGGTGATCGAGCTCGGGTACGGCGCACCGTTGCCCACGTCAGGAATAGAAATAGGCGTCGAGTTGGTGTAGGTCTGCGCATTGGCAAACCCGCAGCCCATCACAGCACCCACGAGCGAGGCGGCGAAGAACGATCGAGAAGCAAGCATCATAAGTTCTCCTGTGTTTCCACTGTTTCCCTCTGCGTCACCTTACGTGCGCGTGCCTTTCTACTTCAAGTCACTTGTCAACTCTCCCGGCGATTGAACCGCGATTACAGGATGTTTCCCTACAACGGCGGTGCTTTTGTAGAATCTTTCCTACTGCCGAGTTCGCGTCGGAGAATGAAACGAACGGCGATGCGTTGGGGCTCTTCACGAGTGGATCTGGTACAACCTGCCGGCCAAGCGCTGACGATCCTGCCCGGCGGTGACGTCATCGCGGGCGGAGCCCTTACCACAGCCGGGGGCGTGGCGGCCAATCGCATCGCCCGCTACTTCTTCGGTGCAGCAGCGCCGAACATCACCTTCCAGCCACTGTCTCAGGCCGCGGCGGGTTCAAGTACCATCTAGTTTGGCATCGGGGCCACGGCTGGCGCTGGCAGCACTGGCCCGGCCACGTGTCAATGGCGGAAGAACGGTGTGGCGGTGAGCACTATCACCAACCACTCGGCGGCCACACCCGTGCTCTCGCTGCCAAACGTGCAGGCCGCGGACGTTGGCTTCTATGACTGCATCGTCACCAACTCCTGCGGCGGCACCGGCACGCTGAGCGACGCCGCGACGCTGAGCATGACCGCCCCGCCGGGCCCCCCCGGCTGCCTGGCCGATCTGGTCGGCGGCGGTGACGACGGTCTCTCGCCCGATGGCACCATCGACCGCTCCGACTTCATCGCCTTCATCAACGCGTTTGCCGCGGGTTACTGAGCGCGACAACCTCCTTGAAACCAGACCCAGCGCCCGCCGCCCCCCCGGCGGGCGTTGTTCATTTGCTTCGTGGCATTCATCATGGCATTCACCACCCGCCCTCGCACCGGGGCAAGAATGCCCCATGACCGCCGCCCCCTCGCCCAGGCACATCCACACCTCCGCCGCCGATGGCTCGCAGTTCGGCTCCGCCGGCGGCGGCTACGCCACCTCGCCCGGTGAGGACCGCCTGCGGCTGCTCAGCGCCCTGTCCGTCAGCTACCCCACCGTGGAGCTGGCCATTGCCGAGGCCGCCGGCCTGCGGGCCAAGATGGACCTGCCCATGGGTCTGGTCCACGTGCTCAGCGATGTGCACGGTGAGGATGCCAAGCTGCGGCACGTGATCCACAACGCCTCGGGCGCCCTGCGGCCGCTGATCGAGAGCGTGCTGAAAGACGAACTCTCCGAGCAGGAGCGGGCCGAGTTCCTCTCCATCCTGTACTACCCGCGTGAGGCACTGGCCCGCATCTCGCCCGGCGTGGTCGCCAGCGGGCGGCGGCTGGAATGGGTCCACCGCACCCTGCGGCTGCAGTGCGAGATCATCCGCGCCCTCCGCAAGACCTACCGCCGCGACCTGGTCGACCGCCTGACGTTGCCCCAGTTCCGCGAGCTGTTCGTCGAGATGCTCAGCGGCCAGCGGCCGGAGTTTCCGCGGGCGATGCTGGCCCAGCTGGCCCGGTTTGACCGCGACTGGGGCGCCATCCGCGCCGCGTCGTACCTCATCCGCTCGCTGGCCTCGGCGGAGATCATCGTCGCCGGCGACCTGGGCGACCGCGGCCCGCGCATGGACCGCGTGATCGACATCCTGATGAAGCAGCCCCGCGTCAGCGTGCTGTGGGGCAACCACGACGCGATCTGGATGGGCGCCTCGCTGGGTCAGGATGCCTGCATGCTCACGGTGCTGCGCTTCAGCGCACGCTACCGCCGCACCGCCCAGCTGGCCGAGGGCTACGGCGTGCTGATCACCCCGCTGGAGAAGCTGGCCCGCGAGGTCTACGGCAACGACCCGGCCACCCAGTTTGTGCCCAAGGGCGAGGGCATGCGCGACGTGATGAGCGTGGCCCGCATGCAGAAGGCCGTGGCCATCATGCAGTTCAAGGCCGAGGCACAGCTCTTCGCCAAGCACCCGGAATGGAACCTGGGCCACCGCCGCCTGCTGCACCACATCAACCTGGACAAGGGCACCATCACCCTCGACGGTGTCGAGCACCCGCTGATCGACAACAACTTCCCGACGATCAACCCCGCCGACCCCTACGCCTACAGCCCCGATGAGCAGCAGTGCCTCGACCGCCTGCGCGAGTCGTTCTTCGGCAGCCAGAAGCTCCGCGAGCACATGGAATGGCTCGTGCGCCGCGGCGGCATGTGGGCCCGCCGCGATGATGTGCTCATTTTCCACGCCTGCGTGCCCGTGGATGACAAGGGCCAGCCGCTGGCCATGGATGTCGACGGCCGCAGCATCAGCGGCCGCGAACTGATGGACGCGATGAGCAAGGTCGTTCGCCGGGCCTTCCGCAACCGCTTTGCCCCGCAGAACCCCGATGCCGACTGGCTCTACTACCTCTGGGGCGGCCCGCGCAGCCCGCTGTTCGGCAAGGACCGGCTCTCGACCTTCGAGTCGGCCTTCATCGCCGACAAAGCCGTGCACAAGGAACACAAGAACCCGTACTTCGAGCTGCTGCACGATCCGGAGTTCGTCCGCCGCATCGGAAGACTCTTCGGCTGCGGCGATGATGTGCTCATCGTCAACGGCCACGTGCCGGTCAAGGTCGAAAAGGGCGAGCACCCCGTCAAACGCGGCGGCAACGCCGTCACCATCGATGGTGCGTTCTCCGAAGCCTACGGCGACCGCGGCTACACCCTGGTCCTGCGGCCCGACCGCATCGACCTAGCCGAGCACGCTACCTTCAAGGGCGTCGAGGCCGTCATCGATCAGGGTGCCGACATGGTGCCCAAGGTCGCGACAATCCGCACCTACGCCCAGCCCCGCACCATCGCCAGCACCCAGGAAGGCCGGACCATCGCCAGCCAGATCGACGATCTGGAAGACCTGATCCGTGCGTACAACGAAGGTATCGTGACCGAGCGACGCTGAATCGCTACGCTTGCTCGCAGTTTCCGGCGGCCATCAACAGCCGCCAACCGGCCTTGATAACTCAATAGCTTGCCTCGGTAGCTCAATGGATAGAGCGTTGGTCTTCGGAACCAAATGTTAGAGGTTCGACTCCTCTCCGGGGCATTTTCAACAGTCGGGAGGGAGCAGTCGCGAGACGCGAGACCCCAGACGCGAGTCGCGAGTGCCCAGGACGCTCCCACTGGCTGGCTCGGTTCGTGAGAAGCCAAGGCAGTGTCTCACGCAGAGCACCAGAGAACCAGAGAAGAGAAGAACCAGAGAAGCAGGGAGGCAGCGAAGAAGAAACGAACGCGTTCACCGCGACGGCTCTTGGTTCCACACCAGCCCCTTCGGCCTTTCCCCACTCCACCCTGCGCATCCTGTCCATCCTGTTCCCCTCTTCTTCCATTCTTCCTCCCTCTTCTTCCTGCTTCTTCCTTCTTCTCCTGTCTCCCTCCGGTGCTCTGGTCCTCTGCGTGAGCCCGCCTTCTGCCTTCTGCCTTCTGCCTTCTGCCTTCTGCCTTCTGCCTTCTGCCTTCTGCCTTCTGCCTTCTGCCTTTCGGCCCTCTGCCTTCCCTTTTCTCCTTCATCTCTCCTCTTTCATCTCCTCCCCACCTTCCTCTCGCGACTCCCCCGTACGCTCCCCCGTGGCGCTCGCACTCACCGACGACATTCTGAGCTTCACACCCCCATCCGGTCCGGCATGGCGCCTGCCGCTGGCCCGGCTTGCCATCATCGCCGAGCTCACCACCGACTACGGGCCGGACTTTGACGAGTGGCTGATGGTCTTCATCGATACCTCCGGCACAGTGCACTACGCCGGCCTGACCGAGCAGTGCACCGAGCCGCTGGCCCAGCTGCGGCAGCAACTCAACGTGCAGCCCGACCTGGTCCCCCAGCTCTGGGAGTGCATGCACCTGCATTCACGGATCCTGCACCCCGCCCCGCTGCGCGAACAACCGCTCTTTGACTTTGCTGATGCCGACCCGGCAACCTTGCCCTCGCGTCTGGCCCGGCTGGCCGCGGGCGAGCACGCACCCGATGGCCGCACGCTCACCCCGGCCGTGCGGGCCTTCTTGGCGCCGCTGGCACCCGAGCCCGCCAATCATCACGACCTGTGAACCCGCTTTCAGCCCAGCTCCCCATCACCCTGCGGCAGGACGAGATCACGGCCGCCCTGTCGCGGCATCAGATCGTCGTCGTCTGCGGTGCCACGGGCTCGGGCAAAACCACGCAGCTTCCGCAGATGTGCCTGCAGGCCGGCCGTGCCGCCGGGGGCAAGCTCATCGGCCACACCCAGCCGCGGCGGCTGGCCGCACGCTCCGTCGCCGCCCGCATCGCCGAGGAACTGGGCCAGCGCGTCGAAACACCCGGCTGCATCGTGGGCTCCAAGGTCCGCTTTGCCGACACCACCGGCCGCGGCACCCGCATCAAGCTGATGACCGACGGCATCCTGCTCGCCGAGATGCAGGGCGACCCGATGCTGACGGCCTACGACACCATCATCATCGATGAAGCGCACGAGCGCTCGCTGAACATCGACTTTCTGCTGGGCTACCTCACACGTCTGCTGCCCCGGCGGCCAGATCTGAAGGTGATCGTCACCTCGGCGACGATTGACCCGACCCGATTCGCGACGCTGTTCGGCGCAGCCGGCGGCGGGCCAGACAAAGTCCCAGTCATCGAGGTTTCCGGCCGCACATTCCCGATCGAGCATCGCTATCGCCCGGTGGAACCCAACCGCTGGGGCGAGGTGGATCAGGACAGCATCGACGATGCCATTGCCGATGCCGTGCGCGAGCTGGCCACACCCGGCAAGCAGCCAAACGGCCAGCCCTACGACCGCGGCGACATCCTGGTCTTCCTGCCCGGTGAGCGCGAGATCCGATCGGCCACGCGGGCCGTCCAGCAGTGGGCCCGCGGCGATGTTGAGGTGCTGCCGCTGTTTGCCAAACTCTCAGCCGCCCAGCAGGACCGCATCTTCAAGCCCACACCGGGCACCATGCGCGTGATCCTGGCGACCAACATCGCAGAGACCTCGCTGACGGTGCCGGGCATCCGCCACGTGATCGACACGGGTCAGGCCCGCATCAACCGCTACGACTACCGCACCAAGATCACGCGCCTGCAAGTCGAGCCCATCAGCCAGGCCTCGGCCAATCAGCGTGCCGGCCGCTGCGGCCGCGTGGCACCGGGCATCGCCATCCGCCTGTTTGCCGAGGCCGATTACGCCGCACGGCCGGTGTACACCGATCCGGAGATCCGCCGCGTCTCGCTGGCCTCGGCGATTCTGCGGTGCCAGTCGCTGGGCCTGGGCGCGATCGAGGCCTTCCCGTTCATCGACCCGCCCGAGGCCAAGGCCATCACCGAAGCGCGGGCCACACTCTTCGAGCTCGGTGCCGCCAGCAGCGAGGGTGCCGATGCCCAGCTCACACCCATCGGCGCCAAACTGGCACGCCTGCCGCTGGATCCGCGGCCGGCACGCATCCTGCTGCAAGCAAGCGAGGAAGGGTGCCTGCACGAGGCACTCGTGCTGGTCGCCGCACTCTCAAGCCAGGACCCGCGTGAGCGGCCCGGTGCACCCGGCGGTGTTCAGCAGGCCGCCCACCTGGCATTCGCCAATCCCGACAGCGACTACCTCACGCTCCTGAACTACTGGGACGCCATGCACACCCGCGGGGCCGACAGCCGCGAGGATGAGGATGACGATGCGCCCCGCGGCGGCTCTCGCCAGGGCGAGCAGCACCGCCAGTCGCTCTTTAGCTTCTGCAAAGACGCGTGCCTGTCGTACAACCGCACGCGCGAGTGGATCCAGACCTATCACCAGCTCGCTGATCTGGCCGATGAACTGGACCTGAGGCAGAACAACAACCCCGCCAAGCCGGAGGCCATCCACCGCGCCATCATGGCCGGCACGCTCTCCGGTGTGCTCTGCCGCGACGATGTCAACAGCCACGGGCACAACACCATTTACCGCGGCATCCGCGGCATGTTCGCCGCCATCCACCCCGGCTCGGCACTGTTTAAGAAGAACCCAAAGTGGATGCTCTCCGGCGAGATCGTGCAGACCACCAAGATCTACGCCCGCTCGTGCTGCACCATCAAGCCCGAGTGGCTCGCCGAACTGGGCGGACACCTGCTCGAGCGCATCAGCCGCGATGAGCACTTTGACCCCAAGACCGGCGAAGTCATGACCTACGCCAGCGAGACCTTCGCCGGTGTGCCGGTGCGCCCGCGCACGCAGATCAGGCTCGACTCACTGCGCACACCCGCCGCACGCGCCAGGGCACGCGAGCTGTTCATCACCGAGGGCCTCGCCGGCGGCCGCTACACCGGCACGGACAGCCCTGATGAACAACCCCCCGCGTGGCTGCGGCACAACCGCGCCATCCTGGAGCAGGCGGCCCAGGCCGAGGCGCGGCTGCGGCGCCGCGATGTGCTGGCACCCATCGCCCAGCGGGCCGCCCACTTTGATGCCGCCCTGCCGCCGGAGATCACCGGCCACGCGGCGCTGGTGAGCTACCTGGCCGCCGACCCCAGCCCACCCAAGCGTGCCAACGCACTGAAACTGACCCTTGCTGATGTGCTGGATCCCTCTGCCGCGGCGGCAACAGACACCGCGCTGTTCCCCAGCGAGCTGATCCTGAGCCCAACCGAGGGCCTGACCGGCACCTTCACCTACGCCTTCACGCCCGGCAAGGATGGCGACGGTTTGACGTTGACGATCCCGCTGCTGGGACTCGCCATGCTGCCGCCGACCCGGGCCGACTGGCTGGTCCCCGGCCTGCTGCCCGCGCGGCTCGCCGCCACGCTCAAGCAACTGCCCAAGGAGCCGCGCAGCGCGCTGGAGGCCAAGGTCGACTCCCTCGATGCGCTGGCTCGCGACCTCGCTGGCGTGCTCGACGGCTCGGCGAATCCCCCTCCGCCTCTGCACGAAGCCGCGGCAGAGGCCGTCGAGGTACTCTCCGGCGTGAGCATTGCCCCTGAGCAGCTCCGCTGCCGCAACCTCTCCGATGCGCTGCAACTGCACCTGACCGTGGTCGATGATGCGGGCAAGCCCATCGGCTCGGCAACCGGTGAGGACATCGAGCAGCTGCGCACCAAACTGGCCCCGCGCCTGGCCAAAGCCCAGGCCAGCGCGGCCAAGGCCCGCTTCCAGCGCGATGGCCTGACGGCTTGGACCTTCGGCCCGCTGCCCGAGCAGGTAGAGGGAGACGGGGAGGGCGAGGGCGACGACGGTGTGGCACAGAGCACACCTCGCACCGCCGTCGTCCGCTATCCGGCACTCGTCGATGCCGGAGAGAGCGTCTCACTGACACTCGCCGAGACCGCCGCGGCAGCAACCCACCTCACCCGCGGCGGCGTGCGGCGGCTGCTGGCCATCGCCATGGCCGGTGAACTCCCCCACCACCTTGATGCCCTGCCACAGCTCGAGGAACTCGTCCGCGGCTTCAAGCCCTTCGGCCCCGAGGCCGAGCTGCGCGACACCATCGCGCTGATGGTCGCCGAGCGCACCTTCATGGCCGGTCAGGGGCCGATCCGCGATGCCGAGACCTTCGAGCAGCGCACAAGCACCTGTTGGGGCCGCATCGCCACCAACACCAAGGACATCGCTGAACTGCTGGCCCGCTGCCTCGATGCCCGCGGCAAGATCGCCCATCGCCTCAGCGGCGGAACCAACCGCAACTGGGTGGCCTCGGTGACGGACCTGCGGGAGCATCTGGCATACCTGACGCCGCCGGGCTGCTTTACCGCAGTCCCGCCGGAGCGGCTGGAGCACATGCCCCGATACCTGGAAGCCGCC